>CBDUBS010000398.1:0-1516 GCA_965365445.1 uncultured bacterium | reverse complement strand
CCGACCACCCCGCCTATGCCGATACCGTAGCCGCCCTGAGCCGTAAGCTGCACCGCAAGGACGCCGAAGCCGCACAGGCGCGGCAGGCCGCCGGCAATGCACCCGGCGTTAAAGCGTCTCCCGGGCCGGGGGCAAAAAAAGAACGGGCCGCCCGCCGTGAACGCCGGAAAAAAACCGACCGAACCGCTCCTTCCGAAACGCCGGCCCCTGCCGGGCGGAAGAAACAGCGCCGTTCGGCGCCGTGAGCGCTCAGCAAACACTCCGCACAAGGGCCATGAACATGCACCGCATCCTACCCCTCTTCCTCCTGCTCGCTATCGGCGGCGCGGCGCAGGCGCAACCCGCCTCCCGTCCGCCAAACTTCGTCGTTATCCTTGCCGACGACCTGGGAGCCCGGGAACTGGCCTCCTACGGCCACCCTGCCCACCGAACCCCCAACCTGGACCGGCTCGCGGCCGAGGGCACCCGCTTCGAGACGGCCTATGCCACGCCGCTGTGCTCGCCGACCCGCGTCGAGCTCATGACGGGGCGCTATGGCTTCCGGACGGGCTGGCTCGCCCTGACCGAACGCCCCGGAGCGCCCAACTTCCGCAACCCGGATTACGACCTCGGCACGGCCGAGATCACGTTTGCCGATGTGCTCAAGCAAAAAGGCTACGCCACCGGCCTGACAGGTAAATGGCAACTTACGGGCAAGCTGCCTACGCTCATCCACGATACCGGCTTCGACGAGTACCGTATGTGGGCCTACACCGAAAACCTCCCCCCCGGCGCCCGGTACACCGGTCGCTATGAGGTGGAACGGACGAAAAAAACGGCGCGTTTCTGGAACCCGTCCATTATGGAAAACGGCCGGTATGCGCCCACCGGCCCGAATGATTACGGCCCGGACCTGTTCGCCGACTTCGCGGTCGATTTCATCCGCCGCCACAAGGACGAGCCGTTCCTGCTGTACTACCCGATGGTGCTGACCCATACTCCGTGGGAGCCTACCCCCGACCTTACCGATCCGACGAAAAAAACAAAGGGCGGCCTCAAGAACAACGTCGAAACGATGGACCGGGTAGTCGGCCGGGTAATCGATGCGCTGGACGAGCTGGGGCTGCGCGAGAATACCCTGGTGCTGTTCATCGGGGATAACGGTACGAAAGATGCCGGCAAAGGCGCCGTCACCGAGATGGGCGCCTGGGTGCCGTTTATCGCCTCGATGCCGGGCACGACGCCCGCCGGAGTGGTGAGCGCCGAACTGACCGATGTGAGCGATGTGCTGCCTACCCTGGCCGACTTCGCCGGGGCGCCGCTGCCCCGGGATCGCGAGATCGACGGCGTGAGCCTCAAACCAACCCTACTGGACCCCTCCGTCCACCACCGCGACTGGATTTTCAGTTACCTTCAGGCCGAGCGTATCTTGCGGGAGCCGCGCTGGCTGCTCCAGACTTCCGGCGGCGGGAAATTTTTTGATTGCAGCGGCGGCCGCCATGCGGAAGAATGCACCGACGTGACCGCTTCGAAGGAT
>CBDUBS010000397.1:0-1532 GCA_965365445.1 uncultured bacterium | reverse complement strand
TACAGCATGGGTCTGGGCTGCTACGACCCGCGCCCTTCTTCCTCGCTCTCTACCACGAAGTGAATACGCCGGAGGCGCCCATGAAGCCCTTTATTCTTTCCTCGTTTCTGTTACTGAGCGCATTCAGTACGGCCTTCGGCCAGCAGTGGATCAATCCCCATTTCGACACGCACCGCCTCGACTACCGGGAGCTGGGCTATCCTCAGCAGAACCTCATCCCGGCCGACAACGGCCGCATCACGGCGCTCCTTTCCCACTCCAATGGGCTCGTATACGGGGCCACGAGCGGGAAAACGCAAGCCTACCTGTTTCTCTACAATCGCTACATCAACAAAGTGCGTCCGCTCGGGATGATCGGTACGGCAACGGGCGTGCATCATACGTTATTGGAGGGAAAAGACGGCGCCATCTATATCGGTGGAGGGAGAAGTATGTTCGCCCCGGTTCAGCTCACCGCAGACTTCCCCGTAGAGTACGAGGGCATCGAGAAGCAACTCTGGAAGGACATCCGGAAGCCGTTCGAGGGGTACGAAGGAGGCCATCTGTACCGGTACGATCCGAAGAAAGGGGACAACCAGCGGTATCTGAACGATTCGCCGGCTCCTGTGGAGGATCTGGGGGTACCGGTAGTCGCCAACACCATCTATGCGATGGCATGGAACCGGGATTCGACCGTGATCTACGGCATTACCTATCCGGACGCGCACTTCTTCTCCCATTCCATTCGCGATGGAAAAACGCATGATTTTGGCGAGATGCTGGAAAGGAAGGTATTCAACGGCCCCGAGCGCGACTGGCGGACCGTCCCGCGGGCGCTCTATTGCGATCCACAGACGGGGTACCTTTACACCTCCGGCGATAACGGCTGGATCGTACAATTCCGTCCCGGCGAGGATACCCTGCCGCAGCTCACCTACATGCGCCTGCCGGGAGAGTACTGGGAGAGCCTCAAGTCGATGGACTACCCGGTCGTGGAGGCGTTCGACGTGGGGCCGGGCGGCGAAGTATACGGCGCTACCACCGACGGTTATGTGTTTAAGATGAACCCGGAACGGCAGGAACTGCTTACACTGGGTAAACCGCGCGTCATGCGGCGCACGCGGGCCATGAAGGTAGGGCGCGACGGCAACCTGTACCTGATCACCGGCCACCTGGACCGGATCTGCAAGCTGCACACCTACGACCTGACCGGAGGTAAAGGGTTCACGGATCTGGGCGTGCCGGCGGTGGACCGCAGTCCCTACTATCAGTGGCGCGCGTACTCCTTCGACGCGATGACGGTGGGCGCCGATGGTACGGTGTTCATGGGAGAGAGCGACCGGGGAGGTAAGCTTTTTCTGTACATGCCGGGTCCGGGCGCCTTTCCGGGCCAGATGAACCCGACCAATCCGGTTGTGGAACGTATGCGGCCCGAAACCCCGGCGCTGATCCCTGAAGCGCTATAAAATCGAATAACCCGGATGGAGAGGAGTTATTGGATCGTGCTGCATAAATAACTCCTCCCTGATGAGAAAACGAAAGCGTCCCCTGCA
>CBDUBS010000396.1:0-1542 GCA_965365445.1 uncultured bacterium | reverse complement strand
CCGCCGAGCCGGTTCGTGTTGCCGCTGCCGACTCGTTCATTACGGCGGTTTTCTTTCATCAGGAGCGCTCCCGTTACGGCGAAGCCGCTGCGCTCTACCTCCGGTTGCTCGACATTCCCATAGACGAGGCCGCACCCTCGGAGCGGCCCCATCTCGAACGGCTTCACCGGCGCCTGGCGCTGGTGCTGCCCGACGGCCGGGGCGAGCCGCCGGTCGGTACGTGGGAACGTTGGTGGCAGCGTCATGACCCGTTTCCCGTGACGGAAGCCAACGAACGCCTTTACGAACATCTGGAGCGGGTGGCTCGGGCCGAAGAACGGTATGCGTGCCCCGAAACGGCCACCGGCTTCGATGACCGGGGCGACCTGTACGTTCGACTCGGGGAGCCGTCGCGGTCCCGCAGCCTGCACAACGCCGCTCTCGAAACGGGCTCGCCGCCGAACTCGCTGGCGTTCGACCGTTCGTACAGGAACATATACTACCTCAACCCGGACGTAACCCGCCTGCCCGATAATGAATTCTGGTCGTACCGGCCGTTCGGGCGGTGGGCGCATTACCTGTTCATCCGGGATCGGCATTGCTACAAACTGTCCGAAAGCCGCGATCTGCTCCCCGAGACGCTGCGCCGGGGCGTATTTGCGGAATCCCCCCGGAGCCGCGAGCGGGCGCTGCTGGCGCTCGGGGCGTACAACGAGTTCCTTATCCAGCTGGCGCTGCTCCATCCCGGCTATGCATCCAGCCTGAGCGTAACCGACCAGGCCATCCTGGACTTCGCCGGCCGGGGAGCCCATTACGGCCTGAACGCAGCGACGCAAGGCATGGCCCCACGCGGCCTCGGAACCGCCATGACCCTGGTTATGCAGGAAACCGCCCGGGAGGATCGCCAGCTCGCTCAGCTTAGGGATGAAACGGTGCCCAGAACCGCTACCCGCATCCTCGACGGGCGCAACTCCCTGGAGGTGCTCACCCGGCCGGCGCGCTTTCTCGCGGAGGACGGACGCACCCGGACCGAAATCTACTGGTCGCTGCCGCCGAACGGATTGGAGCCGCCGGTGGGTTTCAAGTGGAGCCGCCTGAAGGCGGGGGATTTCACGTTTGAGGGGCCGTATACCGTCATGGCCAATCTGGTGCACTTCGACCCTTCCGGCGGGCGGCGGCTGACGCGGTCCACTTACCGGATGCTTCCTTCCGACGATTCACTTGGCACGGCCGTACGCGCCGTTTCGATTCTGGGCGACACCGCTGCGTACGACCTTGCTTTTCAGGTCGATCAATACGCCCACCTCGACTCGCTTGGCTGGATTCATCTCAACACGTCCGTCACGCGCTTCGATTCACTCGAAGCGCTCGATCCGGCTGCGGATCGGCCGGCGCTTTCCGACCTGCTGCCGCTCTACGCCGACCGGCTGGACAGTCTCGGGGCGGATTTTCGCCCGGCGGTCATCACGGCGGACCGCCTTTCACCCGAAACGCCGCTGGCCCTGTACTTCGAGGTGTATAACCTGTCCTTTGGTTCGGATGACGCCACCCGTTTTACGGCGG
>CBDUBS010000395.1:0-1579 GCA_965365445.1 uncultured bacterium | reverse complement strand
CGCTCCTATACCCTCCCCCAGGCGGCCCGCCAGAACGAGCGACGTAATGACCGGGCCGATTTCCTTGAACACCGAGAGGGCCAGCATACTCGGCATGACCGCTTCGGCTCCGAAGCGAGCGAGCGTGCCCCGGCTTTGCATAGCCAGCACGATCCCGATGGCCATGCCCGTTACCGCCGTGAGCAGAAAACTTTTACTGCCGGCCTCGTCCATCTGGTTGATGAGTTCCTTGAACTCATATGGAGGGCGCCAGAAACGTTTGAAGAACTCGACCACAAACAACGCGAGCTCTCCGAGGCGCTGTAACGCCTCCTGAACGATACCGGTATTATGCGTAACGGCACTTCGAAACTGCATCGAGCCAGGGGGGCGACCCCTCTCCGGTATGTGGGTGGGAATGAAAGTCCGACGGAATCTATAATACGAAACCCGCGCAGAGATTGCGTGGTAGGGCCGTTCCAATTGCCTCGTTTGTCAATAAGCGTACTCCCACAGCAGGTTGGCCTGCAACAAGGAGGAGCCTCCGGTCAGGCGCAACATGAGCCAGTCCACGAACTCGTACTCGATGGTAATCTGCGTGCCGGGCCCGCTGGTCGTCTGGTTTGTTGCAGCGGATTCCGTAAACGAAATAGGCTGGCTCACGCCTACGTACAGATTATGTGAAACGTACTTCCCGGCGATAAGCTCGGTACGTGTAGCCGTCTGCTGGATTTCTACGACGTCCAGGCCGAGCTCGGCGGCAGCCACCCCCTCGATGACCGAGGCCAGCTGGTTGACGGCCAGTACGGCTCCGCCGGTCAGCACCTCACTGCCGCCAAGATGCAGGCTCTGGTCGGCCGGCCGGTTGGTGGCGATGTAGGAGATGATGTCGGTGTACTCCATCGGCGGGTTCGAGCTGAGCGTTAGTTCCGGGTTGTCTATTCTTCCGGAAATGCCGAGTTCTATTTCCGCCTCGGGTACGTCGTTGCGACGGGAGCGCACGCTGTACGTGGCCTCGATATCCATGAGGAAGTTGGTTGCCCCGCCGTTGAAATTGAGCTCGCCCCGTTTTATGGTGAACCGCCGGCCGAACTGGTTGATGTAGCTGCGATCCGGCACCGCCTCGATCGTTCCGAAAATCTGAATATCCTGAGCGGGCTGCTTGGTAAGGTCGAGGCGTCCGAGAAGCTGGATGGCCATTTCCGGGTTCGTGCTCTGACGCAGCCAGCTATTGCGCTCGATCTCCACATCGAGGTCCATGGCGAGGGCATCGTAGAATACGAACGTCGAGGTGTCCTTTTCCGTCACACGGTACCCGAATCGTTCTTCAAGAATCCGGAGATCGCGTTCCGAAAGTCGTACCGGAAGAACGTCTGCGGCAGCGGTCGCTTCATCGAGGTAGATATCCGTGCTAAGCAGCGTTATATCGCCGGTAACAAACGGCCGGCGGGTGGTGCCCTGCAGGGCTATGTTCCCGGATACGACAGCCCGGTACTGAAGCGACTCCACGGCCTTGAACTCGTTCAAGTCGGCTTGAATGTCGAGCTCGCCCAGCGTGAGCTGTGTAAGCGTAACCGAGCCGGTGGCGGTGGCCCGGCCT
>CBDUBS010000394.1:0-1588 GCA_965365445.1 uncultured bacterium | reverse complement strand
TCGTCCATGGCATCCCGATACGCGTTCAGGCCTACGAACCGGCGCTCCGGCGGTACGTCCATCCGGTCGGAATAGCCCTGGCTCAGGGCCTGGTGGCTCGATGTGAGCCGGTGCTCGAACGCATCCGCCATCGCCGTCAGCCGCACCGCTCCGCCGCCGGCCGTCACCGCATCGGCAACGGCGCCCGAGCCGCGGCCGCCGCAGCCGACGAGCGCCAGGCGGATCGTCGGCTCCTCCGCGATCCGGAACCCCGGAAACGCCGTAGCCAGGGTTGAAGCCGCCGCCAGGCGGCCGGTGTCTTTCAGAAACGAGCGGCGAGAGGACGATTTCGAGGGGAGCATAGCAGCGCCGGATAGGGGTCAGGGGTAACATTACATTAATGCATCATACAGACAAGTACAAGTCGCCCGGCCCCTGTAGCGCCGGGCCGGCGCTTTCTCCGGCAGGGCCTTGTTTGCCCCCGTTGGTGAATGTAACATGCCCCGGCAACGCCGTACGGATACGGGGAGGACACAGGCCCATGATACCACAGGAAGCTACATACCACTTCGACGGGTTTACGCTGGACGTTGCCAACCGACGCCTCCTCCGGGGGGATACGCCCGTCGAGTTGAGCGGGCGACCGTTCGACGCGCTCGCCTTGCTGGTGAGCGAAGGGGGTAACCTGGTGCCCAAGGACCGGTTTTTTACGGAAATATGGAGCGACGTGGTCGTAACCGACGGGGCGCTCACGCAGTGCATCAAGGAAATCCGGCGACTGCTCGGCGACGACGCCGCCAACCCGCGCTACATCCAGACGGTGCCCCGGCACGGCTATCGCTTCATCGGCGCCCTGACCGCCGATCCCGGCGCGCCGGATGCTCCCTCTCCGCCGGTCGTGGAGCCCGAGGACTCCGCGGCTCCCGAAATCGGCGGCCCGTGGATCCGGTTCCTCGTTCAGGGCCTTGCGGGGACGCTCGGCGGCGCAGCGGCCGGCGTTATCGGCGGGTTGCTGTACGGCTTCGCCCTGCTGCCGGGCGGCGGCCCGGGCGGGCTGTCGATGCTGGCCGTGCTGCTCACGCTGAACGTGCTGGTAGGGGCTACGGGCGCTTTCGGGGTTAGCTTCGGCATGGCGGCCCCTCTACTCTCGGCGCGGATGCACCGGGTCTGGAGCGTTGTCGGGGCCGGGTTCGGCGGCGCCGTCGTGGGTGTGCTGGTCGAACTCCTCGGCATCGACGCCTTCAGCATTCTGTTCGGGCGCAGCCCGAGCGACCTCGCGGGGGGTTGGGAAGGAGCCACGCTCGGGGTAGCCGTAGCCCTCGGTGCGAACCTCGGCAACGGGCTGAACGGGCCGTCGTTCCGGGCGCCCACGATACGGGCCGGCTTAACCGGTGCGGCGGCCGGCATGGTGATCCCGCTGGCGGGCGGCCGCCTGATGGGTGGAAGCCTCGACGCGCTGGCCCGGTCTTTCGAGGGCTCCCGGCTGGATGTGGGCACGCTCGGCCGGTTTCTCGGCGAGCAGGAGTTCGGGTTTACGACGCAGGTATTTTTCGGGGGGCTGGAGGGCCTGTTCTTCGGCGCGTGCGTCGTAGGCGCCGCGTACCTCGGC
>CBDUBS010000393.1:0-1596 GCA_965365445.1 uncultured bacterium | reverse complement strand
ACATCTTCCCGGAGAGGGGGCGGCCGAGGAACTGTGCGATGCGGCTGGAGCAGGCGGCGACTTTCCGGTAATCCACTCCGGTTTCGATGCCGAGGGATTCCAGGAGGTACGCTGTATCCTCCGTGGCGACGTTACCCGTAGCTCCCGGTATGAAGGGGCACCCTCCGAGGCCGCCCAGGGAGGAATCGAAGCGGGTGACGCCGCACTCCAGAGCGGCTACGACGTTGGCCAGGCCCAGGCCGCGGGTATCGTGGAGGTGGAGCACGAGCGGCGTACTTCCGGCGACCCGTTGCACCGAGGCGATCCGTTCCCGGATCATGTTGGGGTTGGCCATGCCGGTGGAGTCGGCCAGAGAGAGCGATTCGACGCCCTGATCGGCGAACCGGGCGGCCATATCGATCACCAGAGGTATGGGCGTATCGCCGGGCGATGCGTAGCCGAATACGGTTTGCAGCCCGAGTTGCACGTCCATCCCGAGCGACCGGGCCGCGGCGATCATGGCCTCGGCTTCCGCGACGCCCTCCTCCACCGAGAGGCCCGTATTGGCCCGGCTGTGCGTTTCGTTGGCAGCGATAGACAGATCCACCGTACGAAGGCCTGCGGCAGCGGCCCGGTCGAGGCCCTTTCGGTTGAGCACCAGGGCCGTGTACGCCACGCCCTTCCGGGGAATCAGGGAACCGATCACCTTTTCGGCGTCGGCCATCTGGGGCACCCGGGCGGGATGCACGAACGAGACGGCCTGAATGCGGCGCAGGCCCGCCCCGGCCAGTCCCTCGATGATCTCCACCTTGAGATCGGTGGGGATGAAGGCGGCCTCGAACTGAAACCCGTCGCGCGGGCCTACCTCACACAGGTCGACGAAGGGGGGGAATGCAGACATGGGATCCCTGGTCGGCTCTTTTTCTGCGCCCCTGCGGGTTTTACATTTACCCTACTCCCCAACCAATCGGACTAACCCATGCCAGGTTTACGGGTAGGGCTGTTGATGCTGCTCGGAAGCGCGAGTTTTGCCGTTGCAGCCCGTCCGGCGCTGCCGGATAAACCCCTCAGCGAGCGTCGCGTTTCCTACCGCATCGAGGTTTCGCTGGACCCGGAGGCCCGGACCCTGACCGGCAGGGAGCGGGTGACGTGGCGAAATCCGGACCAGGCGCCCGTCGGCGTGTTGCAGTTTCACCTGTACCTGAACGCGTTCCGGGACGAGCGTTCCACGTTCATGCGGGAGAGCGGGGGCCGGCACCGGCAGTTCAGCCAGTCGGGAGAGGAGGGACGGGGGCGCATCGAGATCCGGCGGATGACCGTTGCAGGGGCCGGAGCCGCCCTGCACGACGTGACCGGCCGCATCCGGTTCATTCAGCCGGATGACGGGAATGTACATGACCGGACGGTGGTGGAGGTGGAACTGCCCCGGCCGGCAGCTCCCGGTGAAACGATCCGGCTGGACATCGACTTCGAGGCTACCCTGCCGAAGGTACTGGCCCGCACCGGGTGGGAACGGTTCGATAGCGGCGATCTGTTTTTCCTCGTCGGGCAGTGGTTCCCCAAACTCGGCGTGTACGAGGAACCCGGACGCCGGTACGTACCGGCCGACGCTCCGCA
>CBDUBS010000392.1:0-1629 GCA_965365445.1 uncultured bacterium | reverse complement strand
TTTTAACCGCCCCCTCGAGGGGGCTCCCCGAAGGGGTGGGGGTGTATGCCGCAACCTGCCGGTCGTCCTCCGGCCTATTCGCAATACCTGAGCATACACCCTCCGGCTCTTTGCCGATGTGCCATCGGCAGTGCCACCTCCCTCGAGGGAGGGGTTTGGTTCATTCAATCAACTGACCGGCGGCCCGATAACCTGATATAGCCCAATGAACATCACCGAAAAAATACTGGCGCAGCACGCACGGCGGCAGCGCGTCGTCCCCGGAGAGAACATCTGGGTGAACGTGGACATCCTCATGACCCACGACGTGTGCGGGCCGCCCGCCATCGAGATCTTCCAGCGCGAGTTCGGGGCGGAGGCGAAGGTGTGGGACCGGGATAAAGTGGTCATCATCCCGGACCATTACATCTTCACCGCCGACCGGCACGCCAACCGCAACGTCCAGATCCTCCGTACCTTCGCCCAGGAACAGGGCCTGCCCCACTTCTTCGACGTGGGCACCGACCGCTACAAGGGCGTTTGCCACGTGGCCCTGGCCGAGGAAGGGTTCAATCGCCCCGGCAACATCCTCATCGGCACCGACAGCCACACCTGCACCTCCGGCGCGTTCGGGGTGTTCTCCACGGGCGTCGGCAACACCGATGCGGCGTTCATCATGGGCGTCGGGAAAATCTGGCTGAAGGTCCCGGAAACCATGCGCTTCGTGTTCGAGGGGGCGCTGCCCCCGTACCTCATGGCGAAGGACCTCATCCTTCAGGTCATCGGCGACATCGGGGCGGACGGAGCCACCTACCGGGCGATGGAGTTCGACGGGGGCGCCGTCTACGACCTCTCCATACAGGAGCGCATGACGCTGTGCAACATGGCTATCGAGGCCGGAGGGAAAAACGGCATCATCGCCCCGGATGACAAAACCTTCGAGTACGTCCGCGCCCGCACGACGGCTCCGTTCGAGGCCGTCTACGGCGACGACGACGCCCGGTTCATGGGCGAGTGGATCTACAACGTGGCCGACATGGACCCGGTGGTCGCCAAACCGCACAGCCCGGACAACCGGGCCACCGTCCGCGAGGTGGCCGGCACGCGCATCGACCGGGCGTACATCGGCAGCTGCACCGGAGGCAAGCTGGAGGATTTCGAGGCCGCCGCCCGCATCATCAAGGGGCAGGAGGTGCGCGTGGATACCTACGTGGTGCCCGCCAGCACCCAGGTGGAGCGCGAACTCCACGACACGCTGCTCGACGGCGTCTCGCTGTACGATGTGTTCGTGCAGGCCGGGTGCAAAATGGGCCACGCGAGCTGCGGCGCCTGCCTGGGCGGGCCGGTGGATACGTTCGGGCGCACCCACGGCGAGGAGGTGGTCATCTCGACCACCAACCGGAATTACCCCGGCCGCATGGGCTCCAAACAGGCGTCGGTGTACCTGGCCTCTCCGCTCACCGTGGCCTCCTCCGCCATCCACGGCCGGATCACCGACCCGCGCGAAGTGATGGTGTGAGGGAAAGGATGCAATAACAACCCCCTCCCTTGAGGGACGCAGCTCGCCGCCTCCGTTCGCACCCGTTACGGGTGCGGGAGGAGGAAGCCGGAGGGTGTTCTCACCGGCCTGGATGACTGCTTGAACTAATA
>CBDUBS010000391.1:0-1742 GCA_965365445.1 uncultured bacterium | reverse complement strand
CGACCGGATCGCCTCGTGGAGCACCGCCGTTACGCAGGGGGCCACCTCCATCCTGATGCGGGCGCTGGAGCAATCCGGCTGGTTCATCCCCATCGAGCGGGAGGGCCTCAGCAACCTGCTCAACGAGCGCCAGATCATCACCTCCATCCGGAGCCAGCACACCGGCCCGGACGGCCAGAAGCTCGGGCCGCTTCCGCCGCTGCTGTACGCCGGGGTGCTGCTCGAGGGCGGCGTCATCGGGTACGATACCAACACCCTTACGGGCGGCGTCGGCGGGCGGTTTTTCGGTACGGGCGGCTCCGGGCAGTTCCGGGAGGATCAGGTAACCATCTACCTCCGGGCGGTATCCACGCAGAACGGGCAGGTGCTCAAAACCGTCCACACCACCAAAACCATCCTCTCGCAGAAGGTGGACGGCGGCGTGTTCCGCTACGTGGACGTGAAGCGCCTGCTGGAGAGTGAAATCGGCTACAGCGTCAACGAGCCGCCGGTGCTGGCGGTAACGGAAGCCATCGAGGAAGCGGTAAAGAACCTCGTGATCGAGGGGGTCCGGGAGAGCTGGTGGGCCCTGAAGAACCCGAACGACGTCAATTCGGATGCCTTTGCCGCCTACGACGACGCGGTGGAGCAGGCCGGCCGGAAGGACTACTTCGACCGCATCGCCCGGAACAACCGCCCGGGCCTCGGGATCGAGGTTACGGGCGGAGCCGAGCAGTACCGGGGGGACGTCTCGGACCCGCTGGCCCGCGCCCAGATCGGGGCGGCCCTGCGGTACAGCCTGACGCCCCGCTGGACGGCGGCCCTCGGGCTGACCCGCGGCGAGCTGGCCGCGGAAGGGATGTTCGCCACCCCGTACTTCGGGGGCGACCTGAGCCTCATGTACTTCGCCACGCCCTACCGCCCGGTGTCGCCGTTCCTCTCGGCGGGCCTCGGGCTGATGCAGCAGCAGAGCAGCGGATCGCTCACCGGCGGCTCGCAGCCGTTCGTTACGGCCGGGGCCGGGCTGGAGGTGATGGCCGGCCGGCGGCTCGGCCTGAACGCCGCCCTCCGGATGACCCTCCCGCTCGACGACGACCTGGACGGCGCAGCCGTGGGCCGGTACAACGACTACGTCTGGAGCCTCCGCACCGGCTTTACCTTCTACCTCTCCCGCTGACCCGGTTAGCGAATAACATCCCCATCCCGCAAAGCGGGAAGTCCCGCATGGCGGGGCGGTTATTGGGCAGAAACCGGCTCCGTAATTCGGGGATGGGGGATGTTTGCTCCTGTGGCTCCCGGCTGCCCCTGCCCCCCGGTAACGAATTGATAATGTGCGGAGGAATGGCTGCCAAAAGGGTATAGCCTATTAATATTAGCTACTTATCGTTTCAGTACGGCTGGACGTTAGGCTCAAACCTCATAGGTAGATGCGCCAAACATACCTTGTTGCGGGCAGCACAATAGCCTTATCATAGCGGCGGAAGATGCAAGCGGGGACGAGGGCGGGAGGAAAGCAGCCCTCACCAGGCTGTTGCATCGGCCGGTTGAGAAGATGAAGGGCAGCGGCAAGCGCTCATCCTGAAGGAGCCGCTAACCCTGCGCCGTACATCCTGTGGATGCAACGGTTGCACATCTGCGAAACAAATCGTTCGTCAAGCCGGGCGCCCTGCGGGAAACGCGAACCTGCACCGGGCGCCGCTGCAAGTCGAAAGAAAGGGAGGGCCGTCACGGTATTCCCTGTAGCACAAAAAAACGACGACCGG
>CBDUBS010000390.1:0-1746 GCA_965365445.1 uncultured bacterium | reverse complement strand
AGGCCCCGGGGTTACGTTCCGGCGGAGTAGTCGGAGGCGTAGGCTACCTGTTCGTCGGTGAGGGAGTCGATGGAGAGGCCCATGGTTTCCAGCTTGATCCGGGCGATTTCCTGATCGAGTTCTTCAGGCAGGTCAATCACGCGGGGGCTGAGGTCCTCGCCGGCTTCGTGCTTGCGGACGAGGTTGAGGTGCGCCATGAATTGGTTGGCGAAGCTCATGTCCATCACTTCGGAGGGATGCCCTTCGGCGGCGGCCAGGTTGACGAGGCGGCCCTCGGCGAGGACGAACAGTTTCTTGCCGTTCTCGAGAGTGTACTCCCGGTTGTTATCCCGAATGATGCGCGTGTCGTTGGCGAGTTCGGCGAGTTCCTGGAGGTTGATCTCGACGTCGTAGTGGCCGGTGTTGGAGATGATGGCTCCTTCCTTCATTTTGAGGAAGTGATGCCCCCGGATGACGTCGCGCATACCGGTCGCCGTGACGAAGATGTCGCCGACTTCGGCGGCTTCGTCCATCGTCATCACGCGGCAGCCTTCGAGGGTGGCTTTGAGCGCTGCCGTGGGTTTTACCTCGGTGATGATGACGTTGGCGCCCATGCCTTTGGCTCGCATGGCGACGCCCCGGCCGCAGTGCCCGTAGCCGGCAACGACGAAGTTTTTCCCTGCGAGCAGGATCGAAGAAGCCCGAAGGATGCCGTCCAGGGTGCTCTGCCCGGTGCCGTAGACGTTATCGAAATCCCATTTGGTTTCGGCGTCGTTGACGGCGTAGACCGGGTAGAGGAGTTTGCCGTCGGAGGCCATAGCGCGGAGGCGATGCACGCCGGTGGTGGTTTCCTCGCTTCCGCCGATGATGTGCTCGGAAAGCTCCGGGTGCTTGCTGTGGACCGTGAAAATCAGGTCGGCGCCGTCGTCCAGGGTGAGGTGGGGCGGATCGTCGAGGGTGCGCTCGATGCTCCAGTAGAACTCCTCGACGTTCTGGCCGTGCCAGGCGTAAATCTCGATGCCGGCCTTGGCGAGTGCGGCAGCGACTTCGTCGTTGGTGCTGAGGGGGTTGCACCCGCTCCAGGCCACTTTGGCCCCGCAGGCCGCGAAGGTTTCCACGAGCACGGCGGTTTCTTTCGTGACGTGCAGGCAGCCGGTTATTTTGTATCCTTCGAAGGGTTTTTCGGCGGCGTACTGCTCCCGCAGCCGCGTGAGAACCGGCATACGGCTTTCCGCCCATTCGATTTTCATGCGGCCCTGCTCGGCCAGCTTCAGATCGCGCACTTTATAGGCGCCTTCCTTGTAATCCATTTCGTTGGTTGTTTATGGCCCTGCTTCTCTGACCGTCTGCCGGACGGGGAGGAGGATTTCAGGTTGGTTGTTGATGTGTCGGTGAGACACGGAGCGGCACCGGCAGTTCCCGAAAAATCAATGCAAAATAGAGGTTGGATGCCGGGGCTACCGAACGAGCACCATGCGTTCGGTGCGCTGCCGGTCGCCGGAGAGCAGGCGTAAAACATACACGCCGGAAGCCAGTCCGTCGCCGGAGAAGGTAACGGCGTGCGAACCGGCTTCCTGCCGGCCGTCCTGTAGCACGGCTATCCGCTTCCCGAGCAGGTCGTACACCTCGAGCCGTACGACAGCCGCTTCGTCCAGGGTGTAACTGACCGTAGTGTTCTCCGAGAACGGATTCGGGAAGTTGGGATGGAGCGCGAACGTAAGGGGGATGTCGATGGAGGAATCGAAGGTGGACTGGTAAAGGGTCAGG
>CBDUBS010000389.1:0-1793 GCA_965365445.1 uncultured bacterium | reverse complement strand
CCTCATCCAGTGGGGGCTTTGGGAGAACCGGCGGAGGGTTTCCGCTCCTTTTTCGTACACCCGGTCGTCGTGCTCGTCGAGGCCTTCCGGCAGGTCGATCTCGGGGCGGATGACGTGCAGGAAGCTCAGGGGTTTGCCGTCGGCCATCCGCCGGGCTTCATCGCTCGATATGACGTCGTACGGAACGGAGGCAACCTCCTCCACTTTTTCGGGAACGGGACGCAGGGCGCGGAACGGGTGCAACACAGCCATATGAAAAGCCGGAAATCCTCAGGGGTCAGGGTAGGCGGTAGTTTAAGAAGCCGCCGCTCGGGCAACAACCGCCGGGAGAAGAAGGTTACTCCGCCGAGCAGATTTTTCCGTCGGCGGCCTGCCGGCATTATGCAGATTGCTTTAAGTTACCGCGTTGCAGGATCTTTCCTTGCGCCGCTGCGTCAGAGGGGTTACATTAGCAGTCCTGAATACATCGCGGGGTAGAGCAGCTGGTAGCTCATCGGGCTCATAACCCGAAGGTCGCGGGTTCGAATCCCGCCCCCGCTACTACCGAAGCGCCGGTATCCGAAAGGGTTCCGGCGCTTTGCATTAGCACCTACGCCATGCCGGGCGCGTAGTGGTTAAAAACGCGCAATGCGAGCAGCGTGATCCATCGGCTGGGCTCTCCGGGACGCTCCATGACGAAATGGACGGCGCCGGGATGAGCAGCGTTCAGGCGCCATCGGCCATCCGGTCCGCGTTTTTGCCCCAACATGGCAAGCGCATCCGACATCTCGTCCGAGAAAGGGATTCCGGCGGCGCGCAGACAGTCCAGGGCTCTCAGTATATTGTATTTCCACCGCGCTGGGTACACCAGCTTGAGGAAATCCGGATGGATGATTTCGCCCGTATGGTCGGACCGGAAAAGACGGTGCTGCAGGATGAACCGGCAGGAATCCGCGGCCGCCTGCCCGGTTTCATGCAGGCGATAAGTGTAGCCGCTCCGGGCGTACTCGGTTAAGCCTTCCAGCACGCTCAGCGTGGAGTGCAGTGAGCTGTGGCTGGCCCCGGAACGGTTTTTCCGACAGTTGAAGCCTCCGTCCGGCATCTGCTGCGCCAGAATGAAGTCCACAACGGAGTGCAGCGCTTCCGGGGGCGCGGCGAAGTGGCAGGCGTAGGAAAGAAACAGGCCGTTGATGCATACATCACTCTGACGGATCATCCGAGAGGGGTTGACACCGCCATCCGGGCCCCGCTCGTAGAGGGCGATTCGCTCGACGCTCTGCCGGATGAGCGGGTGGTCCGAAGAAGTCCCCAGCCCCTTCAGATCCAGAAGGGTGTAGTGGGAACTGGTCCATTTCGGCTGATAGAACCCCCGCCCCCAGGAACCATCCGGGTTGCGACGGGCGAGCAACCGGGCCCCCCAGCCCTCCAGTGGAATCCGCTCCTGCAACTCCGGGCGGTCCTCGCCCAGAAGGTCCCTTAAAGTCTGGTACTGGATTGATACGTCTCCTTTCAGGAGCCAGTCGATGATTTCCGGGGCGGGCAGGGGTGGTTCAGACATGACGCAGGGCGCTCTCGTGGGGCTGAGTGGTCGGTTCTGCTACCAGGGTACGAAATATTTTACACCCGCATAGCCTCTGTTCGTTGAGCGCCGGCCGGTATTCAGTAAGACATCTCGTCGTTACATTGCGCCGGGGCTTCACTATAGCGCAGGGCTGGAACAGGCGGGGGATGGGATCGTATCTTCCGGGCTTCATCCCTTCGGACCGTGATGTACTCCCGGAATGCCTGACGTTTTCGGCGCTCGAACGCCCTCG
>CBDUBS010000388.1:0-1810 GCA_965365445.1 uncultured bacterium | reverse complement strand
CAGCCTGAGAAATAACATGACGAACCGGATTAACGAAACAAGTACGTACAGTACTAACGGGGTGGAGGGCGTTCGGTTTGTCACGCTTTCGGAACAAGGGCCTGTTCGTTTCTCCGGTTCTTCAATGGCTGCATCAGCCAGCCCGGGGCTATATTATGCATGTCCCCACCCATTCGGAGGCCTGTCATGCTGCGCCCAATCGCTCTCGCCCTTCTCGTTTTGCTGCTTCCCGCCTGCACCGACGATCTGCCGGAGGCCCCTCCGGTCCGTCCGAACGTACTGTTCATTGCCGTGGACGATCTGCGCCCCGAGTTCGGAGCGTACGGCCGGGAAGGCCTACACGCGCCGAACCTGGATCGGCTGGCGGGGGAGGGGGTCGTGTTCGACCGGGCGTATGTGAACGTGCCGGTGTGCGGGGCTTCCCGGGCGAGCCTCATGACCGGCATCCGGCCGGCCCGCACCCGGTTTCGGAATTACGACGTGCGGGTGGATAAGGACGCGCCCGGAGCGGTGACGTTGCCCCAACTGTTCCGGGAAAACGGCTACACCACCATTGGTATAGGGAAAGTACTCCACCACAACGACGACGCCGAGCGGAGTTGGAGCCGGCCGCACTGGCACCCCGGATCCGACCCGGCCACCCAAAACGTGAGTTGGCGGGATTACGTGCTGCCCGAAAACGTAGCGCTGGATAAAGGCAACCAGCGCGGCGCTCCATATGAGGCGGCTTCCGTGCCGGATTCGGCGTATTACGACGGCAAGATTGCCCGTAGAGCGGTGCAGGAGCTACAGCGACTCAAGGGGGAAGGCCGGCCGTTTTTCCTCGCCGTGGGGTTCCTGAAGCCGCATCTGCCCTTTAACGCCCCGCAGCGCTATTGGGATCTATACGACCCGGCCGAACTGCGCCTGGCCGACAACCCGTTCCTTCCCGAGAATGCTCCGAAAGAAGCCTGGCACAGTTTCGGGGAGTTGCGGAACTACGCGAGCGTTCCGGGTGCGCCCGCACCCGTGCCGGATACGCTGGCCCTGAAACTCGTCCACGGCTACCGGGCCGCCCTCAGCTACATGGACGCCAACCTGGGTCTGGTGCTCGACGAACTGGACCGACTCGGCCTGGCCGAAAACACCATCGTCGTCCTCTGGGGCGATCACGGCTGGCAGCTGGGCGAGCACGGCCTCTGGTGCAAGCACTCGCCGTTCAATAACGCCGTACATGCACCCCTTATCGTTCGGGCGCCCGGCTACGCCGCGGGAAGGCACTCGGCGGGGCTGGTCGAGTTCGTGGATATCTACCCGACGCTGGCCGAACTGGCCGGGCTGACCCCGCCCGGAATGCTTGCCGGCACGAGCTTCGCCCGCCGATTGACCGATCCGGATGCAGCCGGCAAGGAAGCCGTGTTCCCCCGGTGGATCGATGCGGAGTCCATCCGGACCGACCATTATCTGTATACCGAGTGGTACGGCAAAGACGGCAAACCCGCGGCGCGAATGCTCTACGACCACGAAAAAGACCCGGCCGAAAACGTAAATGTGGCCGAGGACCCGGCGTATCGGGAGGTCGTAGACGACCTGGCCCGGCGGCTTCACGAGCACGTCGATGCGGTAGAGAGCGGCCCCGTCCTTCCATGATCCTTCACATACGGAGTTTTTCGGGCAGGGTTGAACAATACCTGTATCCGGTATGCCGGACGGCATAAAGGCGGCTCGCTCATCGTTCGCAGGGTTGGATAGAGCGAATATTTCTGCGGAAACCATTGGCATAGCTTGTTCTTTTTTGGTAACATGAAGGCATGACCTGCTATCCACGCCA
>CBDUBS010000387.1:0-1845 GCA_965365445.1 uncultured bacterium | reverse complement strand
GGGCAGCACCTCGCCGACCTCGAATCCATAAAGGCCATGGGCGCGAATTTCCTGCGGCTGGCCCATTACCCGCAGGACCCCGCCGTGCTCCGGGCCGCCGACCGCCTGGGGCTGCTGATCTGGGAAGAAGTACCCGTCGTGGACTACATCACCGACGACCCGCAATTTACCGCCAACGCCACCGGGATGCTGCGCGAGATGATCCGGCAGCACTACAACCACCCTTCGGTGATCCTCTGGGGGCTGATGAACGAAGTATTCCTGTACTCGCAGGGAGGCGAGCGCCTGGCGCAGCACACCGACCGCCATTACGGTGAGGCCGTGCGCCGGTTTGCCGCCGTGATGGATTCGACGGCGCGCGCCGAGGACCCCACCCGGCCTACCGTCATGGCGATCCACGGGAACAACTGGTACGACGTTACCGGCGTGGCCGACATCGCACAGGTGCTCGGCGTGAACCTGTACAACGGGTGGTACGGCGGCGATCTGGACGGGTTCGGGGAAACCCTGGACCGACGCCGCCGCGAGCACCCCGAACAGGCGATCTTCGTCTCGGAATACGGAGCCGGCGCCGACGAGCGGCTGAACAGCACCCGCCCCGTGCGTTTCGACCACTCCACCGGCTACGGCCGCCTGTACCACGAAAGCTACCTCCGCCAGATACGCGCCCGGCCCTACCTGGCCGGATCGGCTATCTGGAACCAGTTCGACTTCTCGCAGCCGGATATCGGCGAGACGTTCAACCACATGAACAAGAAGGGGATGGCAACCTTCGACCGCCGCCCCAAGGACGTGTACTACCTGTACAAGGCCAACTGGACCGCTGAACCGCTGGTGTACATCGCGAGCCGGGAGTGGGCTTTGCGTAGCGTACGGCGGCAAGCCGACGGGACGCTCGAAGCGCAGCCCGTGGATGTGTATGCCAACCTGGACCGGGTAGAGCTGCTGGTCAACGGGCGCTCGCTCGGGGCTAAAACCCCCGACGACGTGCGAAAGGCGTCGTGGGACGTGGTGTTCAAGCCGGGGCGCAACGAGGTGATCGCCCGGGGTACGCGAGGCCGGGAGGTGGTTACGGATGCCCTCGCGATTGACGTGCGGCCGGTTCCCTACCACCTCGCCGACGCGCCGTTCCGGGAGCTTCGGGTAGACGTAGGGGCGACGACGCAGTTTCGCGACGAAGCCGATGCGCTGTGGATAGAGGACCAGCCCTACCGGGAGGGGAGCTTCGGCTACCTCGGCCCCGGCAAGGCGGCGCTGTTCAACCGCAATACGCCCATCCTGGGCGGTGTGGGCGGTGCAGGTACGCAGGTGTACTCCAGTGTGCTTACCGGCCTCGAAGGCTACCGCGCCGACGTGCCCGACGGCCGGTACGAAGTGGAACTGCACTTCATCGAGCCGGAGGCGGCCGGGCCGGGGGCAGCGCCCGGCGCCCGCGTGTTCGACGTGGTAATCAACGGCCGCACCGTGGAAACCGCACTCGATTTGGTCGGTCGGGCCGGAGCAGCCCGGGCCTTCTCACGGACGTATACGGCACGCGCCGCAGACGGCCGCGGCATCGAAATCGGCTTTTCTTCATCGGCGGGAGCGCCCACGTTGGCCGCGCTCCGCATCACCCGTATCGATCCATGAGGATGTCTCGTTTCGTATTGGGCGCTCTGGTGGGGGCGCTTTTCGCAAACCCTCCCGACCACGCGCGCGCACAGAGCGCCCCCGGCGATCCGGTTCAGGTGACGGCGTTTACCAGTATGGACGGAGTGCGCATCACGGCGCGCGCCGCCGAAGGACTCGTGCTGACCGGAGCGCCGAACGTACGTATCGTGGCGGATGACGGCGCGGGGCTGTGGC
>CBDUBS010000386.1:0-1911 GCA_965365445.1 uncultured bacterium | reverse complement strand
CGCAGATGGTGGCCAAAGGGCTCGATTTCGGGAGGGTCACCCTGGTCGGGGTCGTCAACGCCGATACGGGTCTGCTCCTGCCGGATTTCCGGGCCGAAGAGCGGACCTTCCAGCTCCTGACGCAGGTATCCGGCAGAGCCGGACGGTCCGACCTGCCGGGTGAAGTCATCTTGCAGACCCGCAACCCGTCGCATCCCGTCTTACGTTTCGCGGCGGAGCACGATTACCACGGGTTCATGGACTACGCGCTTCCCGAACGGAAAGCCTTCCATTACCCCCCCTATGGGCGCGTATCCGGCATCGAGTTCCGGGGCCCCGAAGAGGCGGGAACGGAAGCCCTTGCCCGGCGGTGGACCGATGCACTACGCAGCCTCTCCGACCGGGTGACCATACTGGGGCCGGAGGCGGCATTCGTCGGCAGGGTCAAGCGGCAGTACCGTTTCCACACCCTCCTCAAAACACCCCCCGGCGTAGCGCCGCAACCTCTGTTGAGAGCCGCCAGGGCAGCAGGCGGCGCTCCTCCAGGGGGATACCGTATCGCCATCGACGTCGATGCGATAGGGTTGTTCTGACGGGTAAATCCGGCTCAGAACGGCATACCGAGCGTAAGCCCGAACAGGGTGTCCTCCTCGGAAAAAGCAACCGTCGCCGCCACAACGACCATGTTGAATGGAGCGTACCAGACTCCGCCCCCGTAACCCGTATGCACTTTCCGGGAGGCATCGCCGTCGGCCCATACCCGTCCGGCATCGGTGAAGGCCAGCACGCCGAGCGGGCCGCGGGTGAAGTACGTGGTGAGGTTAACGAGACGCATCCGAAGCTCGGCCCCGGCGTAGGCGGCTGTACGCCCCGCCCATCGATCCGAACGGTAGCCGCGCACCCCCTCTCCACCGCCCAGCGTATTCGCCTGCCAGTACTCGAAATCGCCCAGGTTGTGCGCCGCACCCGCCCGCAGGGCCAGCGTGACCCGCGTAAACGCCGGAGGGGTCAGGTAGGTGGCAGCCCGCGTGGATAGGCGGGCAAGGAGGCCGGCTTCACCGCGCGTGCCGGCGGTCAGGTGAGCGGTATTGTGCCACCGTATACCGCGTTGCGGCGCTTGCAAGGTATCCCTCCGGTCCAGAGCGAGCGCCAACCCGACGCCCGGCCGCAGGTCGGTGGTTGCGGCCAGGCTTTCGCCCGGGGCGCCGGCGGCGCGCATACGGGTGTACTCAATCGTTGGGCCGGCCTGAACACGGAAATGATCCCCCAGATCGCGTGCCAGCGACAGGCCGGACCGCACCTGAACTCCGCCGATACGAAGGCGTCCGTCATCCGGGGTTTCATTGCCCAGCCCGTAGAAATAACGTTTTCCCTCCGGCGTGCCGGCATCCAGATGCGCTTCCCCATCCCACCCTCCGATGAAGGAGGTTGCCTGCCCCCGATATCCCAGGCGGTACACTTCCGTCCCGGTGGTGTAGGAGCCGTAAACGGTGTGAGCGGCAGCGTAGGGCCTTTTTTCGAAGCCCGCGAGCGCCAGGGCGGCGCCGCCCTCGATCTCCCACCCCTCTTCGGTGCGGAAAGACAGCCCGCCGAGCGGAAGCATGGTGTTTTTGACGAGCATCCGCCGGTGGTATTCGTTGATATCCGGTTCGGGCGAGAGGGCGACCCGTGTCTGAGGCCCCTCCATTACCGTGATGCCGCCCGGCACGTCGTGGACGTAGGTGAGCCGGCTCCCCCGGCTTACGCGGGAGCGGTCCTCAACCCGGTCGTTTCCGTCGCCGCCGATTATCCGCACCCGTATGCCTTTTTCGGCGGCGCCGGTCAACCGGAACAGATCGTCCCCTCCGAGGCCATAGAGGCGAATTTCCTTCGTCTCGTCGTGCCGGAACGTGCGGGTCACGTAATCGCGAACATCCTCCATCAGCACGTCTT
>CBDUBS010000385.1:0-1915 GCA_965365445.1 uncultured bacterium | reverse complement strand
CGGGCCTGCCGTCGGGTTTCACCCCGTGTCGGATGGCCCGGTCGTAATCCTCGTCCGTGTAGGTGTGGCCTATCCCGCCGCGCCCGCCGGTCAGGTTGGCCGCCGTCACCCGGAACGGAGGCGCATCCACGAAAACCTGCCCGCTCAGATCGGATTTGTGGCAATCCGTACATCCGTGGATGTTCACCAGGTGCGCCCCCCGGGCTATCGAAGCGGAGTCCGACTCCACGCGCAAGCCGGCCGTTACAACGGTGTACGTCCGGTCTACCTTCGCGCTGCCGATAAAATACATCACACCGCCTGCCAGAAGGACTAACCCGATGATTGAAACGAGCCCTATGCCTATCCATTTCAGTACGCGCATGATTACCTCCGGCGAGTGGTGACGGGAAAGGCCGAAGCGCGTCCGACCCTGTTTGATGAATCTTCATAAATAGACTTTTCCGCCTCCCGGCGGCAAGCATCCCCGGCGCAACGAACGGTGCACCGGAAGCTTTTTTCTCGCTTTACGGAGGCACACACAGGAGTGCTCCGATGGATCGTCCCTCCTGAGCCGCCGGAAGGTAGAGCGGCACGTTCAGAACAACCGGGAGGCCTCCCTCGTTAAAGCGGCGTTATGCCGTTTTCACCCGGCTCCCTTCTCTGTAGCATGCACCCGATCATGAACCGATACCTGCTGCTGTCGGCCGCCCTCTTGCTCGGCATCGCGGCCTGCAACCGCTCCTCCTCGGAAGCCGAGGACGTCGTGGATCACTCGCGGGCCATCGAGTCCGATACGATCCTGCTCAACCCGTCGCCCACCCCTATGGATTGGTCGTCGCTGCCGATTTACGCCGGGCACGACCCCCACGACATGTTGTTTTTCGATAGCTCCGCCGTAAGTCCGGAGCTGAAAACCCTGCTCGGTCCCCGGTTCGACACGTTCAAGGCGAACATGCGCCTGGCCGGGACGATCGAGCACGACAGGCTGTTGTACGTCATCGGGCGCCGGTCCGAAGCGGACCCGGCCAACCGGGCCTATCTGCTCATCGACCCGGTAAACCGGCAGATCGAGGTAGGCCTGTGGGAGAACGGCTCTTTCTCGCGGTACGCTTCCGAAGGAGAGCCGCTGCCGCACCCCCCGGCCATCGACGCATTTGCAGCCGGTACCGCCCGCTGAATCCGTTAAACTCACCCTTACCATGCAGCCACAACCCGGAAAACCGGCCCTTCCCGAACAACTCGTCAACGTCCCCCGGCTCATTTCGGCCTATTACACGAACCACCCCGATCCGGAAAACCCGGCCGAGCGGGTTACTTTCGGGACCTCCGGCCACCGGGGTTCGTCGTTCAGGAATGCGTTCAACGAACGGCACATTCTGGCTATCTGTCAGGCGGTTGCCGAATTACGTTCCTCGCTCGGCGCCGACGGTCCCCTGTTCCTTGGCATGGATACGCATGCCCTCTCGGAACCTGCCCATGCCTCGGCGCTCGAAGTATTCGCGGCCAACGGGGTGGAGGTGATGATCGAGCAGAACCTGGGGGTGACGCCCACGCCCGTCATTTCACACGCTATCCTGACCTACAATCGGGAGCGGGCATCCGGTCTGGCCGATGGGGTCGTCATTACACCCTCCCACAACCCCCCGGACGACGGCGGCATCAAGTACAACCTGACCAACGGCGGCCCCGCCGATACCGGAGCCACCCGGCAGATCGAAAACCGGGCCAACGAAATCCTGCGGGGCAGCCTCCGCGACGTAAAACGGGTATCCCTCCGGGAGGCCCTGAACAGCCCCACCACGCACCGATATGATTACGTCGGGCCGTATATCGAGGATCTGGCCCGGGTGATCGACCTGGACGCCGTGGCCGCCTCCGGCCTGTCCATCGGAGCCGATCCTCGTGCGATTGCCAACACTGTCGAAGGCCGCGA
>CBDUBS010000384.1:0-1932 GCA_965365445.1 uncultured bacterium | reverse complement strand
CGGTTGGTGCGGCGGTTCGGATCGGCGGGCAGACCGGCCCAGTCCACCAGCGTCGGGTACACGTCCACCAGCGACACCGGCTGCTCGACCACCTGCCCTCCGGCGATCCCCGGCCCGGCTACGAGCAGCGGGACCCGGCAGGCTTCCTCCCACGGCGAGTTTTTGAAGATATAGGTTTTTTCCCCGATGTGGTACCCGTTGTCGCTCGTAAACACGATGTAGGTGTCATCCCGGTAGGGGCTGCTCTCCAGCGCGTCCAGAATCTTCCCGAGCTGGTCGTCCATGAATGTAATGGAAGCCAGGTACGCCTGTAGCCACAGCTTCACGAGCCGCTCCCCGCCGATGCGGAGGAACTTCCGGTACCGGTCGAAACCATACGCCCCGGTGGAGAGCCCCACGTCCGGGGGCCGAAGCCCCTCGGCCAGGTCCTTCAGATCGTTTTCGTTGATCGGCGGCAGCCGGATGTCGTCCAGCGGAGACATGTCCAGGTACGCTTGCGGAACCACCAGCGGGCTGTGCGGCCGGTTGAACCCGACGAGCATCAGGAACGGGTTCTTCCGGTCCATGCCCAGCCTTTCGACCGCAAACCGGGCGTTCAGCTCATCCGGCATCAGGTCCCGGTCGGTTTCCGAGACGTACCGGAACGGTTTCGAGTACAGCACCCAGCCGGTGTACCCCGGCACGCCCAGGGCCGTATCCGCCGGGAAACCCGGCACGTCGGCCAGCGACCCGAATGCATCGTCAATCCCGATCCCCTCGGGCAGCGAGGGATGCACGTTCGAGTTCGGCCACACGCCTATGATGCCGTGTTCATACTCATCCTGCCGCCGGCCGTCCCACGGCCACGGCCCCCAGCTCGGCGGAGCGCCGGTTTCGTACCAGAACGTCGGGTCCTCCTGGTTGTTGTGGTAGATTTTCCCCGTGATGAGCACATCGTACCCCTCCGCCCGGAAGTGTTCGGGGAACACCACCGCATCGGAAAGCCGCTCGTTCTCCCGCCAGTGGTCCGTGAGGAAGTTATACCCGTAGTACCCCGTGGTATGCGGGTACAGCCCCGAGAGGAAGCTCGCCCGCGACGGACCGCAGATCGGCGCGTTCACCTGTGCGTTCGTGAACAGGGCGCCCATGCGGCGGAGGCGGTCCAGGTTGGGCGTCCTGGCCTGCACGTCCGCCCCCATCCCCCCGACGGCGTCGTTCAAATCATCCGCCACGATGAAGATGACGTTCGGCCGGTGCTGCGGCATGTTGGCCCGCTGAACCGCCTGACCCCCGGCCGGTTGGATATTACCGACCAGCATCATCACGGCCGCGAACGATAAAATGTGGTGTTTAATGAATCGTACCGGATTACCCATTCAATAACTCGCTATTCCGAAGCTTTTCTTCCGTCATCCCGAACCCGCTTTTACACATAGACGATCTATGATAGGCATTTCCCCCGATAAGGTCGAGTTAAAGGTTTAAGTAATCGAGCCGGGTTGAACCGAACGCGCGAGGCCGCTATCATACGTCCATGCGACTCCTGCCGATCATCTGCTTGCTGGCGGGCTGCGGCCTGTTCGAACCCCGTCCGCCCGTGCCGGAGGATGTCATGACCCGGGTGCTGGTGGATGTGCTGCTCGTGGACGCCCGGGGGCGCCGCTTCGCGGATATCTCCCCCGAAGCCCGCGACTCGGTGCTGGCCGCCTACGGCCTGGACGAGCGGCGCTTCGAACGCGCCCTGCTCTGGTACGTGGAGCATTCCGACCCGTTCAACACCGTCTACAGCGGCGTCGTGGACTCGCTGATGAAGCTCGATGCGGTAGCTCCTGAGGAGATGCCGACGGACTCGCTCACCCGGCGCCTTTTCCTGCCTCCCGACTCGCTGGAGGAGGCCGGGCCGTAAGACCCGGAGAGCCGCCCCAGGAGGTCCTCCGCCGCCCCCTTTTTCGT
>CBDUBS010000383.1:0-1937 GCA_965365445.1 uncultured bacterium | reverse complement strand
TCTCGGGCGAAGTGCGATAACGGACGGCCGTCACGAGTTGCTTCGCCTCCGCGTGGCCGGAGGGGTATTGCTCATCCTGGCCATTCTGGCGGGCCTGCCGTGGGGCATTTACGGGGTAGCCCTGAGTATCGTTGGCCAGTCCGTACTTGCATTCTTCCTCTACACCCTGTATACCAATCGGCGAGGGCCGATCAGGCCGCGCGATATGTTCGTAACCATGGCCCGGCAGCTCGGTATTACGGCGGTGATGCTCGCCGCCGCGTATGTGGTCAGGGACGTGTTCAGCGACGCCGGGGCGCTTTCCGGCATGGTGCTGGTAACGCTGGCTACGACCGCCGGGCTCGGGGTTGCCCTGCTGATCATCCCGGGCGGGAAGGATATCGTTCGAAATGCCTTCCGGATGAAGGACATTCTGTTCAGGAAATCCGTTTGAACCCGGGTCGTCAGGTTAGCAGGGTGGCAAGGCTCTCCCACCGGGCATACAATTCCTGAAGCTCGCTTTGTATGGACTCGTACCGGGACATGGTTTCGCGGTAACGGTCCGCATGGGCATACAGATCCGGATCGGCCAGGGCGGTTTCTACCTGCTCCCGCTGTTGTTCTTTTTCCAGAATGGCGGCCTCCACCTCTTCATACTGTTTCCGAAGTTGCTGCGACGAGAGCCCTGACGGATCGGCGCCCTTCGAACCATTTCCCTGCCGGTAACGCCGGTTTCGCTCCTCGGCTTCCAGTCGTTTTTGCTCTTTCGTCTTACGGGCGGATTGGCCGTTATCCGAACCGGCAGCCTCGGATTTTTCGGCCTCTGCCGCCTCGGTCGGTGCGGCGGCGCCCTGCTGGATCTGCCACAGGTATTCTGAATAGTTGCCGATGAATGTCCGCACGCCGCCCTCGCCTGCCCGCCAGACTTTGTTCACGACCTGATCCAGAAAATGCCGGTCGTGGCTCACCACGACGAACGTGCCCTTATACTGCTGTAACGCCTCGATCAGCACGTTCACCGAACGCATGTCCAGATGGTTCGTCGGCTCGTCCAGAATGAGGAAGTTGGCCGGCGCCAGCAGGGTCCGGGCCAGCGCGACCCGGCTTTTCTCACCCCCGGAGAGCACGCCGATTTTCTTGAATACGTCGTCTCCCGAGAACAGGAAGGCGCCCAGGATCGAGCGGATTTCCGTTTCGGACTGCCCCCTGGCAACCATACGCAACGATTCGAGGATCGTGTCGGCGGGGTCCAGCGCTTCGGCCTGGTGCTGCGCAAAGTACGTGCGCTCCACGTTGTAGCCTTCGGTGCGGGCGCCGTCGAATCCTTCCGTCTCGTTCAGCATACGGGCGAGGGTCGATTTACCCGCTCCGTTTCTGCCGATCAGGGCAATCTTATCTCCTCGCTCGATGACCAGTGGCCCGGCGTCGGAAAACACCTGGATGATCCCTTCTTCCCCTTCGTACCGTTTCGAGAAGCGGGATAGCTCCAGCACCACTCTCCCCGAACGGTTCGGCTCCGGAAAGCGGAAGGAGATGGATTGCTCATCCGTAGGCGGCGCTTCCACCCGGTCGATTTTCTCCAGTTGCTTGATGCGGCTCTGGACCTGGCGGGCTTTGGTCGCCTTGTACCTGAACCGTTCAACGAACCGCTCCGTATCGGCGATTTGTTTCTGCTGGTTTTCGTAGGCGGATTGTTGCAGCGTTCGCCGGGTCTCCCGTTCCGTCAGGTAACGCGTGTAGTTTCCCGTGTATTCCGTTACCTTACCCTGCACGAGTTCTGCAATGGTCGTGACCATGCGGTCCAGGAAATAGCGGTCGTGGGAAACGATGACCACCGTACCGGGATAGCTCTTCAGGTAGGTTTCCAGCCAGTCGATGCTGTCGATATCCAGGTGATTCGTCGGCTCGTCGAGCAGGAGAAAGTCGGGTCGTTTCAGGAGCAGGCGGGCCAGGGCGAC
>CBDUBS010000382.1:0-1970 GCA_965365445.1 uncultured bacterium | reverse complement strand
GGGCGAGCCGGTGATAACGGCGGGGACGGAAGGGACGGCTCCGGCCATTGCGGACGTAGTAGCCGCCGCCCGCACCCGGAAGGTGCTTCAGCCGAAGGAGGTGGTGGCGGCGTTCGACGTGACGCTGAGCTTCCTGAGGAAGAACATCGAGCGCGAGCGGGCCAACGAAACCCTCAACCGGCTGTTTGCGAAACGGTTCGGGAAGGACCTGGTGCTGGTGCTGTTCTCCGGCGACACGTCGTTGCCGGCGGATACGCGGACGAACAAGGCCCGGCGCATTCTGGATGGGTTCGTGAAGCAGGCCCAGGCCGATCCGGCAGTGCACGACTACGTGATCGGGGCAAACCCGAGCTACCACGAGACGGTGTTTCCCGGTTTGCTGAATCTGCTTCCGAAGGACTACCGGGACGCCCGGGACGAGCTGGGGTTTTTCGTCAGCGCGAACGTGTACGACCGGTACGCGCAGGAGATCGGCAGCCGCGCCACCGCGCTGGGGGACATGATCCTGGCGGGACCCTGGGGGCGCAACCTGAGCTTCATGGGCGTGCGGCTGTATCCGGTGTTCGGGCTGGACGACAACCGGATGCTGCTCACGCCGAAGCAGAATCTGTGCGTCGGGTTCGGGAGCGAGATGACGGTCGGGCGGGACGTGTACCACCGGGAGCGGCTCGTGAAGGTGACGCTCACGGCCGACGTGGACGCCCGGTACATCGCAGGCGACGCCCTCGTGCTGGGCGCGGGGGCCTGATGTCTGCCGCAGAAACCCCCCGATACCGGTGTTGCGGCCCCGCCGCCGCCGTTATCGGGGGCAGGAGGTACGCTCCCGGCGATCCGGTGGAGGCCGAGGTCGTCCGGGGGCTGCCCCCCTGGTTACAGGAAAAACGATTCAAACCGTGCACCGATCATGTTCGACGCGACCCACCACAAGTTACTGCACGACGAACCGGCGGCGCTCGACGCGGCGACGCTGGAGCAACACGCCCGGATGGCGGAATGGATGCTCGGGGTAGACCCGGAGCGGTATGACGCGCTAACGGCGGGCCTCAAGGCCCTCTGGGGCATCATGGTGGCCCTTCAGATCAACCACGGCTGGCGGCGGGGCGAGAGCGAAACGCTCGTGCAGGAAGGTATGGGCGGCTACCAGCGCACCTACCGCGACGCCGACTCGGTGAGCCGGGCCGCCGCCGCGCTACGCGACCGTTATTTCGCCGGAGGGGAGGGCGTGGAAAGCGCCTTCCGCTTCGATTCCTTCGACTCTGTAACCGGATAGTCCTATGGGCCAGTTCAACGACGCCGCACGAACCGCACACGTTGCGGCCATAACCGCCGCCTACACGACCGCCACGCTCCGGGAGCCCGGTGGGCAGGAGGTGGAAACGTATGACCTTACGGGCCGGTGGACGGCAGGCGCCGCCGGCGTGCGAGCCACGGCATCCGTGGAGGGCATCGCCGGGCTCGACGCTTCGTTCCCGACGGACCCACAGGCGCAGAAAGGCGCTCTGGTGCTAACGGGGGCAGGCCCGGAAGTCCTGACTCTGACGGCCGGCGGCCCCGGCTCCGGCGCAGACGTCATCGTACGCAACGATAAGGCCATACCGGACGGGCAGGTGTTCGCCGGGAAAGCCGTTACGCTCACGGGCATTACGCTCACCTTTCCGGCCTGAGCCATGCGATACCCTACCCGGATTGAAGCGGGCGCCCTGCGGTTGCGGGCCCGCCTGACGGAGTCGAGCAGCGTCGGGGCGAAGCAGGTGGCCGAGCGCGACCGCTGGACAAACCGGCTGTACACCGGCGTGCTGGACCGAGAGGTCCGGCTCGAGCTCGGGGTGCCGGTGTGGCTGCTGCCCCCCTCCGGGGAGCGGCTGGTGGCGTACCCGGTGTTTCAGGACGGCCGCAGCGTACGCTTTCAGCGGCGCGATGGGGAGTTTTACCCCGGCCTAGTCCTGGAGCGCATCGGGCAGTGGGAAACC
>CBDUBS010000381.1:0-1994 GCA_965365445.1 uncultured bacterium | reverse complement strand
GGTGCAGATGCAGGCTTCGCTCTACCCTCCGGTGGAAGAAAGCTACCACGACGAAGGTGGAGAAAAGAACCAGGATAACCGCCGCTCCGGCCGGGTCACCCAGCCATGAAAACGCCGCCCAGGCAAGGCCCATGCCCCCGACCACGAGGGCCAGCCGCCCCCACGAGTACCGGCTGCTGCATTGCCCGAGGTAAAGCAGGCGCCTCTCGATGCGCTGTATCTGTCGGCTCAGCGCCTTTTCGAGTCTGTTTTTTTCAGAGGGGAGCATTGAACGACTTCGTGTACCTGGATTATCGGGTCTTTCCATAGCTTGAAAATATGAAAGTCGCCGGCAGGTTAGATGCGTACCGTCATGTGCTGCCGACTCCGGTTTTTTTGGTTACTGATTGTTCCGCTTTTTCTGGAACCCCTCATTCCAGCGCCGTATATCTATGAGAACTAATCTGGAAACCCCATGTCATCCACCGAGCTCCGTCTACCGGTTTCTATTGAGGTGTCCTTTTCAGAAGTGGTCAGGGGTATTGTAAGCATACAGGGCACCCTTATCGAGCAGGAGAACGGCCTTTTATTCGAGTACCGGCCCACCGGAGCTTGTGTGACGGATGAAAGCCCTCGAACCCTCCTGATACCCTACAGCGATATATGGGATGTCAGTCTGGTCCGCCGATTGGGTGGGTCCAAGCTTATCCTGCGGCCGCGCCGTTTATTTCTTCTAGATGACATGCCCGGTGCCAATCCGGACGAGATGGTATACAAAGTAAAACCGGTTGATCTAGAGACGGCAGCCGCTCTGAAAGCCCATGTTCAAGACCGGCTTACCCCTGGCCGTCCCTGCGTACCGTTCCGGTTGCCGTCTATTCATGCCGGTCTCACCGAGGTTGGGGGAGTGTTGTACATCGAAGATGATTTCCTGATCTTCGAGGTGGCTTACGGGATACCGGGCGCATCGAGTAAGGAACGCAGAGTCGTGAAACTGGAGATGAATGCGCTCCATAAAATTGCCCTCCAGCAGGGAGTTCTGAATGATAAGCTGGAGGTGCATTCCGGCAATCCGGAACTACTTCGGGTCATGCCGGGATCGCACGAAACGATGCTCCGACTTACGGTTCCACGCAAGCATCGTCACAGGGCTGCCGCCCTAGTATACGACATACGAAAAAAAGCGCCCCACCTTGCGGCGTCGGACACGTGATCCCTGCAGGGGGCCGACGATTATACGATGGAGCAGGAATCCCTTTACGTTACGGCCGCCTGGGCGGCCACGGGCATCATGGCCGCTCTGGCCATACTTCAGGCCGCTCTGGCGGCCGGAGCACCTCTGGGTAGTCTGGCCTGGGGCGGAAAGTACGTACGGCTCCCGCCCTCTCTGCGCTGGACCGGCGCCCTGACGATTCCCTTCTATGCCTTCGGCTCGGTGTGCGTGCTAGAACAGGCCGGAGCCGTCCGACTCATCCGGCCGCCCATGCTGGTAGAAATGTTCGTCTGGATCCTGGTTCTCGTGTTCGGCATCAGCATCCTTGGGAACATGATGTCTCCCAGCAAGCCGGAAAAGCTCATCATGACGCCGGTGGCGGTGGCGCTTACCGGGCTATGTCTGTTCGTCGCCCTGAAACCCTGATCTGTTCAGGGATTTACGGGATGCACGAGCCACCGGCGCGTTTCTCCGGCCTCGAGCGTGAGCGGAACTCCCCGGCGCAACCGATCGCCGGTATACTGCCGATGGTTCGCGGACCCGGCTTCCTGCCACGAGTAGGCCTGATCCCCGGTTACGGTAAACCACTCCGGGAACTGGTTGATACGCGGCCAGTCCAGCGGCAGATGCATAATCTCCCGGTGCCTGGGGCCGTCGAAGAACACCCGGCCGGACCACGGTTTCTCGGTTTCCAGATGCACGAACAGGGAATCCCCGATGCGTTCGGCCCCGATCCGGACGTCCGGTCGCCACGGCTGGACATGTATCCCCTGCGTTTTCCATAGCGTGTACATGATGGACG
>CBDUBS010000380.1:0-2055 GCA_965365445.1 uncultured bacterium | reverse complement strand
GGTACGTTTTCCGCACGAGGTCGTAGGCCATGGCGCGGGCCATGCGCCGGGCGTCGCTCATGTCGATGACGTGGCGGGCGACGAGATACCCCAGGAAGTTGGCATCCACTCGGCGGGACAGGTCGTGACGGGCCGGGATCGAAGGGAACGCCCGGGTGTCGTCGTTGAAGCCCGCCGTGTTGAAGATGCCCGCCGTCTCGGTGAGTTGGAGGCGGTAGCGCGTCATGCCCTCGATGCTGTCGTGAAACCACCACGCCGGGCCCAGCTTGAGCGCCGGGTAATGCCCCGCCAGCGGGGCCAGCTCGCGGGCATAGCTGGTTTCGTCCAGCGTGAAGATGACCAGCGTGAACCGGATATCGTTGCCGTAGGCGTTCAGCAGCTCGTGCAGGTTGCGGGTGTATTCCGTCTGGACCGGAATGTCCGCCCCCTTGTCCAGACCGAACCGGTCATAAATCACCTGGTTATGGTTGCGGTACGATCCGGGATGGATCTGCATCACCATTCCGTCCTCGATGCTCATCCGGGCCATTTCCATGAGCATGTGCGCCTGGAACCGGGCTTCGTCCTCCGCTGCGGCCCGACCGGCGAGCGCTTTCCCGAACAGTTTCTCGGCTTCGGCCTCGGATAGCCGGTGGGTGTATGGCGTCAACACGGCATGGTCCGTGGCGACGGCGCCCATCTCTTTGAAGAAAGCCCGGCGGTTTTCGAGCGCTTCGATGAAGCTCCGGTACCCGCCGATTTCCATGCCGGTATGTTCTTTCAGGAGGTCGATGTTTTTCTTCCAGTCCGGATGGGCGATCGCGAGTACGGCGTCGGGGCGGAAAGACGGGATGACCTTGCCGTTCCAGCCCGATTCCCGGATGGTCTTGTGGTGTTCGAGCGTATCGGTGGCGGCGTCGGTGGTGGAAAGCACCTCGATGTCGAACCGATCGAACAAAGCTCGCGGGAGGTATTCCGGCGAGCGCAGCTTTTCCTGTAATTCGTCGTAGATCGCCGGAGCCGTTTCCGAATCGAGCTTCTTGCGGATGCCGAACACGTGGTACAGTTCATGGGACATCCAGGCGCCCGTAGGGGTGCCGGCGAACAGGTAGTAGTTATCCCCGAAAAGCTGCCAGATCTTACGGGCGTCCTTCTCCACCAGCGTGCCGTCGCGGGTGGGCACACCGAGGTCCTCGAGCCGGATGCCCTGCGAGTAGAGCATTCGGAAAATGTAATGGTCCGGGATGATAAGCAGGCTGGCAGGCTCGGGGAACGGTTCGTTCAGGGCAAGCAGCTTCGGATCGACGTGACCGTGCGGGGCGACGATGGGCAGGTCTTTCGTTTCGCCGTACAGCTCGCGAGCGACGTTCCGGATGGCCGGGTCCGAGTCGAAAAAGCGGTCTTCGTGGAGTTGCAGAGGTTCCATTATGGCATCGGATAGGTAGTGGAAGTCGGTTGGGAACTTCCTTGCAAGGTACTCAACGCGGTGCGGAAATGCACGTCTGAAGGGGCTTGAACAAAGCCGCGCGGCCCCTCTATCGAGAAGCCGCGCGGCTATCGTGAACCTGTCGTTCTACCGGGAGAGGTACAGGTTGCGCATTTCGAACGGTCGCCGGAAGTGCTCGTCCGAAAGGGCGTCCACGAACACGATGGCCTCGCCCGTGGATTTCATCTCCGGGCCGAGTTCCTTCGGCACCTCGGGGAACTTGTCCCAGGAGAATACCGGCTCCTTGATGGCGAACCCTTTCAATTGCGACTCCAGCCGGCCGGCCTTGCGGAACGTATCGAGCGTTTCACCGAGCATCACGTGCGTGGCGATATTCGTTACCGGGATTCCGGTGGCCTTCGCCACGAAGGGCACCGTCCGGGAAGCGCGCGGGTTCGCCTCGATCACGTAGACGATGTTGTCCTTGATGACGAGCTGTACGTTGACGAGCCCGACCACCTCCAGCCGGTTGGCTATGTCGGTCACGTAGGTTCGTACCGTCCGAAGCACCTCTTCGGAAAGGGAGTACGGCGGAAGCACGGCCGTCGAGTCGCCGGAGTGGACGCCGGCCGGCTCGATGTGCTGCATGA
>CBDUBS010000379.1:0-2068 GCA_965365445.1 uncultured bacterium | reverse complement strand
GTCGCAGTAGGGGCAATGATGGATGCTTTTTCCGTAAAACGTCTCGAACCCTTCGATATCGGGGAGGACGTCCTCCACGCCGGTAGCGAGCAGCAGCGTCTTGCCGGAAACGCGCCGCCCCTCGTCGAGCAACGCCCAGAAGTGGTCCGGTTCCTTTCCCACTTCCACCACCTCCGCGCTCAGGAACCGGACGGAATCGTACTTCACCAGTTGTTGCCGGGCCGTCCGGAGCAGTTCCATCGGGGCGGCGCCGTCGCGGGTGAAAAAGCCGTGCGCCGCCAGGGAGGACCTGTTCCGGGGCTTCCCGGCGTCGCAGAGCAGCACGCGCCGGCGGCACCTGCCCAGGATGAGCGCCGCGCTCAGCCCGGCCGGGCCCGCCCCGACGATGAGGGTATCGTACATGACCGTATCGCGAAGAGTTATGAAATGCCGACCACCGATAGGGTTAAGAACCGTGCGGTGAAAATGATCCCCGGCCCCGGATGATAACCACCTCGTCATACCCCGCGCCCGCCCGGGCCGAGCCCCCGGAGGGTCATCCCGAGCCCCGATGCGGGACCTGTTCAGGATTTCATGCACTCCTTATGAGATCCCGGCTCGGGGGCCGGGATGACGTGGTAGTACGGGGCCGGGATGACGAGGTTTTTGTGAGGGATGACGCGCACTTCAAATACGTCATCCCGCGCCCCGCATAGCGGGACAGGCTCCCGCTGAGCGGGACAGGTCTGACGCGGGATGTGTTGAGGTATGCAGCAGCCCTTATGAGATCCCGGCTCGGGGGCCGGAATGACGTAGTTTTTGTTAGCGGTGCCGTGGTTTTGGTGCGGTGTGCCGTGGTTTTGGTGCGGTGTGCCGTGGTTTTGGTGCGGGGTGACGTGGTGTTAGTGTGGTGTGACGTGGTGTTAGTGCGGTGTGACGTGGTGGGGGCGGGGTGACGACGAAAGAATGGGATGACGTCCCCGGGGAAGGAAGGCCGCGCGGGGAACTGCCTTTAGTACCCGCGCACGAGCCGGTCAACCCGGCTATGTTACGGATTTGCAACATCCTACGGTAGAAGTTGCCTTCCATCATCCTGAAGTGCATTATCCTGTAGGGAAAAGGATTACCGGCCGCCGGCCGGGAAGCCTTTCCGCGAATGGATGTTCTATTCGGCTCTGGATCAGGTCAAGGAGGCGCCCATGCTCAAGGAACGACTGCAATTCTCACCCGGGCGCCCCGTAATCTGGTGCGACGTATGCGGGCAGATCATCTGGCGCCCGTCCTCGATGCGCATCCTCCGCCTATACTACTCGCTCGCCGAGGATACCGCGGCGTACCACATGCACCGGGAATGCATCGCGGAGTTCAAACGCACCCGTCCGGGCCGGTGGGACGAGTACGGTATGCCTTCGGGGGAAGCGTCGTGGTTTCTGCCCATGTCCTTTCTTTCCGAAGCGGGGGCGCCGTTGCACCCGAAAGCCCGCCTGCACACGGTGAGCCGCACGCCCCCGAGAACCACGTAGCCTACCAGGCGGCCGCACCGAAACCGTTACGCCAAAACTACCGGTGTCGCTGCGCCGGTAGCGCCGCCGCGATCAGGCGCGAAGGAGCCCATCGATTCAGGCATCGGGCCTCCCCTGACGTGCAACGGTACCGTAAAATGGCTTTGAGAGGAAAACCGAACGGGTTGAAGGTCCGTTGAGGTTGTGGATTCCGAAGCACACCCTTTTACTATAGAGGTGCCGTATGCAGAAAACCCCCATCGAGTTGGCCGGAGCCTTTCGCCGCCTGGCCGAGTCGTTACAGCAGCTGGCGAACAGCCTGGGCGAGTTGTCGTCCTCCCTGGGATGGCCGTTGTACCGGCGGTTCAACATGCCCTTCGGGCCAAGCGATGAAGGCCGCAAGATCTGGATCCGGTACCGGCAGTACACCACGCTGAACTGAGCGCCCGCGAGGCCCCCCATGAGCGACCATTCGTTAGAGGAACGGGTAGACGAAAGCACCCCGGACTCGATAAATGAGGACATCGAGCGCGACATGCGCCGCAGTGTGGCGTATTACGCTTCGCACCCGGAGGGCATTGCGGACC
>CBDUBS010000378.1:0-2082 GCA_965365445.1 uncultured bacterium | reverse complement strand
GGTCGGCCGTGTAGCCGGTATCGTCGTACACCCGCCGGATGGTTTGCAGAGTGGTTTCGTCGGTAACGCTTGCGCCCCAGATGAGCCGCCGCATCTCCTCCGGAGCGAGCAGCGCTTGCAGCCGCTCGAAGTTGCTCGGCGCCCCGACGTCCATCGCGTTCGAGAGCGTCTGGACGGAAGGGGCAAACCGGGTCAGCCCTTCTTCGAGATGCCGGGGGAAGAAGTCGTTGGCGTTGTGCGCCGCGATGAAGCGGACGGCGGGCATACCGCATTTGCAGGCCAGTATGCCGCCCGTCAGGTCGCCCAGGTTGCCGCTGGGCACGCAGAACACCGGAGCGCCGCCCCCCTGCAACCCCGCCCACATGTAGTACAGCATCTGGGGCAGCAGCCGCCCGATGTTGATGGAGTTGGCCGAGGAGAGGTTGTACGGGCTCAGTTCGGGGTCGAGGAACGCTTCCTTCACCAGCCGCTGGCAGTCGTCGAACGTGCCCCGCACGGCAAACGCCCGCACCCCTTCCCGCCGGACGATCAGCTGGCGCTCCTGCACCGGGCTTACCTGCCCCTGCGGGTACAACAGGACGACCCGTATGGCATCCTGCCCCGCGTAGCCGTCCGCTACCGCGCTTCCGGTATCGCCCGAGGTGGCTACCAGGATAGTCAGGTTGCGGCGCTCCTGCTTCAGGAAGTGCCCCATCAGCCGGGCCATCGTGCGGGCGCCGAAATCCTTGAACGACAGCGTCGGGCCGTGGAACAACTCCAGCACGTATACCCCGTCCCACGCTCCGGTCAGCGGCGTGAGCGGCGCCGGGAAGTCGAGCGCGTCGCGCACGAGCGGTTCGAGCATATCGGGCCCAATCTCCTCCCCGATCCACCGGCGAAGCACGTGCACCGCCAGCGTCTGGAAGTCGGGGTAGACCGCAGGGTCCTCGAACGGTATGGAAGGGAATTCGGTGGGGATATACAGTCCGCCGTCCGGGGCGAGGCCTTTCAGTAGGGCGTGCCGGAACGGTACGGTTTCATCGTGCGAGCGGGTGCTGCGGTAAGGTATCGTCATAACGTCGGGGTAGCCGGTAAGGGAGCGCTCCAAAAATAGGCATCCGGAGCCGGAATGTAACGCTTGTTCGATAATCTCTGCCGCATCCTGCCGGAGCGTGCACGGGGGATGTACCTTCTCGTGATTGGCCGTCGGAGGCCGACGGATTATCCCGTTCATCGAGACACCATCATCATGAAAACGAAACAGCTGGGTTACACCGATCTCCATCTCACGCGCGTCGGGCTGGGCGCCTGGGCCATCGGCGGCGGAGGCTACGCCTTCGGCTGGGGGCCGCAGGAAGACGACGAATCCGTCCGAACCATCCACCGGGCCGTCGAGATGGGCGTCAACTGGGTGGATACGGCCCCGGTATACGGCCTGGGCCGCTCCGAAACGGTCGTCGGCAAGGCCCTCGCCGACCGCCCCGAAGTGCTCGTGGCGACCAAGTGCGGCCTCGTCTGGAACGAGGGGGATACGCAGCCCTTCGGCCGGCTCAAGGCCGAAAGCGTCCGCCGGGAGGCCGAGGATAGCCTGCGCCGCCTGGGCCGCGACGTGATCGACCTGTACCAGATCCACTGGGCCAATCCGGACGCCGACATCGAGGAAGCCTGGACGGCCATGGCCCAACTGGTGGAACAGGGCAAGATCCGCTACATCGGCGTCTCTAACTTCAGCGTCGGCCAGCTGGAGCGGGCGCAGGCCATCCACCCGGTAGCCTCGTTGCAACCCCCGTACAGTATGCTTCGCCGGGGCATCGAGGACGAACTGCTGGACTTCTGCCTCCGCAACGACATCGGGGTCGTGGTGTACAGCCCGATGCAGGCGGGCCTGCTCACGGGTAAGTTCACCCGCGAGTACGTCCGCGACCTTCCGGAAGGAGACTGGCGCAAAAACAGCCGCGCCTTCAAAGAGCCCGAGTTCGGGGTGAACGCCGACTTCATCGAGCGGCTGCGGCCCATCGCCGAACGGCACGGCCAGACGCTTCCCCGGCTCGCCGTGGCGTGGGTGCTCCGGATGATCACGCCGGGAGGGTCTGCCCGTCGTCG
>CBDUBS010000377.1:0-2082 GCA_965365445.1 uncultured bacterium | reverse complement strand
CCCGCGTCGAAAGCGGCTACCTGGTCATCGAAGCGCGAAAGGAGCCCTTTCAGGGGGCCGAATATACCTCCGCGAGTGTCACGACGGAGGGAAAGGCGGCCTGGCGCTACGGCCGCATCGAGGTGCGGGCCAGGCTGCCCGCCGGGAGGGGGATGTGGCCGGCTATCTGGATGCTCGGAACGAATCGGAAGCAGGTGGGCTGGCCTGCCTGCGGCGAAATCGACATCATGGAGAATGTCGGCTTCGACCCGGACGTGATCCACGCCAACATCCACACGACCGCCTTCAACCACGTCAAAAAAACCAACAAGGGAAACCGGATTACCATTCCCGACCCCTCGGGCGGTTTCCACGTGTACGCCGTGGAATGGTTCGAGGACCATATGGACTTCTTCGTGGACGGGACGAAGTACTTTACCTTTACCAACACCGGCAACGGTTCGGATGAATGGCCCTTCGATCGGGAGCACTATCTCATCCTCAACGCGGCGGTCGGAGGAGGGTGGGGCGGCCAGAAAGGCATCGATGACTCCATATTCCCTCAGCCCTATCTGATCGACTACGTGCGGGTATACCAGCAGTCCAACTGAACCACTCGCGCGGTAGTATGGCCTTTCCCGGCCGCGTTCTTCATCCAGCTACAGATACGCATCATGGTTATAGTCGAATCCTACTTCGTTGCCGTTATCATGCTGTTCGTGACGATGCTGTGCTGGGGCTCGTGGGCGAACACGCAAAAGCTCGCCAGTCGGGAGTGGCCTTTTCAGTTGTTCTACTGGGATTATGCCATCGGTGTATTCCTCCTTTCGCTCGTGCTGGCGTTCACGATGGGGAGCCTGGGAGCTTACGGACGCTCCTTCCTGCCCGATCTGGCTCAGGCGACGGCCGGAGCGCTGGGCTCGGCGTTCATCGGGGGCGTCGTGTTCAACCTGTCGAACATTCTGCTGGTGGCCGCCATCGATATTGCGGGGATGGCGGTGGCTTTTCCGGTCGGGGTCGGCCTGGCGCTGGTCCTCGGCGTGCTGACGAATTACATAGCCTCGCCCGTAGGCGATCCGCTGTATCTGTTTCTGGGCGTGGCGCTGGTGGCGGTAGCCATCGTGCTCGATGCGGTGGCCTACAGGCGGTTGCCGTCGCACGCGGGTGCGGCTTCCATGAAAGGCCTTGGCATTTCGGTGGTGGCGGGTATCCTGATGGGCTTTTTCTATCGTTTCGTTGCCGCCTCCATGTCGGAGGAGTTTACGGCCCTCGAACCCGGTAAGCTGGGGCCGTATACGGCCGTCGTCGTGTTTTCCCTGGGGTTGCTTCTTTCCAATTTTCTCTGGAATACGATCATGATGAAGAAGCCGCTTTCCGGGCGGCCGGTGCATTTTCGGGAGTACCTGGAAGGAAGCACGAAGCTCCATATGATCGGAATCCTCGGAGGAGCCGTATGGAACGTCGGCATGGCGTTCAGCATCATCGCATCCGGCGCGGCAGGGTTTGCCATTTCGTATGGGCTCGGTCAGGGGGCCACACTGGTAGGCGCGCTCTGGGGAGTATTTATCTGGAAGGAGTTTCGAGGTGCGCCGCGAGGCACAGGGTTGGTGCTGTTTTTCATGTTCCTGTGTTTCCTGGTCGGCATAAGTCTGATTATTCTCGCCCGAATCGTCTGAGGCTCCGGTATGTCGAAACCCATTGTCGTCATAGGAAGCTCGAACACGGATATGATCGTTCAGGTGACGGCGTTGCCGCGTCCCGGTGAAACCGTCACGGGCGGGCGGTTTTCTACGGCGGCGGGGGGCAAGGGGGCCAACCAGGCCGTAGCGGCAGCCCGGGCCGGGGGCGCCGTCGCGCTGGTAGCCTGCCTCGGGCGGGATCCGAACGGAGACCAGGCGCTGGCGGGGTTCCGAAACGAAGGAATGGATACCCGGGCGATAAAGCGTGTGGATGAAGCGCCCTCGGGTGTGGCCCTGATTTTTGTGGATGCGAAGGCGGAGAACATGATCGGCGTAGCCTCCGGGGCCAATCATTTACTGACCCCCTCCGCCGTAGAGGAAGCGGCAGACCTAATCCAGGGCGCCGGTGTGCTCGTAATGCAGC
>CBDUBS010000376.1:0-2110 GCA_965365445.1 uncultured bacterium | reverse complement strand
CTCCACCGGGTGCTCGCCAACCTGATCGGCAATGCCGTCAAGTTCACCGAAAGGGGAAGCGTGACTGTGCGGGTTGAAGGCGACGAGCGGACGGTGCGGATTCAGGTTTCGGATACCGGCATCGGCATTTCGACCGAATTCATGCCGCATATCTTCGAGGAATTCCGGCAGGAGTCTATGGGCCTTAGCCGCACCCATCAGGGCAACGGCCTGGGTCTGGCCATCGTGCACCGCCTGGTGACCCTCATGGGAGGCGAAATCGAAGTGACCTCCCGAAAGCACGAAGGCTCCGTATTCACCGTAATCCTCCCGCGCACGCCGCACCGGATGGAAGGCGTCTTCGGGTGACGGCCATGCGCCAAGCCCTTCCTCTGCCCGCTTCGTGTCGGCGCATGGTCAGCCGTTATCGAAGCGGCACTCCACGACGGTGCCGCCTTTAGGGGTCGAGCGTACTTCCAGCGAGGCCCGGATGACGTCGGCGCGGTGCTTCATGATGTGCAGCGCCACGCGGGCGCGGTCGTCCTCGGGTACAGCCAGTCCCCCGCCGTCGCTGCGCACGCGCAGCACGCCCCGTCCTTTGCTGGAAGCGAGTTCAATGGAAAGCCGGGTCGGGTTGCCGAACCGCACGGCTCCGGCGACGGCGTCCTGGGCAATGTCGTAGAGGTACGTCGCGGTTACGTGATCCCGGACGAGCAGCGGACGACTGGATTTGAATGAACAGGGTACGGAATACAGGCTTCGGGAGGACGTCGCCAGTTCTTCGAGGGCTACCGTGAGCCCTTCGGCGTGCAGATCCACCGGAGAAAGCCGTCGGGAGAGTTTGCGGGAGTAGGCTACCGTCTCGGCCAGCTGGTCGGTGATGCGCTGCATGGGCTCGGCGTGCGGCGAACCCTCCTGCCGGAGGCGTTGCAGATGCAGGCCGCTCAGCAGGGAGAGGCTCGCGAGTTGCTGGGCCAGCTCCTCGTGCAGATCGTAACTGATTTTCCGGCGCTCCTGGTGGGAAAGCCGTCCGAACTCCCGCTCGAATTGTTTTTGCTCGGTAACGTCGTGCCAGATGGCCAGCACGCTGGGCTCGCCGTTGAGGTCCACGATATCCATGAACAGCATCGTTTCCAGCAGCAGGCCGTCTCGCGTGCGAAGCTGGAGCGCCGTATTCCGGAGGGGAGCGTCGCCGGTTACCATGGCCGCCGCCCGGTCGAATTGAGGCGAGGGCATTACCAGCCCGGATTCCAGCCAGGTCTTGCCGATCAGGTCGGCTTCGGTGTACCCTACCATCTCCAGGAAGGCTTGGTTGACGCTGTGGATGCGGGTGTCCGAAAGCCGGGTGATACTTATGGGGATGGGCGCCTGCTCGAAAATGCGCGAAAACCTTTCCTCACTCAGGCGCAGAGCCCGCTCGTGGCGCTCGCGCTGGATAGCCGCTCCAAGCGTGTTCACGGCCACGCGCAGCGCGTCGATCTCGGTGACGTTCCATTCGCGCTCCCGGCGACGCTCGCTGAAACCGATGAAACCCCACCACAGGAGGTCGACGAATATGGGCACGAGGACAATGGAAAACACGCCGTTCAGGAGCGGGTGGTCGCGCTGGGATTGGGGGAGCAGCCGGGTATGCCCGACGAACGGGCGGTTTCCGGACAGCCGCGTGACCCACGCGCCGAGGCCCGTCTGGGCGTAATCGAACCGTTGCACGGCCGGGTCATCCAACGGGGGCTGCCCTTCCGCCGACCATGAATGCTTCAACTCGGCCGGCATCCGACCCTCTACCCGGTTGTTTCTGTAAAGGTACACCTGGCTCACGTCGGCCGCCGAGCCGATACGGGCGAGCACCTGATCGATAGATTCTTTCCAGCTACGCCGCAGCAGAAACTGTTCCGATGCATACCCGACGGCTTCGAGAATGGCGTCGCGGTACTGGAGCGCTTCATCGAAACGCCGCTGATCGGTGATGTCGCGGCCTTCAGGCACCAGTAAAACGACGTTCCCCTCCGCATCGCGGACCGGTTTGAGGGAGAAATCCGAAACGGCGCGCCGGTCGTCCTTCCCCATGATTTCGGCTTCATAGCGGATGAACTCGCCGGCTGCGGCCCGGCGTACCGCATCTTGGAGGCGT
>CBDUBS010000375.1:0-2145 GCA_965365445.1 uncultured bacterium | reverse complement strand
ATCCCGGCAGCCCGGTGGACCGCGACCTGGCCGACATCCGCGAGGATACCCTGGTCGTGCTGGCGGCCTTTAACACGACCAGCTACTTCCTCTACCGGGGCGAGCCGATGGGCTTCGAGTATGAACTGCTTCGCTCCTTCGCCCGCGACAACGACATCCCCATGAAAACGGTCGTCGTGCGCGACCTGGACAGCCTGTTCCATAAGCTCAACCGGGGGGACGGGGATGTGGCGGCGGCCCGCCTCATCCCGACCGTCATGGATTCCGGCAACGTCCGGTTTACGCGCACGCTGTACGACACCCGCCCGGTGCTGATCCAACAAGCGCACGCACCCACCCGCGAGGACATCCCCGAGGCGGTGGACACCCTGCTCGACACCATCGACGCCGTTCCGGACTCGCTCAGCCTGCGAGCCCGGCTCGTCAGCCGCCCCGGCCAGCTCGACGGCCGCAGGGTTACGCTGCCGACCAGCTCGCAGTACCTGGCCGGCCTCCGCGAACTTACGGTGCTCGAAACCGGCGACGTGGAAGTCGTGGAAGTCGAGGGCGACGTATCCATCGAAACCCTGCTCCGCCGGGTAGCCGCCGGAGAGATCGAACTGACCATCTCGCAGGAGAACATCGCCCGGCTACGGGGCAGCTATTTCACCAACATCACCGTTCGGCCCGTCCTCGGCCCGGATCACGGGGTGGCCTGGGCGGTACGCTCCAACGCCGGCGAACTACGGCAGGCCCTGGATGCCTGGATCGCCGAGAACCGGGACACCGCCCGGTTCCAGGCTCTGTATGACAAATACATGATCGACCGGCGCGGTTATCAGGAACGGGTGGCCAGCGAATACCTGACCTCCGAAACGGGTCGTCTCTCGGATTATGACGACCTGCTCCAGCAACATGCCCGGAAAATCGGCTGGGATTGGCGGCTGCTGGCCTCGCAAGCCTACCAGGAATCCCGCTTCGACCCCGACGCCCGCTCGTGGGCCGGAGCCATGGGGCTGCTCCAGCTCATGCCGCGCACCGCCCGGGAGTTCGGCGTAACCAACCCCGACGACCCGGCCGATAATGTCGCCGGGGCCGTCGCCTTCCTCGAATGGCTGGAAGAACAATGGGGAAACGATATTCCGGACCCGGACGAGCGCCTTCGCTTCGTGCTGGCGTCGTACAATGCCGGACGGGGACACGTCCAGGATGCGCAGCGGTTGGCCGAAAAGCACGGCGACAACCCGGATCGCTGGGAGGACGTAGCCCACTGGATGCTCCAGCTCTCCAAACGGGAGTACTACAACGACCCGGTAGTGCGCTACGGTTTCGTGCGCGGTCTGGAGCCGGTTACCTACGTAGCACTCATACTCGACCGCTTCGCGCACTACAGGCAATTCGTTACGGCGTGATAACCTGTTTAGCACCCCCTGACAATACCTCCTGCGGAGGGCGATACGGTCCTTCCGGATACAGCCGGGGAAACGGTTTGTCAGAGATGCCTGGTTCAGGACCGTGTAACGCACGATTCAAGATGGGTCGTTATTTCCGCAAGGCCTGAACCCGCTCTCCACCGGCTCGACGACGGCGAAAGAGCCGGAGGAAACACCCGGTTCAGGCCTGACACGCTCACGGAAAACACCCCCACCCTTCGGGGGCCCCCTCTCGCCCACGTAACGTCGGCCGGGGACGGTTTCCGATCCGGGACGAATTTTCGCCCGAAGGAGACACACGACAGCGGACCAAAAGTGCCACCCGTTCTCGTAATACGGCCTGTCGCCGGAGTAAAGACTACATAGGGGCAACCCGCTGGTACGAATGGTTATGGCAAATGAATTTACCCTTAGCAATTGACTCATGATCTTTGCTAGTTTAGATTCGGTCTAAATAAACCATACAGCCTGGCAATCATCCCATGCATCCGTATCCTTCCTTCCGATTTGCTGTAGTCTTTTGCGTCGTTTTCTTTTCCGGTATTTCGGCGGCCGTAGGGCAGCAGGCCGCGATTCAGGGGCGCGTGGTGGCGACCGATACCGGAGAGGGTTTGCCGGGGGTCAGCGTCGGCATCGAGGGTCGGATGCTGGGTGCGGCCACCGATGCGGAGGGTTCCTTCCGGATCGACGGTGTACCACCCGGCCGTCAAACGCTGATCGTAACGGCCGTTGG
>CBDUBS010000374.1:0-2149 GCA_965365445.1 uncultured bacterium | reverse complement strand
GGAGGAGGCCTGATCGGCTACGGGGCCGGGCGCTTCGGCGCGCCGGCCGGCCCGGGCGGCCCGGATGTATATGCCCTGGCCGAAGGCGCCGACGGAGCGCTCTGGATAGGCACGCTCGGGGGCGGGGTCCACCGCCTCGAAAGCCGAAATCCGGCCACGATAACTACCGCCGACGGCCTTGCCGGTAATACCATCCTGGCCCTCCACCGGGACCGGCAGGGGCGCATCTGGGCGGGCGCCGACGGGGGCCTCAGCGTGATCGAGGGGAACCGCATCCGGTCCTTTACCCCGAAGGACGGCCTTCCGGGAAGCCTGGTTCGGGCCATCGGCGAGGATGCCGAAGGTCGGATCTGGGTGGGCGCCGATGCCGGGCTGGCGCGGTTCGAAAACGACCGCTTCATTCCATACGAGCCGCTCCGGGGGCGCGACGTTACGGCGCTTCTCACCGATGCGGCCGGTACGATCTGGGTGGGGACGCTCACCGGAGGGGTATGCCGGGTGCGAGACGGCGGGCTCTCCTGCATGACGGCGGCCGAGGGCCTCTCGCACGACAACATCCGGGCGCTGCGCTCCGACCGGGAGGGCAACCTGTGGGTCGGAACGGACGGAGGCGGCCTGAACCGGCTTCGCAACCCGCGCTTTACAACGTTCACCACCCGCGAAGGCCTCAGCCACGAGATTGCTTACTCGGTGATGGAGGACCGGCAGGGGCGCGTCTGGATCGGTACGGAGGGCGGCGGCCTCAACGTGCTGGCCGGTGGAAAACTCGGGCCGGCCGCCCTCGCCGGATCCTTCATTCTCGGCCTGCACGAATCCCGCGACGGAAGCCTGTGGGTAGGGACCAACGGCGACGGCCTGTACCGCTTTCGCGGCGGGGCCGCAACCTCCTACTCGAAAAGGGAGGGCCTGCCCGGAGAGGTGATACGGGCAGTCTACGAGGACCGGAAGGGTAGGCTCTGGGTCGGAACCGACGACGGGCTGGCCGTTCTGGAAGGACGGCGGTTTCAGGCGTATACCACCCGGGAGGGGCTTCCCGGGAATGCCGTGGTAACGCTGGCCGAGGACCGCCGGGGAGCACTCTGGATCGGGACGTTCGGGGGGCTGGCCCGGTGGCATGAGGGCCAGATCACGCCGGTTGCCCTTCCTGCCTCCGGGGCCGTACTCGCTCTCCATCCCGATGTGCGGAGCGACAGGCTCTGGATCGGGACGTACGGCGGCGGCCTCGGCCTCCTCGACGGCGAAAACGTGACGTTTTTTACCACCCGGGACGGCCTGCCGACCGATAACATCGTGCAGATCCTGGAGGACGACCGGGGCAGCCTCTGGCTCGGCACCAACAAGGGGATATACCGGGTAGGCAAGCACAGCCTGGAGAAAAAAAGGTCGGGCTCCCCCCGGCCGCTCGATCTGACGGCATACGGGCGAGTGGACGGCCTCCGCGCCGTGGAGTGCAACGGCGGCGTGCAGCCGGCGGCGTGGAAGTCCCGCGACGGCCGCCTGTGGTTCACCACGGTAGACGGCGTGGCCGTCATCGACCCGCAGCGCATGGCCGGCAACCCCGTACCCCCTGCCGTCCACATCGAGCGGTTCCTGGCCGACCGGGACGAACCCGCACGCATGGGGCGGGCGCGTATCGGGCCGGGACGCCACGATTTCCGCTTCGATTATACCGGCGTCAGTCTCTCCGCCCCGGAAGCCGTTCGCTTCCGGTACCGTCTCCAGGGCCGCGATACCACCTGGAGCGACCCGACCGACCGCCGCTCGGCGTACTTCACCGACTTCCGTGTCGTTTTACGTCGAGCCGTTCTTCTACCAGACGTACCCCTTTTATGCGGCCTGTGCCCTCCTTCTGGTCCTGCTCGCCTCCGGAGCCTACCGCCTCCGGATACGCCGGTTGCAGCGCCGCGAGCGGGAGCTCGTGGCGCAGGTGGCCGAACGCACCCGCGATCTGTATGAGGAAAAGGAACGCGTGCAACAGGCCAAGGAGGTCATCGAGGGGCAGGCCCGGCGGTTGCAGGAGCTCGACGAGATCAAGACGCGCTTTTTCTCGAACATGTCGCACGAGTTCCGCACGCCGCTCACGCTCACCATCGGCCCGCTCGAGAACGCGCTGGCGGGTTCCTACGGCCCCGTAGGCCCCGGCCTGCAC
>CBDUBS010000373.1:0-2161 GCA_965365445.1 uncultured bacterium | reverse complement strand
GGGCGACCTGCGGGAAAAAGTGGACCCGTACCTGCGGCCGCTTTACGACGCGCTGGAGGACATGATCCCGCGGGAGAAGCTGCGCGGGTACATGGAGCAGAATATCGTGGAAATCGTGCCGCTGGCGTACATGCGCGGGCGCACGCTCAACTCGGCGTTCGTCATCCTGGACGAAGCGCAGAACGCCACCACGAAGCAGATGAAGATGTTTCTCACCCGGCTCGGGGCCAACAGCCGCGCCATCGTCACCGGCGACGTAACGCAGACCGATCTGCCCAGCCTGCGCGAGAGCGGCCTCGTTCAGGCGCAGGACATACTGGAAGGGGTCGAGGGCATCGACTTCGTGTTCTTCGACCGGGGCGACGTGGTGCGCCACCGGCTCGTGAAGGACATCATCGACGCGTACGAGCGGTACGAGGGCGAAGAAAGCTAGCGGGGAGGGTACGGATAAAATCCCTCGCCGGTTTTCCGACCGAGGCGTCCGGCGGCCGCCATCCGGCGCAGCAGCGGGCACGGACGGTACTTATCCTCGCCCAGCTCCCTGTGCAGCACCTCCAGAATGTTCAGCACCACGTCCACCCCGATGAGGTCGGCCAGCTCCAGCGGCCCCATCGGGTGCGCCATTCCGAGCTTCATCACCCGGTCGATGTCCTCCTTTTCGGCCACTCCTTCCTGAAGGCAGAAAACGGCTTCGTTGATCATCGGCATCAGCACGCGGTTGGAGACGAAGCCGGGCATATCGTGCACCTGCACCGGCACCTTGCCGAGGTCCTCGGCCAGCTTCAGCACCGTTTCCACCACCTCGTCCGAGGTGGCCATGCCGCGGACGACCTCCACCAGCTTCATCACCGGCACCGGGTTGAAAAAGTGCATCCCGACGACCCGCTCCGGCGACTGCGTTCGGCCGCCCAGCCACGTAATCGATATGGAGGAAGTATTCGAGGCGATGACGGCTGAAGGGTTCAGGATGGCCTCCAGTTTCCGGAGGACATCCGCCTTGACCTCCTCCCGCTCGGTTACCGCCTCGATCGCCAGGTCCACCCCGGCCATCTGATCGTCGATGCCCACCACCGGCGTGACCCTCCGCAGGATGTTCCGGCTGTCGTCCTCCCCGAGCACCCCCTTCTTCATCAGCCGCTCCAGGCCTCGCCGGACGGCGGCCACACCTCCCTCGGCCGCTTTCATGCTCACGTCCGACAGGAGCACGGTATATCCCCTGCCCGCGAAAACCTGCGCAATGCCGCTGCCCATGGTTCCCGCACCCAGGACGGCCACTGAACGAATCTCCATGAAAGCACCTGATGGTTATCCCGCGGTGGCGAACGAAAGGTGTTGCAAGGTACCACATGCCGTACGCTTGCGAAAGGGGTTCGCAGCGGCTTTGTGACGGGCGGGACCCGTTTTTGTAACGACCCGGAAACCCCTGAAACCCTCGGGTGCATGATGAATAGTCTCGGCATGATACCGCAGCACCCACGCTGTGGTCCGACTCTATGGATACGAACACAATTGGAGGCGACACGAATGATGACGCGATTCTTTTCCGTGCTGCTCGTCGGCGGACTGATGCTGACCGGCTGCGCCGAAGAAGTGGAGGAAACCGCGGTAGTCGATGACGGCGTCGAAATGGAAGGCATGGGCGGCGTGGACTATGCCGCCTGGGATACCGATGCCAACGGCATGATCGACGAGAACGAATGGAATACCGGGCGGATGAACACGCCCTGGTACCGGGATTGGAACGCCGATGCCAACGACGGCCTTACAGCGGACGAGTTCAACACCGGCTTCCGCAATACCGGCCTCTACAGCCGCTGGGACGCCAACCGGGACAACCGGCTCGACCAGAACGAATTCGGCTTCCGCGACTCGAACTGGTTCGGGGAGTGGGATGCGAACAAGGATAACTATCTGGACGAGAATGAATTCTACACCGGAACCTACGGCGCCTGGGACGCCAACGACGACGACATGCTCGACGAGAACGAGTATTACGGCGGCCTGTGGAACTCGTGGGACGCCAACCGCAACATGAGCCTGGAAGAAAACGAGTTTACCGACGGGTGGGGCTGGTTCGAGCAAAACCACGGTATGAACGGGATGAACGACATGCACGGCACGACCGGCCTGGAAGGCGAGACCGGCACGACCGGAATGTAAC
>CBDUBS010000372.1:0-2188 GCA_965365445.1 uncultured bacterium | reverse complement strand
GCCGCAGTCGCAGGTGCGCGTGCGCATGTGGACGTATGGGGAGGAAGAGGAGGTCGATAGGGGTTTTTTTGAACGCCGCCTGCGGCGAGCGGTTGAAGGCCGCCGGCCCACGTCAACCGGGGAGGCCGTCCGGTTGGTGTACGCCGAATCGGACGGGTTGCCGGGGGTAACCGTGGATCGGTACGGGGCGTACCTCGTCTGCCAGTTCCTGACCGCGGGAGCCGAGGCGTGGAGAGAAACCATCGTGGAAATACTGGACGGGCTGATCCGTCCGGAAGGGATCTTCGAGCGCTCGGATGCCGACGTGCGGAAAAAGGAAGGGCTGCCGCTCCGCTCCGGGGTGCTGGCGGGCCATGAGCCGCCGCCGCACATCGAAATCCGGGAAGACGCCCTCCGCTACCTGGTGGACGTGCGGACGGGGCATAAAACCGGTTTTTACCTGGATCAGCAAGCAAACCGCCGGATCGTGAAGGAAACGGCGGGCGCCTGCCGGGTGCTGAACTGTTTTTCCTATACGGGCGGGTTCGGCCTGGCCGCCCTCGCCGGGGGAGCGGCGTCGGTCGTTCAGGTCGAGTCCTCGGCGTCGTGGCTCGCGCTGGGCGACCGGACGGCCGAACTGAACGGCTTCGATCCGGCCCGGTATACCAGCGTTCAGGGCGACGTATTTCAGGTGTTGCGAACATACCGGGAGGAGGGGCGCAGGTTCGATCTGATCGTCCTGGACCCGCCCAAATTCGCCGAGTCGGCGGCCCATCTCGAACGGGCGGCCCGGGGGTACAAGGACATCAACCGGCTTGCGTTCACGCTGCTCGAACCGGGAGGGCGGCTGTTTACGTTTTCCTGCTCGGGGCGCATGGAAACCGATCTGTTTCAGAAAATCGTTGCGGATGCAGCCCTGGATGCCGGGGTGGAAGCGCAGATCGTTGGGAGGCTGACGCAGGCGGCGGACCATCCGACGCTGCTATCCTTTCCCGAGGGTATGTACCTGAAAGGGTTTCACGTGCGCATCGTGTGATGGGCGCCCTGTTTCCGGCCGATGTATATTGGGGTATATTCCGCAGTAATCATGTATCGGTATGCAACCCGCCCTCGAAGATAACCTCACCCTCATCGACCCCGACCGGGTGCTGCGCCTGATGGGAGGCCGTCCGGGCGGGGCGCACCGCCCGGCGATCCGGCAGGCCGTCGAGCGGGCGTTGCACGACGCGCAGGGGCTGATCAGACCCTTTCTGGCCGCCGAACGGGTGGCCGTCGAGAGCAGCCGCCACGAAACCCTGCGCCTGGCCGGGGGGCGGCGTCTGAAAGGCCCACTGGTAGGCCGGGTGCTCGCCGGGGCCGAGCAGATCGAGGTAATGGCCTGTACCATCGGAGCGGACCTGGAGGAGTGGGCCGCCCGCGCCCTTTCGGAGGACCCGGTGTATGCGCTGGCCCTCGATACGGTAGGCTCTATCTGGGTCGAACGGCTCGGTGCGGAGGCGTGCGCCCGTCTGGCCGCCGAAGCCGCCGGGCCGGGGCCGGGCGTTACGCCGCCCATCAGTCCGGGGCTGGACGGCTGGCCCCTGGCGGAAGGCCAGCGGCAGGTGTTTGCGCTGCTCGGGGAGGTCGAAGGCGTCAGGCTGCTGGAGTCCGGCGGCCTGCATCCCCGGAAATCGACCACGCTGGTCGTGGGGCTGGGGCCGAATGTCCGTTCCGACGGCCGGCCGTGCGATTACTGCTCCATCGGGGAGCGTTGCCTGCACCGGGAGCATTATGGATGAGGGCCCGCCCACTGTAACGGTGCAGTTTCAGCCGGCGGGACGCCGGGTTGAGGCCGGGCCGGGCGTGCGTTTGCTGGAAGCGGCGCAGCAGGGCGGCGTCGAACTGGCTGCCGTGTGCGGAGGCGTCGGGGCGTGCGAAACGTGCCGGGTGCAGGTGCTGTCGGGGGAGATGGATAGCCCTACGCTGGATGAGGAAATCATCCTCTCCCCGGAAGAACGGGCCGGCGGCTGGCGGCTGGCCTGCCAGGCGGGCGTCCGGTCGGACGTAACCGTGTTCGTGCCGCCCGAATCGATGGGGGCGGCGGGGCGTTTGCAACTGGAGGGAACGGCGGCAGACTACGGGATCGATCCGGCGGTCGTCGGCTATGGGGTAACGCTCGATCCGCCGCATTCGGGTGATCTGCGGTCCTACGCGGATCGGTTTCGGGAGG
>CBDUBS010000371.1:0-2201 GCA_965365445.1 uncultured bacterium | reverse complement strand
GTGCCGACGCTCGGCGGAAATATCTCTTCCGGCGACGGCATCATGCAGCAGGGCGCCTGGGATCAGCGCGGTGGCGAGAAATTCTGGAACTGGCCGCAACCGGTCCCGCTCTCGGCCCGGCCCGACGTGGTCGTCTTCCAGACCGAACCGCTGACCGAAGACCTGGAAGTCACGGGCGAGATCGAGGTGAAGCTCTGGGCTTCCTCTTCCGCGGTAGACACGGACTTCACGGCCAAACTCGTGGACAACCTCGGCAACGAGTACTATGTGCTGCCCCCGCCGGAAAATGAAGATCTGGAGGTGGCGGCCGGCGAGCAGTTGCAGGGCGCGTTCAACTTCGCCGGACGGATGCACCCGGAAGCTTCATCCGTAACGCTCATCACGAGCGACAAGGCGGGTTCCACGGATAGCCCGTTCACGCGCTCCCCTACCTTCCGGATAAAGATCGATCTGCAAGGCGCATCATGAGGTACGTATTCATCGCCCTGATCGGGTTGCGCCTGGGCTGCGGCGAGCCTGCTCCCGAGCCGCCTGCTGCCCCTGAAGGGCCCCGGCCGTCCGAAATTACGAACCGTCCGCTGGCGGCATCGGACGTGGAGCGTATCCGGCAGATCCTCTCGGAACTCGATGCCGTCGAGACGCCGGAAGGCATCCTGATAACCCTCCCCGAGCGGGTGCTGTTCGATTTCGACCAGTATACGCTCCGGCCGGATGCGCGGACAACCCTGGACCGGGTGGCGGAGGTCGTGCGACACTACGGGTCCGCCCCGGTGCAGATTACCGGCCACACGGACGGCAAAGGGACCGACGAGTACAACCAGACCCTGTCCGACCGGAGGGCCGAAGCGGTGGCGGGTTATCTGGCCGCCTCGCCCGGAATCGACAGGGGGCGGCTTACGGCCCGAGGCATGGGGGAAACCAGCCCCGTGGCGCCAAACGAGCACCCGGACGGCTCCGATAACCCGGAAGGGCGCCGGCAGAACCGCCGGGTGGAAATCGTGATCGGCGCCACGACCGGGTAGGCCCTCTGAAAGAGGTCGCCAGAAATGTCATGGCCCCGGAGGGCGCCGGGGATCAGGATGGAAAACCCCGACCGCCGCGGATGAAGCGGGTACGGGTCAGCGGCGCGTGAGCGTGCGAATGGTTTCGACCAGCACATCGAAATCGACTCCTTTCCGCACATAGGCGTCGGCGCCGAGATCGGCGGCGCGGGTGCGAAATGCGTCGGCGCTCTGGGTGGTGTGGAGGATGAAGGGAACATGCCGGATGGAATCCCGGGCCCTGACCTCGGCAAGCACCTCCAGGCCGTCGAAACCGGGCAGGTGGAGGTCGCAGATGACGGCGTCCGGTTGGTGTTCCTCCGCCAGAAGCAGCCCCTCCCGGCCGTCCGTGGCAGAGAGCGTGCGGGCTCCCTGTTCCGCGAGCAGCTTCCGGAGCACGCGCAGGAGCAGTTCGTTGTCATCGATAAGGAGCAGCAGGAGCGCGTCGAGGGGAAGCATCGGGGGGCAGGCGGGAAAAGGATGGATAACTCCCGACGGCGAAGAATTCCCCGAGAATGCGAGGCGTCCGACGAAATGGGGTGTTTACAATATACGGTTTGCAACCGAGATTGTAGGGATATTACTTACACATTTTCCATACACCATACGGGCGGCTCAGGCCGGCCAGTCGTGAAGCAACAGCCGCCCGGCTCCCTGGAGTGCTACGGCGGCTGCATACCCGGAGGGGGCCGCCACCGGCAGCAGGGTAAAGGCCGCGCCGCGCCAGCACGCCGAAGGAGGAGGGCCGGGGTCGATCTCAACGGATTGCAGCCCGGCGGAGAGGCCGCTTCCTACGGCTTTCAAAACGGCTTCCTTACCGGTCCAGAAAGCGAACAGAGCGGGCAGGCGTTGTGGCTCGGGGAGAGCGAAGAAGCGTTCCCGCTCGGCGGGCGTGAGCAGCCTGCGTGCGAGGGCATCGGTATCCACCGGGCGGATGCGCTCGAGGTCGATCCCGACGTGCACCGAACGCGCGAAGGCCAGCAGGATCCACCCGTCGGAATGGGCCGCGTTGAACCGCACCTCCCCCGATACGTAAGGCTTGCCCTTTTCGCCATAGGCGAACGCAAGGCTCTCCGGAGCGCATCCGAGGTACCGGCCGAGAATCATACGAGTGGATGAACGGGCGGCCGTGAACCGAAGGCGGCTCGCTTCGGAGCGCAT
>CBDUBS010000370.1:0-2230 GCA_965365445.1 uncultured bacterium | reverse complement strand
CGATCAGCATGGCGGCGGGCAGCAAATACCCTACGCCCAGCAGCACGGCATAGGCCGCCACGAACCCGGAAAACGCCGCGTACAGCAGCATACCCCGCCACGACCCCACGCTTTGCAGGGCGCTCAGGGTAACCTCGAAGGCCGAGCGGTGCGAGACGGACCGCACCCGGTGATGCACGTCCGATACCGGCAGGTGCACCGGCAGGATGCCCTGCGGAAACAGGACGACCTGCGCGTCGCTCAGCGACTCCCGCAGATCGTTGATGAATCCGCTGATTTCCGCATTGGGCAGGTTCAGAAAAACGAGGCTGCGGTCCCCGTCCTCCGCCTGATCGACGTCTACGGAGGCCGGGACGAATGCATCGTGATTCCGGGCCATCATGAGAACCCGTTTCGCATCGGTTCGGGCTACTTTTACGTGCAGTTGTCGCATGGTAAACAATCGTTATATGGAAAGATCCGTCTCACCACCGCCCCCTGCCTCCGAAGGAGTGGGGGTGTTGTCCCGACCCGATTCGAGAGCCGTACCGTTGCACACCCTCCGGCTTCCTCCTCCTACCGGAGGAGGCGCGCCACCTCCCTCGAGGGAGGGGTTGGTTCTGCCATCCAGTTACGGCCATCAAACCGCCCCCTCGAGGGGGCTCCCCGCGAAGCGGGGTGGGGGTGTTCGCCGCAACGCACCGGTCGCGAGAACACCCACCGGCCTGTTCGCCGTGCCTGAGCGCTACACCCTCCGGCTTCCTCCTCCTACCGGAGGAGGCGCGCCACCTCCCTCGAGGGAGGGGTTGGGTTCGTTCAACCAGAAGCCTACCAGTAAACATCAACCTAAAAACCGTCCCGCCTGGCGGGGCTCCCCGCGAAGCGGGGTGGGGGTGTTCGCCGCAACGCACCGTTCAAATGAACGCCCTGCGGTTTGCGCCTATCGAGCACAGGTTCAACCGGATGAAGCAGGCGGTCCTTCATCGCTCTCGGGCGGCGGCTCCCTACGGCTCAGCGTTCCGTAGTGGCGCGAGTATACGTGGGTGAATTCCGCCCCGAAAAACACGATGAGCGCCGAGTAATACACCCACAGCAGCAGCACGGCAAACGACCCCGCCGCCCCGTAGGCCGAAGCGGCCCCCGCGTTGCCCAGGTACAGCCCGATGCCGAACTTTCCGAGCGTGAACAGCAGGGAGGTAATGAAGCCGCCGACCCATACGTCGCGCCAGGCGATTTGCAGGTCGGGCAGGTAGCGGTAAATCATGGCGAACAGGGCCGTCACGAGCGCTATCGAGAGCACGAAATTACCGAGCCACGTTATGACGCTCCACTCGGGCCACAGGGCGGCCAGATACCCGTCGACGGCGGCGAGAAAGGCGCTCACGAGGAGCGAAACAAGCAACAGGAACCCCACGACGATGATGAGGCCCAGGGATAGCAGGCGGTTTTTCAGGTAATCCAGCACACCGGCCGGGTCCGGCGTGACGTCCCATATTTCGTTGAGCACCACCTTGAGCTGCGCAAATACGGCCGTCGCCCCGAACAGCAGCGCCCCCAGGCCGAGCACCGTTGCCGGCACCCCGCCGGATTCCGTTTGCCGGGCCCCTTCCAGCATCGTGCCCACCATGGTGGCCCCATCCTTCCCGATAAGCGTCTGGATCTCCCCCAGGATGCGGTCCTGCATCATCGACGAGCTGCCCTTCCAGAACAGCCCGACGACGAACAGCACGACAATGAGCAGCGGAGCGAGCGAAAAAACGGTGTAATACGCCAGCGCCGCGCTCATCAGGAACACGTTATGGCCGTACCACTGGACGGCCGTTTCCTTCAGCAGAGCGGGTAGTTTAAGTCGCATGGGCGCCTCGTTTGAACCGTAACGCCCCAAGTTCGGCATCCCGTCCGACCGGAAACGTAAAGCCTGTGGCAATCCTTGCGCGGCCCGGCAGGAACAACACACCGGCCGGATGGGTGCATCTATCTCCCAACCAACGGCTGCATGGAACAAACGGACGAGAAAGAAGGCGACAAGCCGATCGGAGAAGCGGTGGAGGACGCCGCCAGTAAAACGCTCGGCATCGAACGGTGGGATCGGCCGTCCATCTTCCGGGAGACGACCGTCGCCTCTACGGGCAACGACCTGCCGTACTGGCTCGCCCTGCTCCTCTCCGGTGGGATCGCCGCGCTGGGCGTCTCCCAGAACAGCGCGGCCGTCGTGATCGGCGCGATGCTCGTGGCGCCGCTGCTGGCCCCC
>CBDUBS010000369.1:0-2248 GCA_965365445.1 uncultured bacterium | reverse complement strand
ATGATGTTTGGGCGGACGGATCGGGCGTGCCTGCGGGCCGCCGGGTCGTGGGGCGGACCCTCACGCCGACTCGCGGCGGGGGAGGGGGGTGATGGCGGCGGAGCGGTGCGCCTCGGCAACCCGGGGTATGACCACCTCGAACCGAGTACCGGCGTCCTTGCGGCTTTCCACACTGATTTTGCCTCCGAGCATTTCCACCAGGCGGTGTACGATCGTAAGGCCCAGGCCGCTGCCTTCGTAGCGCCGGGAGAGGCCCGTCGATTCCTGCCGGAATTCGTCGAACAGGTGCGGCAGAAAGGCCGGTCCGATGCCGATGCCGGTATCGGCCACCGATAGGTACACCCGTTCCCGGTCGGCTTCGACGCTTACGGCGACCCCGCCGGAGGGGGTAAACTTCAGCGCGTTGGAAATCAGGTTGCTCAGGATGCGGTCCAAAGCGCCCCGGTCCGCGAAGAGGGGGGCCGGCATATCCGGCACGGGATGCAGCATCAGCGTCAGCCCGCGTTCCCGGGCCGTGGGTTCATAAAACCGGATCGTTTCGGAGGCCAGTTCGACCAGGTCCACCGGCTCGGGGTGAAGGCGCAGCCCCCGGCTTTCGATCTGCGCGAGGTCCAGCACCGAGTTGAGCGTATCCATGAGGCGCCGCCCGCCGCTGCGGATCAGGTGTACGAATTCCGCTTTGGCCGGGTCGATGTCTTCCAGCAGCACGTCCGAGAAGCCGATGATGGCCGTTAGCGGGGTGCGGATTTCATGGCTGATGTTTGCCAGCAGCGTCATCTTGGTGCGGCTGATCTCCTCGGCCATTTCCTTGGCTTCGATCAGCTTGCGTTCGTAATTCTTCCGGTAGGTAATATCGCGGCCGACGGCATACACCAGGCCGTCCTCCTCGGACCACCGCACGGACCACAACAGATCGATCACGGTTCCGTCCGGGCGTACGTAGCGGTTTTCGATGTCGAGCACCCGGTTTCGTCGGCTGAGCGTCATGGCTACCTGACGGGTGCGGCGCACGTCGTCGGGGTGCAGGTGTTCGTAAAACGGCCTTCCGATGAGGGTTTCCGGTTCGCGCCCCCAGATTTCGGACGCGGCGCGGCTCACCCGGGCGAAGCACTCATCCGGCGCTATCGTGCAGATGACGTCCACCGAGCGGTCCAGCACCATCTCGTTGGCCCGGAGGGCCCTGGCCAGCCGCCGCCGGGCGCGTACGGTTTCCGTGACATCCCAGGTGAGGCCGTAAATCTGCTCCGGCCGGCCTGTATCATCCAGCCGGACGGCCGCCCGGGTCGTGAACCACCGCACCTCGCTTCCCACACGGATCCGGTATTCGAGGGCGCAATCCGGTGCGCCGTTCATCGAGCCCATGATGGAGCGCTGCACCCGCTGGCGATCTTCGGGCAGGACCGCTTCCATCAGTTCCTCCAGGGTGCGCATCCGGCCCTGCAGGTCGTCCTGCCCCTGCGACCACACGATGCGCTTCAACCGGACATCCAGCACCCAGAAGCCGAGTTTGGCCGCCTGCATCGCCATCGTCAGGTGGTTTTCCCGTTGCTCCAGGGTATGGGAGAGTTCGGCGTAGGCTCGTTCGGAGTCGGCCAGGTCCAGGGCGTCCACCACTACTGCGGCGGCGTCTTCCAGCCGGGCGGCTTCATCCGGCGCGAAGGTCCGATCCTCCGGGGCGGCTATGACGAGGCAGCCGCGCACCCCTCCTCCGGGGGAGCGAAGCGCGGCGGATCGCACGAAGCGAAAACGCTTCCCGAGAGAATCCGGCTCTACGGGGAGGGTGCAGGCGGCTACGCGCCGCTCCTCATCCCGCTCCAGCAGGATGCAGGCCAGCGGCACGCCGAACGTGGCGGCCGTCAAGCGGGCCAGCCGGTCCAGGCGCGGATCTACCGGGCCGTCTGATGCGGTTTCGGCTTTCGGTGCGGGTATCTGGCCGGGCAGTTCAGAACAAATCATGACGGTACGAATACAACGCAACCGGACCAGGGCGTGCTTCCCGGGTCCGCAGCAAAACGCTCCTTCAACACGGACTTCCTGTTCGTCGCAGCCCCGGCAGCCGGCCGGGTGCGTTTCAGCCTTTATCATCGGCGCGGGCCGCCGAATCTAAAACGGCGGCCGGGCGATCTGGGCATATATTCTTTATTTTTCTAATGATCTCCGGCTCGCCCCCATCCGTTTCGCTGGGCTCCGATGAGGTGCACGTATGGCGGGTGCCCGTGGGCGGCGTGCCCTCCTGCCTCTCTGCTGA
>CBDUBS010000368.1:0-2287 GCA_965365445.1 uncultured bacterium | reverse complement strand
GCTGGCGCTGCTCAGCGTGTATCTGGCACAAACGCGCAAGTCCGATTTCCTGGCGGCGATTGCCAAAACCACCGGGGAGCCGCTGGACAAACTGGAGATTCTTCCCGGCGGCGTCGTCTCCAACGGCGCGAAGGTAGGCCCAGCGGTGGGCGCTCACCGGCTTCACCCGAAAGTCGAGCCGCCCCGGCCGGTCGGCGGCGAGCCGCATCACGATGACTCCGTCCGGGTGGTTCGCGAACACTTCCCGCGTAAAGGCAGCCCCGCCGGACCGGAACCGGACCGTCGAAACCGCCTCGTCCAGATCGAGGCTGCGGCGGTAATCGGTCACGGAGGCCGAGTCGATGCCGGGAAACGCCAGCGACAAATCCCCGAAGGCTTGATACGCCATTTGCCTCAGCGGCGTGCTCATGAAATGCACCTGCGCTACTTCCTCGGCCTTTTTCTGCTCTCCGGCGAACAGCAGGCGGCGGATCTCGTCGAGGCGGCGGTGCGCTTCCGGACGGTCGTAGCGGTGCGGGCGGCCCGTCCAGAGCGTGCTTTCGTTGAACTGAATCCGCTCCCGGTCGATGCCGCCGAAAACCATCGCACCCAGCCGCCCGTTGCCGACCGGCAGCGCCTCGACCCACTGCCGGGCAGGCCGGTCGTACCAGAGTTCGAGATCGGGCGGGCCCGGTTGCGCCGCGGCCGGAACACTCAACCAGAGAAGGATAGCAAGAAGACTTCGGCGCATGGGAGGCTCGGGAGAGGGAGTGAATCAGCGGGCTTCCGGCTCGGGCAGGTGGTCGAACTCCAGTTTAACCACCATTACCGTATTGGCTTGCCCGTTTACGGGCAGCCCCCGCAGACGGAGGTAAGGCTTTTGCTCCGCATGATGCCGGGGCGTCACCTCGACCGCGAAATCCACCGGCCGGCCCGTGTTCAGCAGGGTCGCCCGGCGGGGCGCCCTTTCGAGGGGGTCGAGGTACACGGCCTGCGTGGTCGGATCGGTGTGCAGATGCACGTACAGGGCATCTCCCCGGCGGGTAAGCAGCACGCTCCGGTTATCCGTCAGGTGCGAAGCGGGCGCAACGTTTTCAAGCCCCTCCCGAGCCGTCCGGTACCATGCCCCGATGCGCTCCAGGATGGCGGTCGCCTCCGGTGGAATCGTGCCGTCGGCCATAGGCCCCACATTGAGCAGGTAGTTGGCGTCGCGGGCGAGGTAGCGGTCGATGCTCCGGATGAGGTGGCGGTCGGTGTAGTAATCCTCGTCCTTCCGGTAGCCCCAGCTTTCCGACCCGACCGACTGGCACGCTTCCGTAAGCCGCTCGAAACCCCGCAGGCTATCGATGGAGCGGTCGAAATCCCGCTCGGGGGTGCCGAAATCGCCCTCATCGAACCCCCGGTCGTTGATGACCGCATTCGGCTGAAGGGAGCGGATCATCCGGTTGACGGACGGATCGACGTGCTCCGGCACGTTCATATCCCACCAGAAGCCGTGAATTGTGCCGTAGTTGGTGCACAACTCCCGTACCTGAGCCGTCAGAAAGGCCATGTACCGCTCCCAGTCCGGCTCGTCGCCGGGTTGCGGCGGCAGCTCGTGATGGCGGCCCTGGTTGGGGTAATTCGGGTGATGCCAGTCGGCGATGGAGTAGTACAGGCACAGGGGCATTTTCCGCCGTTGGCAGGCTTCGGCCAGCATCCCCACGATGTCGCTCCCGTAGGGGGTATTCATCGTGTTGTAGGCCGTTTGCTTCGTATCCCACAGGCAGAACCCGTCGTGGTGTTTGGTGGTCAGGCAGACGTACCCCATGCCGGCGGACTCGGCCAGGTCCAGCCATTCGTCCGGATCGAAGCGCACCGGATTCCAGCGTTCAGCCAGCTTCACGTACTCGCTCCGGGGCACGCGCCGTCGCCACTGCTCCTGCTCGTGCCATCCGTTGATGGCATACAGACCCCAGTGGACGAACAGCCCGAACCGGCGCTCGTGGAACCAGTCGCGCCCGTCTCCGAAGCGCTTTCGCCCTGTCGGAGCCCGCGCAGGAGCGGCGAGTGCAAACCGGGGCAAAACAGCCATCGTGAGGGCCGCACCGGATACGTTTCGGAGGAAGGTGCGTCGTTTCATACTGAACTTTCCATACTGAACTTTCCATACGGTCGGATGAACCGGATGATCGCCGGTAAGGGACGGTATACGATAGTACGGTGCCGGGATGGGCCGTTCAAGCGAAAAAGGGGCGGGCCTACGGTTTGGCCGGCGCCGGCGCCGTGGCTTCCTGTGGATAGGCGTTCAGCGGCTCGGGCAGGAAGC
>CBDUBS010000367.1:0-2298 GCA_965365445.1 uncultured bacterium | reverse complement strand
GGGAGGGGGTTGCCCTGTCATGGCGCGTCGGCCTCGACGGGTTGGTTCAGGGGCAGGAGGACGGTGAAGCGGCTGCCTTCGTCCGGGAAACCCTCCGCACGGATCAGGCCGCCGTGGCGCTCCACGATACGGCGGCAGATGGCAAGGCCCATGCCCGTGCCGGGGTAGGCGGCGCGGCCGTGCAGCCGCTCGAACGGCTCGAAAATGCGGTCGGCGTAGCGGGGTTCGAAGCCGATGCCGTTGTCCTCGACGACGATGCGGCAGAACCGGCGTTCCGGCTCCCCGAGGTCGGCCCCCTCGACGTCCTCGATGGACACGCGGATGGCGGGGGCGACTCCCTGCCTCCGGAACTTCATGGCGTTCAGCAGCAGCTGGGTAAGGAGCTGCCGGACCTGCGCGATGTCGGCTTCCATATCGGCGTCGCCGGCGATGCTGATGTCGGCGGCGGTATCGCAAACGGCCATATCCACGTCGTCCAGGACGACGTCCACGACCTCCCGCAGGCGGACCGGCGCGAACGGGTGGCTCTGCGTGATTACCCTGGAAAACGTCAGCAGGTCGTTCAGCAGGTGCGACATGCGGTTAGCCGCATTGCCGATGCGGTCCAGGTAGAAGTGGGCTTCTTCCCCCAACTGTCCGGCGAACTCCTGCCGGAACATATCGGTAAACGTCTGCAACTTCCGGAGCGGCTCCTGGAGGTCGTGGCTGGCTACGAACGCGAATTGTTGCAGTTCGTGGTTGCGTTGCTCCAGTTCGGCGGTGCGCTCGGCCACCCGCTGCTCCAGCCGGGCGTTGAGCTCGCGCAGCTCCAGCTCCATCTTCTTGCGGTTCGTAATGTCGTATGTGGCGCCCATGACCCCTACGATGCGATCCTCCGAATCGAGCAGAGGCTCGGCCGCCAGCTCGAAGTAGTAACGCACCCCGTCGGTGTACGTGAACGAGACTTCCCGGCGCACCCCCTCCCCGCTCCCGATGATGTTCCGCAGCACTTCCTCGATGGCCTCCGCCTCCGCCCGGACGGGCATCAGGTCGGTGTCCCGTTTATTCAGGACGGTTTCGGCCGTAACGCCGCGCACGATGGGGCCGGTGATCCAGGTGTACCGCAGGTCCAGGTCGCGCGTCCAGACCGTAACGGGCGTCGCATTCAGGGTCAGGCGGAACCGTTCCTCGTTGCGCCGGACGGCTTCTTCGGTCCGGTCCTGGCCGGGATGCTCGCGCTCCGCTCCATCCCACCGTCCGGCCGCCTCCACCGTCAGCCGCGACTGGAGGAGCATCCGCCGGGAGGTGGCATCGGACTGGAGGACGAGCAGCCCCGAGGCGTCGGGCAGCAGCCGTGTCGCGACCCACTGCCGGCTATCGGGCAGGTACGCTTCGAACGCGACCTCCGACCGCTCGCGCAGGGCCAGCCCGATTTTAGCGCGTGTTTCCGCGAGGCCGTCCCCGTTCAGCCCCCCGGCGACGTGCTTTCCGACGGCGCTCTCGCCCACCACGCCAAAGAAGGACGCCGCACGCCGGTTCATGTACCGGATCACGCCGTCGCTATCCAGCAGGGTGACTCCTTCTTCGAGGGCGTCGAAAGCCCGGTTGAGCACGGCCTGAACTTCGGTTGGCTCTTTTTCGTTCATCGGAACGCGGGTATCTGCAACGGTCTGTGTCCGGCGGCTGCCTCCCTGCTCTACTATACGGAAATAACTACATAGCGGCGAGGAAAGCAAAAACGATCTCCTGGGATAGGGGACGTTCGGTTACGGGCCGGTGTCCAGCGTGAGGCCGGCCGGGGTGAGGGCGCCCGGCCAGACGCGCACGGCTTCATCCGGGTAGCACTGCTGAAGCCGGGCGTCGAGGTGGGCGAGGGCCTCCTCTGATTCTGCCAGCACCATCGCGAAGCCGCCCCCGCCGGCCCCGGCCAGTTTGCCCCCCAGGATGAACGGCTGCATCTCGTGAAACAGCCCGTCGATGAACGGATTCGTGCTGCCCTGATCCATGTGCTTGTTCAGGTCCCAGTGGTACGACATGAGGTTGCCGAACGCTTCGGGTGCGTCGGTTTCGAGGGCGCGGCGCATCTGCCGGGCCACCTCCTGGATTTCGTTCAGGATGGACACGACAGGGTTCTCGCGGCTCATGTAGCGTCCCATGATGGTACGGAGGATGCGTCTGGCGAGGCGGCGGCGGCCGGTGTACACCAGCCCGATCCGGGATTGCAGCCACGATGGTATGCCGACAGGCTCCCAGACGGGCTCCTGCGGCAGGCCGGGGCGGGTGGAGATGAGCTTTACCCCACCGATGAGTCCGCCTACC
>CBDUBS010000366.1:0-2348 GCA_965365445.1 uncultured bacterium | reverse complement strand
ATGGCCTCGATGGCTCCCTGTACGGCCTCGATCACTTCACTGCGCCGCAGCGGTGCATCCGGCTGATCCGAAGGGTCTGCGGAGGGGACCAGGTAATCGGACGGGGAGGAATCGGTTTCCCATTTCCGCCGCCCGGCAGTGCGCCGCCATGCCAGGGTGCAGTGGCGCCGGGTGGCTCCGTACAGGTAGGCTTTCATGGACCCGTGCGGCCTCCAGTCGGCCCGGTGCATCCACAGGCTCAGGAAGGTTTCCTGCACCACTTCCTCGGCGTCGGCTTCGGTGTGGGTGTACATTCGGGCAAAAGCCACCAGCGCCCTCCGGTACCGGCGGAACACCTGCTCGAAGGCCTCCGTGTCTCCCGCACGGATGCGTTCGGCGAGCGCGGATTCGTCGGCGGGCGACGGTTCGGTTCCGCTCAGGCGTCGAAGGGAATACAGGTTCATGGGGCCGGGTTATCCGTGGAGCGGAACACGCAGGAGGAGCGCCGCACCCCATAGTATGATTCCCGCCGCCGAAACCCTTACACCACCGGTATTTTTTCTTGAAAGCCCCGGGGGGCCGATTACACTGCTCCCTGCCCTATCGGATGCGCTTTTGCGTATCTTCGGGTAATACAGGCAACCACGAGCACAGGTATCGGAGGAGGCATCATGGCGGAGGGGGTGTTTCTGGTAGGGACCGACCGGGGCGTCGGGAAAACGATGATCGGCGTGGGCCTGGTGGCCCTGCTGCGCGGCATGGGCGTGGACGCCACCCTCATGACGCCGATCTCCACCGGCGGCTCCACCGAAAACGCGACCGACCTGCTGGCGCGGATCGGGGTCAGCGATCCGCGACGGCTGGTGATGCCGGTAACGTATGAAACGCTCGCCTCGCCGTTCGTAGCCGCTCGCGTGGAGAACCGGCCGGCGGATATCGGCAAAATTATGGACGCGTACCGGGAGCTCCGCAGCCAGGGCAAATTTGTCGTCATCGAAGGGGGCGGCCTCATGGTGCCGATTACCGGAGGGTACTTCATGGTCGATCTCATCAAGGAGTTCGGGCTGCCGACCCTGATCGTCGGCCGTACGGGTCGGGGTACGCTGAACCACTGCCTGCTCACGCTGCGCATGATGCTCGTCATGGGGATTCACCCGCTCGGGTTCATCCTCAACGGCTTCGGGCAGTACGGAGACGGGTTTGCCGAAGCGCTCAACCCGGAAGCGCTCCGGGAGCTGGCTCCTTCGACGCCCGTATGCGCCACGCTCGAGTGGCGCCCGGAGTATCAGGAAGATTTTCACCTGTTCGTACGATCCCTTCAGCAACACAAAACGTTATTGGACGTGTTAGGGCAACTTTCGGAAGGCTCCTCCCGGCAATGACCGGCTTCGGTTTCCCTGTGGCATTCGCAAACCCTATCATGGCCCTCATCGACCGCCCCGTATACCCCACTCAGCAGCGCCCGCTCCAGACGCTGGTAAACAAGCTTTTCATGGAGGCGAAGCCTCCCGCCATCGACGGCGAAATCCTCGCCCTGATCGTCCCGGATACGAACATGATCAGCGGCGGCCCCATCGCCGCCGAGGTGTACAAAACGCTCTCCGGGCGGCACTACGAAACCGTCGTGCTGGTGGCGCCGAGCCACACGGGGCCGTTCCGCCGGCTGAGCATTTGCAGCCTGGATGAGTACCGCACCCCGCTGGGCGCTCTGTCGGTGAACGACGGGGTCCGCAACGAACTCTGCGACGAAGACGACGACATCTACCTGGACGACACCGGCCATTTCCACACCGAAGGGGTGGACGTCCAGTTGCCGTTTCTGCAAACCGTGCTCTCCGGTTTCGATATCGTCCCTATCGTCATGGGGGAGGAGTCGCCTGATTACTGCCGCGAACTGGGACAGGCCATCGGCGAGGTGATGTACAACCGGCGCACGCTGGTGGTGGCCGCCGCCGATCTGTTGGAGGCGGACGCAGAGGGTCTGTCGCTCCTGCATTCCCATCTGGAAGGAATGGACGTATCGCGCCTGATGTCGCTCATGAACAGCGAAACCGTCCGCGTCGAGGGAAAAGGCACGATCCTGGCCGCGTTGATCGCCGCGTTGCATCGGCGGGCCAACCGGGCCCGGGTGTTGCAGCTCCACGCTCCTCACGGAGAGGAAATGGGGTACCTGGGGGCGGTCCTGTACCGCGGGTGACCCGGTGAAACCCGTAACAGGCATCATCGGCCCGGGGGCGCTCGGGACGGCGCTGGGCCTCCGGCTGCTCGAACGGGGCTACCCGGTAGCGGCCGTCGCCGGCCGCACCCGGGCGTCGGCGGTCGATCTGGCCGCTCGGCTGGGAGCCGCCGCCTCCAGCGCGGCTTGCCTG
>CBDUBS010000365.1:0-2378 GCA_965365445.1 uncultured bacterium | reverse complement strand
GCGACGAGGTTGCTGATGACAACGCGCCGGATGGCCCCGACCGGCGCGCCCTCCGGTCCCCGCATCCGGCTGCCGAGCCGCAGGAAAAGCGGCGCGTTCGAGACGTCGCGCATGGTGATGTTGGATATGGCGATGTCCTCGATGAGGCCGCCGTCTACCGTTTCCAGGGCCAGGCCGCGTGAGCGTTCGAACACGATGTTGGAGATGGTAATGTTCTTGAAGCCGCCGTTGGACTCGGTGCCGAACTTGATCCGGCCGGTGGGACCGTCGCGGTCCGGGGCGGCGGTCAGGGAGCGCCGGTACGTGCCGTCCAGCAGGGAGCCGATGTCGTAGCCGCTCACGAAGCTGTTGGTGATGGTTACGTTCTCGGTGGGGCGGGCTTCGCCGAGGGCGAACGAGCTTTTCAGCACGATGGCGTCGTCGTTGGGCGAATTGATGCTGACGTTTGCTATGCGGACGTTGCGGCAGGCGTCGATGTCGATGCCGTCGCGGTTCGTGTCGATCCGGACGTTGTCGATGGTGAGGTTATCGACGCCGGTGGCGAGGATGGCAAAGTGCCCGCCGCGCAGGATGGAGACGTCCCGGATGAGGACGTTTCGGCTCAGCTTGAGACTGATCGTTTTGTTGCCGGCGTTCGGCGGTTCCGGGCCGAGGCCTTTCCAGAGCGCCGTACCGTCGATGAGGCCCGGCCCGGTGATGGAAACGCCTTCGAGGTTTTCGCCCCATAGGAGGCTGTTCCGGAAATGGCTGTGGCCGAAATCCTGGTACTGGTGCACGTCGCCCCATTCGTTCGGCTCCGGGGGATCGTAACGGCCTTCATGAACCGCCGGGTCGGCGGCGACCAGCACGGCTCCGTGGCCGAAGTGCAAGCCGACGTGGCTGCGGAGCCGGAGGGTAAACGATACGTAACGGCCCGCCGGGAAGAAAACCGTCCCTCCTCCGGCTGCGGCGGCCGCATCGATGGCCGCCTGGATGGCAGGGGTATCAACGGCGCTGCCGTCGCCGAGGGCGCCGTACTGTCTCACCTCGAAAGCGCTGCCGGCGTGAACCGCCTGCCCGTATCCCGGGTGCGACATGAGTACCATGAAAATCAGAAATACGGCCGAATGGTGCATGAGTCAGGCGAGCGTATGGCGAAAACGACGGGCGGCATCACGGTATCCATGCGCGAGAGCCGCTGCTTCCCGACAGCATGGCATGTAACGTTATCTCATCTCCGCCGGGCTATTGCCGGACGGCTCCGCCGGGCAGCCGATCCAGGAGCCGTTTCATATCCAGGATGGTTGCGGCGCGGGCCGGATCATCGGCCAGGTTCTTCGTCTCGAAGGGGTCGGCGTTCAGGTCCAGCAGCATCGCCCCGGCTTTGCCCCCGTCCCATTCGGCGTAATGCCACCGGTCCGTGTAAACCGTGCGGCCGAGCTTGCCCTCGAATAGCGTAACGGCATAGGCCGGGTTGGAGCGGAGGTCCGGAGCCCCCCTGAGGAACGGGGAAAGGTCGTTCCCGTCGATCCCTTGCGGAACGGGCAGGCCGCACCATGCGGAGAGCGTCCGGTACAGGTCCACGAGCTGGACGGGCTGCGTGACGTCGGCCACGGCCACATTCGGTCCCGCCACGATCAGAGGGACCCGGTTGCCCACGTCGAACAGGGAATACGCTTTGGACCACTTCCCTTTCTCTCCGAGGTGGTAGCCGTGGTCGCCGAAAAATACGACCACCGTATTCTCGCGCAGACCGAGCCGGTCGAGCGCATCGAGCACGCGGCCGACCTGTGCGTCCATGAAGCTTGCCGCGGCGTAATACGCTCCCATCATGCGGCGGGCTTCATGGACGGACGCCTCGCGGCCGATGAACAGGTCTGCGTTGCGCCGCCGGATGGAGGGTTCCGGAAATCCAAGCGGCGGCTCGGGCTGCGGAGCGAAGTCGGGGGGCAGCCGAATGGCGGCGGGGTCATACAGGTCGTAGTACTTCTGCGGAGCGGACGGCGGGCTGTGCGGCTCCGAAAAGCCGACAGCCAGGAAGAACGGCTCGCCGCCGTACCGCTCCAGGTATTCAATAGCCTGGGTGGCTACCCGGTAATCGCCGCCCGTTTCACCATTGCCTTCGAGCACCACGAAGCGGTCGGAGCGGGCGGCCCGGTTCGGGTCGCGCGGCGCCGGAGGGCGCCTGCCGTCCTGAAGGCGGGGCGCTTCGCCGCCGACCGTCCAGGAGAGGGTATCGTCGATGCCGCCGTGGAAGATTTTACCGGTCCGGAGCGTGTTGTAGCCATGGGCCCGGAACCACTGAGGCAGCGTAATCCAGTCGGGGTGGCGGTTTCGGAAGTAAGTTTCGTTGTCGAGCACGCCCGTTTCGGTGGCGTGCCGGCCCGTTAGGAAAGAAG
>CBDUBS010000364.1:0-2404 GCA_965365445.1 uncultured bacterium | reverse complement strand
CTCGTTTCCGGCTGTACGCTCCCCGTACCCGACGACGACATCATCCCGCCGACGCCCATGACGACGATCCTGGAGGTGCGGGTGCATCCCAATCCCGTAGTTCAGGGAGATACGGTCACGTTTTACTGCGTCATCAAAGACAGCCTCGATACTCGGTTCGGGTTCTGGTGGGTAGGCACAAATTTGTTCTCCATCGATACGGAAGAGCCGATGTTGAAGTGGCATGCCGATGCTCGCCCTGGACGATATACCATGGGCGTTATAGCTAACAACCATGATTACAGCAATAGAAAATATCCGGCCCAAAAGGGTTTTTATCTGGAGATCCTGCCGAAATCCACCGCTACAGCCAGGGAGTGAAATGATGTATGTTCGTTATCAAAGGATTTTAGGAATGATGATCAATATGTTGATTGATCAGGCGATACGCTTGTCTGTCATAAAACTATTTATTTTCTCCTCTCTTCTTTTAAGTGGATGCACTACGGTAACGATTCTTCCTCGGCATGACCAGACTCCTTCTGCCATTAATCAGGAATTGTACGCAAGAAATGTCACTGTAAGCCTATTCAATGGTACTACTTTTAAAAGTAGACAGATTGCCGTAGCTCAAGGTACACTCTTTGGGGTTAACTATAAGGGCGAATCATTTACTCTCCCGTTTAGTGATGTCTCGGAGCTATATTACCATCGTCCAGGACGAGGCCTGTTAGCAGGGGCCCTGGTTGCATTTATCGGTGGAGGCGCTATCCTTTTAACCCCCTCCTCCAGCGAGGAGAATCCTCTTGACCCGTTAGGGATTAGCACTACCGGCTTTGATAAAGCCAAGCCATTAGTAATAGCGGGTTTATTCTTCACCTCGATTGGCCTGGGGAGTATAGCGGAGGGCACGCGAAAATACGTAATCTATTCGGTGTCTAGATAAAAAATCAAATAGTTCAGCCTGTGTATTTTTACTTGAGGAGTAGTATGCATATCATCACAAATGTATTTAAATACCAGCAATACCTACAAATCGAGTGAAGGAGGTTTCTTGAAGTGGGCAACGATCCGGGGTGCGAGTTCTTCCTTCTTCGTATTTCCTATGGCCGTCGAGTACGACTTGACCAACGATGACTCGTTCGGCAGATACGACGTACTCAGGGTGAATGACGATGTAGATGAAACCTCATTTTACAATATCGACAAATTGACCCTGAGGGATGTTGGGGCGCCCTTCGTCACCTTCGGCTCCATTCTTCAAGCCGCTACCAGCCAGTCATATACACCAAAACTACTCTGGAGCTACCCGGAAAGCTACAGTGAAAGCCGTCGGCATCAGGGCTGGGTGTGGCAGCAGGACGGGGGCTCCTTCGATGTGTTTGTCGCCCGCTCGGCCGCTACGGGCTATACACCGCAACTCGTCAAGTTCAACCCCCGCTCCGCCGATGCGTCGTTGCCGAACATCTGGCTTGCCCTGCCGGCCGACAAGAAATACGGCTTCGTCCGCCTGACAGGCTCGGGAAACTCCTGGTCTATCACCTCCGGCTATAACGTCGGCCTCACTACCACCACGGCGCCTCCTGTGACTGCTTCGCTCACGGGTCCTGCGTGCATTAAGGAAAGCACGAACGGCGTCTTTCGGGCCTACGCCGGAGGCGGGCTGCCTCCCTGGACGTACAACTGGTATTATCTCTATACATGCGGCGCGGCCTCTATGTCGCCGCTGAGCAGGCCGTTGGACGGGATCAATGCGCCTCCGTGTAATTCCTGGACGCCTGCGGGAATCGGACAAGAAATTGCTTTTGGCGCCGGCATGGATAGAGATTTCGAGATCAAGGTTTCCATCAAGGATGCAAACGGCACGACGGCCGTCTCGCCGGCCCAGTTCGTTGACGTGAGGACCTTGGCCGAGGGACCCTGCTACGATGAGCCCCTGGCTTCGACGGGAGAATCGGCCGTCGGAGCAGGGTCGCTCTCCGGTGTTACATCCGATGCTCGATCTGCGGCTGCTCAGACTCCACATTGGGCTTCATCCGTGGAGGATGCGTTGGAGAGCCCGACGCGGTTTGCGCTCTACGGAAATTACCCCAACCCGTTTAACCCTACGACGGAGATTCGTTTCGATTTGCCGGAATCCGTTCAGGTGCGGCTGATGGTGTACGACCTGATGGGCCGGGAAGTGGCCCGGTTAGTGGATGGACCGATGGCGGCCGGAAGGCACGCGGCTACGTTCGAGGCGAAGGACCTGCCGAGCGGGACGTACCTCTACCGCCTTACGGCCGGCCGCTACACCCGCACGGGCCGCATGGTGCTGCTTAAATAACTCCTCCCTGATGAGAAAACGAAAGCGTCCCCTGCACCGGAGCACAGGGGACGCTTTCTTGTATGCCGGAAACGTGTGTTTACCGCTTCACGCGGGCGT
>CBDUBS010000363.1:0-2434 GCA_965365445.1 uncultured bacterium | reverse complement strand
TTCATGGATTGGCATCGTGATTTCGTCTACGGACGGAATACCGATGAACAAGCCACGCCCACCATACCGCGGAGCGAGGCAGGTGTGCGTCATCGTCTCCTGCTCTCCCGCCGCTTCGAACGCCGCATCCACGCCGCGGCCCCCCGTATGGTCGCGAAGCCATTCGATGACGTTGCCCTCGCGGGCGTTCATGACGGCCGTTGCGCCCAGTTGGCGGGCCATTTCCAGGCGCTCCGGCACCAGATCCGTCATGTATACCTGATCGGCGCCGGCTGCCAGCGCCGCCAGCAGAGTGGTAATGCCGATAGGTCCGGCTCCGAAAATCGCTGCCGATTCGCCGATATCCAGCCGGGCCAGCTTGACCGCATGAAGCGCGACACCGAGCGGTTCGAGCAAAGCGGCTTCGGCCAGCGACATGGAGTCGGGAATGGGGATGCAGCAATGCTCCGGCATGACGTGATACTGCTCGAAAATGCCGTCGATGGGGGGCGTTCCCAGGAAACGGACATGAGGGCATAGATTCGCCCTGCCCCCGGCGCACCATTCGCAGTGCCCGCAGGGAATAGCCGGCTCTACCGCCACACGGTCGCCCGGCCGGAGCGCCACGCCCGGCCCGGTCGCCTCCACGATGCCCGCCGGCTCATGGCCGAGGAGAATGGGGTACTGAACCACCTGCGTCCCGATGCGCCCGTCGATGTAGTAGTGTACATCGGATCCGCAAACGCCTACGGCCCCCACTTTAAGGAGTACTTCGCCCGGCCCCGGCTCCGGTACGGGACGATTTTCCATTTCGATGCGGCGTGGGCTGACGAGTACGGCGGCTTCCATGACTATGTGGCTGCATGAACGTGAGCGTGACAGCCGAAAGTACGATCCGGCGGCGAAATATGCGTCCTCCCCGGCTTGCATCAATCAACCATTGCAACAAAACGGTGCATTACTACAGAGTCAAGCGGGAGGGAGAACATGCGTCTGCCAGACTGTTAAACCGGACGTTGGAACGGAAATCAAACCGCCTTATCGGAACAGGAGAATGCACATACCCTCTCGCCTTGCTGCCGTCCTGCTTATCCTGGCGTCCGGCGCGCCCGTATGGGCGCAGGAAGGCGGGCCGTTACCGGATGGAGGAGACACCGTCTCGGCCCGCGTGGAAGGGCTCCGGCCCGGTTCGCTTTCTTCTCCGAACCGGACAAACCGATTGCAGATCAACCACCCACACGCCTTTTTCGATCTGGGCTACCAGACACTCGTTCCTGGCCCGCAGTACCGGGCGGGGCGACTCTGGAAGTTTTTTTTCGGCGACGACTACCGCGATGCCTGGACGCAGCCGGTCGAGATACCGGTGATCGACCTGGACCGGACGGCCGGCGGGCTTACCCTCATCAAGCTCGGCGGCGGCCGACAGACCCGATCACTCCGCATGAAAGGAGAGGACGGGAAAGAATACGTGCTGCGGTCGGTCAACAAATACCCGGAACGTTTCCTGCCGGAGATATTCCTCGGAACGGTCGTAGAGAACGTGTCGGCCGATGAGACGTCCAACATTAACCCGTACGGTGCATTCGTAGTGCCTCCACTTGCGGATGCGGCGGGTATACACCACACGACCCCGCTGCTCGTGGTCATCCCGGATAGCCCCCGCCTGGGAGAATACCGGGAGGAGTTCGGCGGTATGGTCGCTCTGTTTGAAATGCGCCCCGACGAGAACCAGTCCGACGCCCCCCGCTTCGGCAACGCCGGCAACGTCATCGGCACCGAAAAGTTATTTGAAGAACTACGCGAGGACAACGATGAACACCTGGATGTGCGGGCCTACGCCCGGGCGCGCCTTTTCGACATGTTCATCGGCGACTGGGATCGCCATGAGGACCAGTGGCGATGGGCCGAGTTCGATACGCCCGAGGGGAAACGATACGAGCCCGTCCCGCGCGACCGCGACTATACATTCTACCGTTTCGGCGGCTTTTTTGCCCGCCTCTCCCGGCTTACCGGCAATGAAATGGTACGCCGCCTTACCTACTTCGACGAGGACATCGACGACGTATACGGACTGAACCTGCAGGGCCTGCCTCTGGACCTTCGCCTGGCCGCCCCGCTCGAGCGCGGGGACTGGGTTGCCGAAGCAGAGGCCCTGCGCTCCAACGTAACCGATGAGGTCATCGAGTCCGCTATTTATCGTTGGCCCGCAGGTATTTATGACCGTTTCGGTGAGGAAACGATCGAGGCCCTGAAATCGCGTCGGGATGGCCTTCCCGCTACCGCCGAAACCTATTACGAAATCCTGGCGGAAGTGGTGGATGTGCTTGGCTCGGATAAGCACGAGTACTTCGAAGTGGAGCGTGTCAGCGACGACGAAACCCGCCTCGTGGTGCGGCGGGTGAAGGACGGTGAGATCGAAGGCGTGATGATGACCCGCACGTTCCGGCATGACGAG
>CBDUBS010000362.1:0-2438 GCA_965365445.1 uncultured bacterium | reverse complement strand
AGCCTGTCCCGCAAGGCGGGGTGCGGGATGACGTTTAGAGTGAACGTCCTCCCAGCCCGCTTGTGTCGTCATCCCGGCCCCCGAGCCGGGATCTTAAAAGGTATGCATGAAGCCCTGAACACGAAGGCCGTGATGAAGCCCTTATGAGATCCCGCATCAAGCCTGTCCCGCAAGGCGGGGTGCGGGACGACGTTTTGGGTGTGGGATGACGTTTTGGGTGTGGGATGACGTTTTGGGTGTGGGATGACGTTTTGGGTGCGGGATGATGAAGAAAAAAGCGGGGCTGCGAATGTCCTGAGCGACGCAATTTTTTACCATCTATACGGCCGCGCTCCCGGAGCCGGAAGCCGGTAAGGGCGTATCATGGTCAACCAACCGGAGGCGCCCATGAAAGTTTTCAGGCATCAGTACAGCGAGGCCCTGTCGCGTTCGGCCGAGTCGTTCCTGATCGAGCAATTCGGCAGCCCTACCCAGTTTACCGAAGCGTCCCATCTGCCCGACCTGGTGGACGCCGCCATGCACATCGTGACCGGGGCGGCGTGGGTGCAATCCGACGGGGTGCGGAGGGGAACCTACGACACCGCCGTGGATGAAGGCCGCTACGACGAGGAGGACGACGAGGACGAGGAATCCTGACGGCGCCCCGCGTACGAGTCCACGGAGCCGCCCGCGAGCAGGGTTGAGGGGAGGATAGGGGGCGGCCGCCTTCCGGCAACCGTATATATTTCCCCCCGAACGCCATGCCGCTGGCCGCCTTTCCGAAATGCTTCCTGGATGACCTGTGTGTAACCGGCCTCATGACGCCGGAGGAGTGGATCGAACGCTCCGGGGCGCTCGACATCGACGGGCTGGAGTTTTACTGGGGCTTCACCCCCCGGCAGGACCCGGAGCGGCTGGAGCGGCTCCGCCGGCAGGTTGCAGCGCAGGGCCGCCGCATTCCGATGATGTGCTACTCTCCGGATTTTACCCGACCGGACGAGGCGGAGCGGGAGCGGGAAGTCGAGAACCAGATCCGGGCCATTCATGCCACGCGCCTCCTGGGCGGGCGGTATTGCCGGGTGCTCTCCGGGCAGCGCCGCCCGGACGTCTCCCCGGAGGACGGCATCCGCTGGGCCGCCGAATGCATCCGGAAGTGCCTGCCGGCCGCGCAGGAGGCCGGCGTCACGCTCATCCTGGAAAACCACTACAAAGACGGCTACTGGTCCTATCCGGAGTTCGCCCAGCGGGCCGATCTGTTCATCCGGCTCGTCGAGGCCGTGGGCGCCCATCCCCGTTTCGGCATCAACTTCGACCCCTCCAACGCGCTCATCGCCGGAGACGACCCCTACGCCCTGCTGGAAACGCTCGGGCCGCACGTCGTTACCATGCACGCCAGCGACCGCTTCCTGGAAGGAGGCGACGTTCATGACCTCCGGAAGCTGGACCTCCACCCCGAAACCGGGTACGCCGCCCTGCTCCGGCACGGCGTCATCGGGCAGGGCCTCATCGACTACGACCGCGTCTTCTCGCTGCTGAAAGGCTTCGGCTTCACGGGCTGGATATCCATAGAGGACGGGCAGGACCCTGAAGTCGGGCTGGATCATCTTCAGCAGTCGGCCCGCTTTCTGCGCGCAAAAATGCACCACTACGGCATCGGGTGAACCCCCCATGAGAACGATCATCGAGCCGTTTCGCATCAAGTCGGTGGAGCCCATCCGCATGACCGACCGGGGCGAGCGGGAGCGGCTCATCCGCGAAGCGCACTACAATCTGTTTGCCCTGCACGCCGACGACGTGCTGATCGACCTGCTTACGGATTCGGGCACCTCCGCCATGAGCGCAAGCCAGTGGGCCGGGGTCATGCAGGGCGATGAAAGCTACGCGGGCTCCCGCTCCTTCTTCCGCTTCGAACGGGCCGTGAGGGGCCTGATGGAGTTCGAGCACATCATCCCGACGCATCAGGGACGGGCCGCCGAGAAAATCCTGTTCAGCATCGTCGGGGGGCCGGGCAAGATCATCCCGAACAACACCCATTTCGATACCACCCGGGCCAACATCGAGTTTACCGGCGCCGAGGCGGTGGATCTGCCGGCTCCCCAATCGCTCGACCCCTCCACAACGGCCCCCTTCAAGGGCAACATCGATACGGAACGGCTCGAAAACCTGCTGCGGGAGTCCGCAGACCGGGTTCCGCTCGTCATGCTGACCGTCACGAACAACTCGGGGGGCGGGCAGCCGGTTTCGATGGGGAACATCCGCGAAACCGCCCGGATCTGCCACCGCTACGGGGTTCCGTTTTACATCGATGCCTGCCGGTTTGCGGAAAACGCCTACTTCATCAAACTCCGGGAGGAAGGATACGCCCACCGGGCGGTGGGCGACATCGTACGGGAGATGTTCTCCCACGCCGACGGCATGACGATGAGCGGAAAAAAGGACGCCCTCGTGAACATAGGCGG
>CBDUBS010000361.1:0-2442 GCA_965365445.1 uncultured bacterium | reverse complement strand
TCAAGATCCGGGCCATTACCGAAGCGGCCTTCGACTTTGCGGATACCGCCGCCACACTCGCCCTGGGACTCATCGGGGTGCTCACGCTCTTTCTGGGACTGCTGGGTATAGCCGAAGCATCCGGTCTGGTTCATGCGCTGGTGCGGCTTACACAACCCGTATTTCGACCCCTGTTTCCTGAAATACCGGAAGGGCATCCCGCCATGGGGATGATCGTGCTGAACCTGACGGCCAATATTCTCGGGTTGGGCAATGCGGCAACGCCGATGGGCATAAAGGCGATGGAAGAACTCCAGGAACTGAACCCGGACCCGGATACGGCTACCAATTCCATGGTTATGCTTCTGGCGCTGAATACGGCGAGCGTACAACTCGTACCGCCTACGCTGCTCATTGCCATTATGGGCCTTCAGGTGAACGAAATCATCTTCCCGATCATTCTGGTCACCCTGTGCTCCGCGATTATCGCGGCGGCGGCGGCTACCCTGCTCAGTAAAACCCGCAAGCATCGCCTGACAGACCCACACAGGCAGGCCGGCTTTCCCGATTCGCCGCCGAGCCAGTGAAAACCACCTGAAACCCGGCTCTCAAACACATTAGCACAAACGCATGATGCGCACGATCATCGGAATATTCGCCGCTCTCGTCCTGCCTCTCATCATAGTCGGCTTTCCGTTGTACGGGCTGTACAAGAAGGTGCCTGTTTATGAAGTGTTCGTTGAAGGGGCCAAGGAGGGGTTTCAGGTCGCTTTTCGCATCATTCCCTACCTGGTCGCCATTCTCTTCGCAATCGGTATGTTCAGGGCATCCGGAGCCATGGAGTTTTTGACCGCCGGACTGCAACCGATACTCGGCTTCCTGGGGTTTCCGCCCGAGGTGTTGCCTATGGCTATTATCCGGCCGCTGACGGGGTCGGGCTCAGCGGCAATCGTCGCCGACATGATCAATCAGTACGGCGAAGACTCCATCCTGGTTAAGATGGCGGCGACGATGTTCGGCTCGACCGAAACGACTTTTTACGTCATCGCCGTGTATTTTGGAGCCGTGAATGTCAAAAAAACCCGGCACGCCGTGCCGGCCGGCCTCATAGCCGACGTGTCCGCCATGTTTCTGGCCGTTTACATCATACGATGGCTGTTTTCCTGATTCGGGAAATCAGCAAACGAAAAAGGGGCTTCCCATATGGAAAGTCCCCTTCGTTCTGCCGATGAGCCGAGCGTAACCGGGCATCGCACAGGAAAAAGGCCGTGCGCGCCCTGGAGCCTGCCGCCGAACTCAGACGTCAAGAACGCTGTTCTCGCTGAAAAAAGGATTGGATTCGTACCCGTCGGCCTGGTCGTCGTTACGCCATTCCGATTCATCGACAAAGTACCTGAACTGGTACCTGTTCTGTGCGGGAAGATTGATGGCTGTCGTCCACACCCCTTTCTTTTTATCGAGCTTCATCGGGTGTTTGCCCTTATCCCAATCATTGAAATCCCCAACAACAGCAACACTCTTCTGGGCAGCGTCCGCCGGAAGCTCGAACTTCACTTTCACATTGCGGCCGCGCTGGATGGGTTGCTTTTCAATCATGTGCTTTGCCTCCGTTAAGCCATGGTTTCCGACCTTGTCCACGTACAATTCAAAAATCAGTCAAAGATCGGTACTGGTCAATCGGGGCGTTGTTCTCCTTTACAATCGTCCTGTAACGTAATGGTAAAAGAGCGCTTCCACATGACCCGACGATCAGATTGATAGACCCCACTCTAAAATGCGAGCAGGGCAGCAACCGCCGAATGAAGCCGCTCGCGGGCGGAATAGATATGCTGTTCAAGGGAAGAACTGAACGGTATGGGAGTATCCTCTCCCCCGATGCGAACCGGCGGGGCATCGAGACAGCGAAACGCATTCTCGGCGATCCAGGCTGCCACTTCGGCGCCGAAACCTGAAGTAAGCGCCGCTTCGTGCAATACGATCACCCGGTTCGTGCGCTCTACAGATTCCAGCACCATTTCGCGGTCCCAGGGAATCAGGGTCCGTAAATCAACGACCTCCATCGATACGCCTTCCCCTTCCATCACTCGGGCCTCTTCCAGGGCCCATTCCACTCCTATTCCATAGGTGACTACCGTAAGGTCGGACCCGGATCGAGCCAAACGCGCTTTTCCGATCGGCACGGGTACGAGCGTCTCTGGCAGGAGACCGTGTACGGACCGGTACAACCTCTTGTGCTCGAAGAAGAGGACGGGGTTGGGGTCATGAACCGCCGAATAGAGCAGTCCTTTGGCATCCGCCGGGGTTGATGGAACAACGACCTTCAGACCGGGAACGTGGCAGAACCAGGCCTCCATGGATTGTGAATGGAATGGACCTGCTCCGATGTGCCCGCCGAAGGGCGCGCGTATCGTGATATTGACCGGGGCGCCCCAGCGGTAGTGGGTAGTCGCCGCATTATTGACG
>CBDUBS010000360.1:0-2452 GCA_965365445.1 uncultured bacterium | reverse complement strand
GGCTCGAATGAGACCACCCATGCCGGCCCCTGAAACCGCCGGTTGGCGGGGAGCGTATTTACGCGTCCCCCGACCTTCGGGACGGCCCTTCCCCATAACGCGGTGATGGAACGTGCGCATGGATCTCAAGCCCCTGGCAATCGGCCTGGGTGTTGCCGCCACTGTAGCTGCCGCCGTCGCATCGGTCGCCACGTTCGTGGACTGGCGGCGCAACCCAGGCGGCATCTTTCGCAGCGACGTTGGTACGAACGGCTTGGTCGTCTGGGAAACGTGGATCAGCTGGTTCTGGCCGGTATTTCTTTTCGTTGCGGTAGTCGCCGCGGCCGTAGCAGTATGGCGCACGATGCGGCGGTGAAGGGTTACGGTTAACCGGTAGAAGCCGCCGCCCTCTCTTTTAAAGCCTCAATCATGAAACTCACCGTTGCCACAAGCCAGTTTCCGGGAGGGGCCGATATTCGGGCGAACACCCGCTGGATCAAGCGGCACATGGAGCAGGCCCGGTACCTCGGCGCCGACGTGGTCCACTTTCACGAGGGGGCGCTCTCGGGATATGCAGGCTTCGAGTTTGCCTCGTTCGACGGATTCGACTGGCCGGCCCTTCGCGAAGCGACGGAGGAAGTGATGGCTCTCTCCGGAACGCTCGGGGTATGGGTGGTGCTTGGCTCGGCTCATCCCCTCTCCCCGCCCAACAAGCCGCACAATAGCCTGTACATTATCAACGATCATGGCGAACTGCTCGACCGGTACGACAAGATGTTCTGCGCCGGAAACCGGGAGGGCGCTACCGAGGATCTGCCGCATTACACGCCGGGCGATCATTTCTGCACGTTTACGATCCGGGGCGTCCGGTGCGGCGTGCTGATCTGCCACGAGTTCCGGTACCCGGAGTTGTACCGCGAGTACAAACGCCGGGGCGTGCAGGTCGTTTTTCACTCGTTCCATGCGGGGCACGTCTCCCCGGAGCGATGGAAGGCTATGCGGGATTACGTCGGCGAGGAGCGCATCCGCATGAACCCCGCTGATACGCTGCCGGGGATTGCGATGCCGGCGGCCGTACTGGCGGCGGCGGGCAGTAATTACCTGTGGATGAGTTGCAGCAACACCAGCCGGCGCGAGAGCTGCTGGCCGGCCTTTTCCGTACGGCCGGATGGGGTGATTACGGGGCGGTTGAGGCGGAACGTCCCCGGCGTGCTGGTATCCACGGTGCATACGGAGGAGCGCTGGTACGACGCCTCGGAAGCATGGCGCGAACGGGCCATGAACGGGGTGTACCACAGCGGCGTTTTGGTGGAGGACCCGCGCTCCGAGGACCGGACGGCGCTGTAGCCGGGGGCGTTACCCTTCGTGCGCCGCTTCGAGCGCCTTACGCTGCGCATCGAGCGTATGGCGAAGCTCGGCCTCGCCATGGCGGGTCGAAAAGAAGTACGCCTCGAACTGTGAGGGGGCCAGGTATACCCCTTCGGCCAGCATCCGGTGGAAGTACAGGGCAAAACGACCCGTATCCGAGGTGGAAGCGGTGCGGTAATCCGTGACCGGCTCGTTCGTGAAGAACAACCCGGCCATCGACCCTACGCGGGCCTGATGATAGCCCAGCCCGAGCGCTTTCAGGTTGGCGGCCGTCCCCTCTTCAAGCGCCCTGCCGTACGTTTCGAGCGCTTCGTAGAGGTCCGGGGTGTCGGCAATTTTCCGGAGCATGGCATACCCGGCGCTCATGGCGAGCGGGTTGCCGGAGAGCGTGCCCGCCTGATACACGGGGCCTACCGGGGAGACGTAATCCATGATTTCCGCGCGGCCGCCGTAGGCGCCGACCGGAAGGCCGCCGCCGATAATTTTGCCGAGCGTCGTGAGGTCGGGACGGACGCCGTAGCGTTCCTGCGCGCCCCCCCGGGCTACCCGGAAGCCGGTCATTACCTCGTCGAAGACGAGCAGGCAGCCCTCCCGGTCGCACAGGGAGCGGAGGCCCTCCAGGAAGCCGGGCGCGGGGGGGATGCACCCCATGTTGCCCGCCACCGGCTCCACGATGATGCACGCCACCTCCCCCCGGTTGGCTTCTACGAGCGAGGTGGTGTGTTCCAGATCGTTGTAGCGAGCGATGAGTGTATCGGAAGCCGTACCCTTCGTAACCCCGGGGGAGTTCGGCACGCCGAATGTCATGAGGCCGCTTCCTGCCGCGATGAGGAAGAAATCGGCATGGCCGTGGTAGTTGCCTTCGAACTTGACGATCTTCTCCCGCCCGGTGACGCCCCGTGCCAGTCGGACGGCGCTCATGGTGGCCTCCGTACCGGAGTTGACCATTCGCACCTTCTCGATGGAGGGGATGAGTTCGCAGATCAACTCCGCCACGCGGATTTCCATTTCCGTCGGCGCGCCGAACGACGTGGATCCGCCGGCGGCGTCTCGTACCGCCGCCACTACGTCGTGCGCCTGGACGACGGGCGCGTGTGGACCTGCG
>CBDUBS010000359.1:0-2470 GCA_965365445.1 uncultured bacterium | reverse complement strand
CCAGGGATACGCAATCGAACACCTGCCTCACCAGCCGATAGGTGGCGCCCGATACCACGAGCGTATCCGGGTCGGCCATCTGTTGCAGCCGGGAAGCCACGTTCGGCACTTCCCCCAGCGCGAGGTGCTCCCGCCGGGCCCCGCCTCCTATCTCCCCGACTACCACCACGCCCGTGTGCAACCCGATCCGAACGGATAACTGGATGCTCCGCTCGGCCGACAGGCGGCGCCCCAGTTTCTTGACCCGTCCGATTACTTCGAGCCCGGCCCGTACGGCCCGCTCGGCTTCCCGTTCGTGCGCCGCCGGGTACCCGAAGTACACCAGCATCCCGTCTCCGAGGTACTGGGCTACGTACCCCTCATACCGTTCGATCACGCGGGCGCTTACTTCCTGATACGCCCGGATCACCTCGCGCAGTTCCTCCGGATCGAGCCGCGCGGAAAGGGCGGTCGAACCGACCAGGTCGCAGAACATAACCGTGATCTGCCTTCGCTCGGCGGGCCGCTCCTCCTGCCGCGCCGCCGGATCGACGGCCGGCTGCGCCCGGGCCTCCAGCGCAGCCCCGCACTCCCCGCAGTAACGAAAACCGGGCGGGTTCAGGAAACCGCATTCCCGGCAGGCCCTCGGCAGCGCGGACCCGCACTCGCCGCAGTACTTCATGCCGTCCGGGTTTTCGCTCTGACATTCGGGGCAAACCATAGGGGCCGGGCTTGAAAGGTGGCGCATCCGGAACAATGTACGGCTTTTCAACCACGTCCGGAAAACCGGAATCCCGCGTCCCCTCCTGATCCTCTCCACTCTGCTCGTCATGCCGGTACCGCCGAGCGGGACAGGCCCCGCTTACATATCCTCCCGACCCCACAAAAACGTCATCCCGGCCCTATAAAAACGTCATCCCGCCCCCTTTTATACGTCATCCCGGCCCCTCCGCCGTCTACCGACGGCGGCAGCCGGGATCTCAGAAGGCCATGATGAAGCCCTTATGAGATCCCGCATCGAGCCTGTCCCGCAAGGCGGGGTGCGGGATGACGGGTTGCGTGCAGGATGACGGTTATGGGTACGCCATAGCCGCCCGAGCGGGCCGCCCCTTAGAAGAAGTAGTACACGGCGGCCAGCCCCCGCACGTTCGTCGCCCGATGGGTAGGCCCGGAGACGAGAGGCCGGTACCGTGCCGTTTTCTCGGTCGTGTACCGGGCGGAAGTTACCTCCAGCTCGAAAGCCAGGCGCACTTTCCCTTCGTTGTACGCCACCCGGGGGGCCAGACGCCACAGGTCGGCCATGTCGTCGGCGCGGGTGCTCGTTTCGGCCGTCGTCACGGAACGCCGGGCGCCGAGGTTCCGAAGGTACCCGCCAAATACCCCCGCCGAAAAAGTCGTCCCCGCCTCCGCATCCAGCCAGGTCGAGGTCAGGTACAACGGGTCGATGCCGCCGGTTTCGCGCAGGACGTACCCCCCCGTCATGAGGTGATCCACCAGGTCGCTACCGTAGGTCGTCATGCCGCGCACGGTGACCGGCCCCACGCCGAGCCGGCCGTAGCCTTGTACGGACGTCGCTGTATACCGATCTCCGGTGATCTGTGGCCGGAGCGTTTTGGCGTGCCCTCCAACCCCGAGCACGGCCTTGTTCCGTTTCCATTCGGCCAGACCGTGGACGGCAGGGATGCCGGCCTGTTGCTGCAACTTGGCCCCTCCCATTTCGGAGTACGTATCCCGCTGCTGGGACATGGCGCCGGTAAGTTCGACCGTTCCGAGCCGGTAGCTGAACCGGATCTGCGGAAATCGGGCGAACGGCTGAAACGGCGCTCCCGTATTGAAGCTTACGGTTTGCGGGTACGCCGAGGTCGCGAACAGCGGCGACCAGTACTGTCCGGCCAGCAGGCGGCTTCGCGCCCAGTCGAACCGGACGTAGGCGTGCCGCAACCGCAGGGTGCTGACGTTCGCGTTGACCGCTCCGAAGAAATCGGCCTCCACCAGTCCCGTCACGTCCGCTCCGAGCGCCCGGGTTTCCGTACCGGTGAGGGTAAGGCGCGACTGGAACGCCGCGAACAGCAGGTTATCGACGCCGGTTTGCTCGTTGGGCGGCAGCGGATACAGATGAAACTGGCCCTCGCGCACGGCCAGCACCTGCCGGGTATCGTATATGCTTTCGGCCTTGACGAAGCCGCCGATGCGGCCCATGTCGTGGTTACCGAGGAACGTCGGCAGCTGGTAGACGTTCGAGTCGGCGTCGGTGTACCAGTCGTCGCCGGCGAAGAAGTCGCGCAGCTCGTCGGTCGGGTGCGAGTTGGCGGCGAAGTTCTGGGCGGCCTGCTGGAAGGGGAAGTCGAGCACCGCCTGGACCCGGTCGTGGGTCGGGAAGTGCGAGGTGAACGCCTTGGTGGTGTCGAACACCTCGCCGAACATGAAGAACTGGCGCTTGCCGTGCTGGCGGGCGTAGCTGAGCACCTGGGGCCCGAACTGCTGCCAGAAC
>CBDUBS010000358.1:0-2480 GCA_965365445.1 uncultured bacterium | reverse complement strand
TATGAGATCCCGGCTGCCGCCGTCGGTAGACGGCGGAGGGGCCGGGATGACGAAGATGAAGCGGGGCCGGGATGACGGAGTTTTTGTGAGGGATGACCGAAAAGGCTAGCCGGGTCGGGATGACGTACAAAAACGGGCATGCCTTATGGGGCGGGCGTCATACCGGCGCCCCTCCCTTGAGGGACGCAGCCTGCCTCCTCCGACGGGAGGAGGGGGCCGGAGGGTGTGTAGTTCCGTTACAGGGCCATCCCGCCGTGAGGGGTGCGGAATGACTACAAAAAAGCGGGGCCGCATGGCGTGCGAACGTGCGCACGGACAATGCACGAGCGGCCCGGTGAGATGCGGGAAAACGTTCGCAGGGGCAATCTGCGCGATTGCCCCTGCGAAATACCAGCCGACGTGAAACCGGGATCTGCTTCCGGTTTCAGTTTTTGTACGGGTAATGCGTCGCCAGGTCCTCGGCGGTCGGCCACATGCGCAGCGCCTGCTGCAAGGTTTCGTCCACCCGGGCCGATACCGGCCACCATGCTCCGATATCGAAGAACCGCCGGGCCACATGGCCCTTGAGGCGCGCCTCGATCAGCTCCCGGTCGGCCTCTACTTCTTCCTGCGTGAAGTACACCAGGGCGTCCTTGTTTGTGGTGTCGGCGGCGGGGCGGGCGGTCCGGGCCACTTCGATGCCTTTCTCCTTCGCGTAATCGAGGTAGGCCCGGTACATCTCCTCCGACACCTCGAACTGTTCGATGAACAGGTCGCGCTTGCCGTCCCAGCGGCTGTGCAGGTCCGTTCCGTGCGTATCGAGCCACTGCCGGATGAAGCCGCTCTCGACGCCGCGTATGATGACGGCTTTCAGGTACTCCGAGGCCGAATCCGGGGCGACGATGTAATCCGGGAGGATGCCTCCTCCGCCGAAGACGAGGCGGCCGCTATCGGTGCGGAACGTGAGGCTGTCCGGCATGTGCTCGGCCAGCTCCCGGGCGCTGAGCCCCTGCTCCATTTTGCGCATTTCGAGCTTTTCGGTGTAATACTCCTCCCGGTCGCCGTTTTCGTACGGCGTCTGAATGAGTCGCCCGGCCGGGGTGTAATACCGGGAGATGGTCATGCGGAGCACGCTGCCGTCGGGCAGGGGGTACTGCCGCTGCACGAGGCCCTTGCCGAACGTGCGCCGCCCGACGATCAGCGCCCGGTCGTGATCCTGGAGGGCGCCCGCCACGATCTCGGAAGCCGAGGCCGAGTTGCCGTTGACCAGTACGATGACGGGTTTGTTCTCGAACAACCCGCCCGCATCGGCCTTGAAATGCTGGTTGAATTCCGGGTGGCGGCTCTGCGCCGTCACGATCACCTGTTCCTTGCTCAGAAACTCGTCGGAAATGCGCACCGCCATATCCATGAAGCCGCCGGCGTTATCGCGCAGGTCCAGCACGAGCCGCTGCATTCCCTGTTTCTTCAGGTCGTTCATCGCATCGACGAACTCCGAATGCGTGGTGCGGGCGAACCGGTTGATGCGGACGTAGCCCGTCTGCCGGTCGATCATGTACGACGCATCGATGGTGAACAGCGGAATGCGGTCCCGGGTGATGGTAAAATCGAGCTCCCGGGGGTAGCCGGGCCGCTGGATGAGTACCTCCACCTTGGTGCCGCGTTTGCCCTTGAGGCGTCGCTGCACGTCCTCGTTGGTAAACCCGATGGCGTCGTCCCCGTCGATCCGGATGATGCGGTCCCCGGAGAGCAAACCGGCTTCTTCACTCGGCCCGCCCGGTATGACGCTCACCACGGTGATGGTATCCCGGTTGTCCTGCCCCTCGACGAGCTCGAACTGGATCCCGATGCCCTCGAACGATGCATTGAAATCCTCGTTCACCTTCTTCATGCTCTCCGCATCGATGTACACCGAATGGGGGTCGAGGTCTTTCAGCATCCCTTCGATGGCGCTTTCGGCCAGCTCGGACGTGTTGACTTCATCCACGTAATTCTTCTGCACGATGAGGAAGGCATCCTGCAATTTCTTGAGATGCTGGAACGTGCCGTCGCCCGATACGGCCGTGCCGATGCCGAACCCGAGAAGCATTCCGACGGCCAGGACGGCCGCACTGAGGGAGAGAAGCGTTTTCTTCAAGTCGAACCTCCAATCACCCGTTTCTACATTTCCGAACGAGGCCGCCCGCTGACGCTCCCCCGGCTGCCGGGATGGTTCATCAGGGTTAGAAGCCACACGCCGTTTAGTACAAACGCCGTACCAACCACCGGCGCCCTTCGCCGTTAACAAACCAGCCGCCGAACCGGTTCCACCCCCCTGAGCCGCGGCCTCCGGGGGCGCCCACCGCCGCCTCGTCCTGCAACAGGGGGATCGGGTCCACGGCGGGGAAAAGGCAGGCGGATCAGCAGATGCGCGGTAATTGCTCTCCGCTGAGCATGTCGAGAGGGCGGTCCGTGCCGATGAGGCTCGTGTCGGACTTGATCATCTCGGCGAGCAGATCCAT
>CBDUBS010000357.1:0-2487 GCA_965365445.1 uncultured bacterium | reverse complement strand
CAGCGACCTGAAGGTGCGGCTCAGCTACGGCGTGACGGGCAATCAGGAGATCGGGATTTACCGCTCGCTGGCGCTCATGAACGACGTCAACTACATCCTGGGGGGCGTGGTCAATACCGGCTTTGCACCGAACCGGCTTCCCAACCCGGATCTGAGGTGGGAGACGACGGCCCAGTTCGACGTCGGGTTCGACATGGAGCTGTTCAAGAACCGCCTCTCGGTGACCGGGGACTACTACCGCAAAACCACCACCAACCTGCTGCTCGACGTGCCGCTTACCTGGGCGTCCGGGTTTGCCACCTCGCTGCAAAACGTCGGCAGCGTGCGCAACGCCGGGGTAGAACTGGCTATGGAACTGCGTGAAAGCATCGGGGACCTGGTCTGGAACCTCGGATTCAACATCGCAGCGAACCGGAACGAAGTGCTGGATCTGGCCGGCTCGGGTACGTTCTTCGCCGGCGAAGGCAGCGGCCACCTGAAGGTGAGCAACAACGTTATCGTCACCGAAGGCGAGCCCATCGGCGCGTTCTACGGCCGCGTATTCGACGGCATCTTCCGCGACACCGACGAGGTAGCCGCTTCGGCGCAACCCACGGCCACACCGGGGCAGGTCCGCTTCCGCGACCTCGACGGCGACGGCGCCATCACCGACAAGGATCGCAAGGTGCTCGGATACGCGCAACCGGACTTCATCGGGGGTATCACCGGAGCGCTCTACTTCCGCAACTTCGACCTGATCGTTCGATCCAACTTCGTCTCGGGCAATACGATCTTCAACATCAACAAAATCGAGCTCGAACTGCCCACGGGCCAGCAAAACAACTCCACCGCCGTGCTCGACCGCTGGACGCCGACCAACCCCGACGGCACGGTTCCGAAAGCCACCCTGGCCCGGCAGATCGATTTCTCCGATCGGTACCTCGAGGACGGCTCGTTCTTCCGCCTCCAGAATGTCACGCTCGGCTACACGCTGCCTGGTAAGCTCACGCGCCGCATGTCCGTGCGAAAGATGCGCGTGTATGCCGGGGCTCAAAACCTGCTCACGCTGACCGATTACTCCGGCTTCGATCCCGAAGTCAGCCGCTTCGGGCAGTCCAACCTGTCCCAGGGAATCGACTACGGCGGCTACCCAACCGCACGTTCCTACCGTGTGGGCATCGAACTGGGTTTCTAACCGACATTCTACGATACGATCATGATGAAGCTACTTACTTTCCTGTTTTTCGGAGCGTTCATGCTCGGGCTGGCCGGTTGCGATTTGCTGGAGGAACAACCCCGAAGCCTCATCTCTACGGAGCAGTTTTTCTCGAATGCTTCCGATGCCGTGGCGGCCGTCAACGCGGTCTACGACCCGCTCAACACCGGCAACGGCATGTACTTCCGGGGGCTGTACCTCATGGCTGAACTGCCTACGGACAATGCCGAACCGGGTCAGGGGGTCAATAATGCCCGCATCCACGACATCGCCAAGTACACCGTCAGCCCGGTGAACGACCGCATCGACGAGTTGTACCGGGCGCATTACCTGCTCATCAGCCGGGCCAACCTGGCTATCGCTCGCATACCGGGCGTCAGCATGGATGAAGCGCTGAAAAACCGGTTGGTAGGGGAGGCGCGATACCTGCGGGCGCTGGCGTATTTCAACCTCGTACGGTTCTTCGGCCCTGTGCCGCTCATGGTAGAGCCCGTAACGTCGCTCGATCCCGAGCAGCTCAACCGGGAACGCGCATCCGTGGAAACGGTGTACGCCCAGATCGCGGAGGACCTGAAAGCCGCCGAAACGAGCCTGCCCGTCGGGTACGGATCGGCGGACATGGGCCGGGCAACCTCCGGAGCCGCCTCGGCCTTGCTTGCCAAAGCGTACCTTACGCAGAAAAAGTGGGCGGAAGCGGCGGCCCAGGCCAAAAAGGTGATCGATAGCGGCCGGTACCGTCTGCTGCCGAAATACGCCGACGTGTTCAGCCAGACGAACGAGAACAACGCCGAAATCATTTTCGACGTGCAGTTCACGGCCAACACCAGCAACGGGTTCGGCTACATCCTGATGATGCCGCGCAACAAGATTCCGGGGGTGCAGGGCAACGGCGCGGATGTCCCGACGAAGGAATTCTATAACGCCTTCAACCCGGCCGATACCCGCCGCCCGGGCACGTTCTTCACCGCGTACGAGTACAACGGAAAAACGTACACCTTCGACCCCCACTGGTTCAAGTTCTTCGACGCATCCGCCCTCACGCGCCCCAACGACGCCAACACCAATTATCCGGTACTCCGCTACCCGGATATGCTGTTGACGTATGCCGAAGCCCTCAATGAGCAGAGCGGCCCGACGGCGGCTGCCTACGACGCGGTAAACCAGGTGCGTCGGCGGGCCTTCGGGGTGGATATGAATGCACCCTCAACGTACGATCTGCCGGCCGGCCTCAGCAAGGATGCTTTCCGCGATGCCGTCCTTGCCGAGCGGCGGTGGGAGTTCGGCGGCGAGAG
>CBDUBS010000356.1:0-2498 GCA_965365445.1 uncultured bacterium | reverse complement strand
GAGGGCAACGAGCGCGTCCTCGTCCTGAAATACCTGCTCGTACGGCGAACCGCCGCTGAGCTTTTCCGGGGAATCGTACTCTTTCTTCGAGCGGATGATGAGTTCGGTCACCATGTCCGGGTGCTCGGAAAAGTACATCGTCCCCTCGGTCGGATCGGAATAGGGCTGGACGGTAAAGAGCGTGTTGTGTTTTCCCCGGGGATCAGGGACGTCCCAGATGAGGCTCCAGGTTTGCTGCTGGATGGGTTGAAGCAGGCCGCCCTGTGTGGAGCCCAGCACGTATTCGGGCCGCATCCAGGTGTATTTGTACACGGGCGCATTGCGCACGTCGCTGTTGCGGAACCGATGCCGGGTGCGTTTCAGCTCCCGGTGGGCGTAAGGCTCGCTGCGGTCCGTTGCGATGCCGTGAATGATGCGGGATGGGACGTAGCCGCTCATGGCCATCACCAGCGGCCCTCCTGCCGCCTGAAACGGTGCATTGCCCCATAACAGCCACGCATACCGGGTGGACGCCATCAGCCAGGGCTCTACGATGGCGTTTTCATAAATACGGCTGTGGCCGCCCCCGTACAGCCCGTCCAGACTCTCGACCGCGAAGTCGGCGACGAGGTATTCGAGCATCATGTACGCCCGTTGCCGCATGGCGGGGTCCTTTGCGTGGGCGTACAGTAGCGCCATCGGGACGAAGTACACATCGATGTAGTGCGGCGAGTCGTATTCACCCTGCCCGATGGTGGTGGCCAGGTCCATCCAGTGTATGAGGTAATCTCTGGCTTCGGCCAGGTTTTCATCGGAGCTTTTGCCGGTAAACCAGGTCGAGCCCGGCTCGCCGGGATGCGCCTCGGCCATCAGATACAGGGTGGAGTAATACAGCGCCCAGTGGTTTTCCGTGTCGCCCCGATACGGCATGTACGTCCGCCAGAGGTCGCGGAGGCGGGCCCGGTAGCTTTCCGGCATCCGGTCGCGCCCGGCGAGGTAGGCCGAAACGAAGGGGAACATCCAGAACATATCCCCGCGCGGCGGCTCGGCCAGAATGGAATCCAGACGGGCCAGGGCCCACTCGGTGCGTTCACCCCTGTAAAAGGCGGCGGCAATGTGGAAGTAGTGGCCCTGCGAACGGTCGGTTTCGGGAATGGCGTTCGCCATCGCATCGATGAGCGAATCGCAACGCGCCTGGTAGGCGGCACGGCGAGCCGCTTCATCCGGCATCTGCGCGGCGGTTTTGCCGGGTGTCATGACCGCAGCAAACAGAATGAGCGCAGAAGCGAGAATGGGGTAATTGAAACGGGCCATATCAGTTTGCCGGTTGGGGTAGGAAAGTCAGATCAAAAACGAGGGTGCCGTACATCCCGGCGTAATCCCAGGTGCGACCCATCGTGTCGGTTCGGAAAATGCCGTGCTCGACCGTGGCGGCATACAGCCGACCCGGATGGTCGGGGTCGAACGCGACCTCGTAAATGTGGGCGACGGGCAGCCCTTTTCGCTGCTGTCTCCACGAACGGCCGCCGTTCGCCGTTACATACACACCGGTATTCCACCCTCCGGCCGCCATGCGGCGGCTGTCGGTCGGGTCGATGGCGACGCCGTAGATGGCGGTTTTCCCGTCCACACCCCGGGCGGCTCGCCAGGCGCTGCCGTTATCGTTTGAAAGGAGCACGCCCCCTTTCCCGGCGCCGGCTATCCACACGTTCGGGTCGGCGACGCCCTGATCGAGCCGGTAGATGGGTACGTTCTCGGCAGCGGCAAGCCGCCAGGTTTTCGCGCCGTCCTCGGAAATGTAAATGCCCCCGGATGTTGCCGCCACGATGCGGTCCCGTTTCGTCCGATCCACCTGAACATCCTGCGTGTACCGATGCCTGAAGGGAATCCCCTCGACGGACTCGATCCACGTCGTGCCGCCGTTTTCGGAGCGCCAGACGCCGTAGGGCGTGGCAAGGTAAAGATGGTCCGGGGCGTTGGGGTCAATGGCTACGTCCTGCGGCTCGGTAATCTCCCAGCCGGTCAGGATTTTCCACGACCGCCCCCCATCCGGACTATGCATCAGGCCGTTTCCGGCGGCCAGATACATCGAGCGCGCATCCCTCGGATCGACCGCCACCCCGAATATGCGCGGGTGGTTCCACCCGATATGCGTCCAGGAGGTATCGGCGTCGAGACGCATGAGGCCGCTGGCGGCCAGAGGCGACCCGACGACGTACCCCTTGTTCTTGATGAGCCCTGCGAACAGGGCCGATTGCGCCCGTACCGACGGCGCACTGCAAACGGCAAGTACCATCGACAGAAGGGCGAGGACAAGCGATCGTTTCATTCCATTTCCGGTTTAGCGTACCCTGGAGGAACATCCGTCGTGGATGGGGCTCCGGGGCCGTATGTTACTCATGATTCATCCGGTTCGACCCGGTCCGTAACGGAGAGGGTGCGGAAGTCCAGCAACCGGCGCATTCCCCCGTAACGCATCTCCAACCGACCACTGCCCCGCTCCGCCTCCAAAAACATAC
>CBDUBS010000355.1:0-2499 GCA_965365445.1 uncultured bacterium | reverse complement strand
TCGGCGGCGAGCCGCTCCCGGCCCTGAACGCGGCGCCGCGTCCTGCGGATCTGGTCGAGAACCCCGTTCTCGTGCGAACGGACGGCGCCGGATTCAGCGACCTGGTGTTTTACGGCAAGGCGCCCAACGGCTGGAAATACGACGCCGCCAAAAAGGAATGGCAGCATTACGTACATCCGTTCTCGAACGAGAACTATTACTTCCTCAAAATCGAAACCGGGCAGGCTCAGGGCTTGCGCGTCGGTCAGGTGGCCTTTCCGGGGTTTCCGGACGCGCAGGTGCTCACGCAGATCGTCGGGCGCCACTTCGTAGATAAGGATGAGTACATGTGGAGTCGGGAAGGAGGCACCGGGCATACCTGGGTCAGCCTGACCATCCGTTCCAGCGGCAGTTTGAGCATTTTCAACAACACGGCTCTTCCCGGCCTGACCTCCGGCGAGGTAATGTACCGCGCCAGGGCGGCCGTGCATTCCAATCCGGCCGCCGCCGTCCGTTTCCAGTCAGGCAGCGCCGTGCTGGCCGAACTCATCCCGAAACCAACCGGCTCGCGCACCAGCGAAGATCCCATCGCCAACCCGGTGGAAGGCACGTTCGTTCAGAATGTGAGCGGCTCCGCGCTGAACCTGACCATGACGCTGCAAAGCCGACCCAACGAGCCGGAGGCGGCGCTGGACTGGATTCGGGTTTTTTATCCAAAGGCTTTGCAGGCCTCGGGAGGGTACCTGCGTTTCCATACGCCGGGCGGGGGAAGCGGCCGGTATGAATTCGTCCTGAGCGGTTTTGGCTCGGAGCCCCAGGTGTGGGACGTTACGGACGTGGGCGCCGTGCGTCGGCTCGCGGTGCAATCGGGCGGGGGTGGGTACCGGGTGCAGGTCGATGCCGGTTCGGCCGGCCGTCCGGTGGAACTCGTCGCGTTTACGGAAGCCGCCGTCAAACCGGCGCTCGTTGCTCAGCAATCACCCCGACGGGTGGCGGCGCAAAACCTGCATGGCATTCAAAGCTATCCGGATCTGGTGGTCGTCGCGCCGGATACGTTCCGGGTACAGGCCGAAGAACTGGCCGAGCGCCGGCGTCAGGAAGGTCTCGTCGTGGAAGTGGTAGACGTGCAGCGGATCTACAACGAGTTTTCCGGCGGCCTGCAGGATATGCGGGCCGTCCGCGATTACCTGAAGTTCCTGTATGACCGGTCCACCACGCCCGAAAACCTCATCCGGTACGCGCTCCTGTTTGGAGACGGACATTACAACTACCGGCAGTTAGGCGCGAAGCCGGAGATGAGGAACTGGATCCTGCCCTATGAAACGGAAAACTCCTTCCATCCGATCCAGTCCTTTACCAGCGACGACTACTTCGGTCTGCTCGACGATACCGAGGGCGACTGGCCGTACCCGACCGACTCCTGGAGCGACTCCGGCGTATCCTACGAGCGGGTGGATCTTGGCATAGGACGCTTTACCGTACAGTCCGTGGCCGAAGCGCGGACGATGATTGAAAAGCTGAAGCACTACGAGGACGATCCGGCAACGTACGGGCCGTGGCGATCCCGGTATCTGTTCGTTGCCGACGACGAGTACAACGGCGCCTCGCAGGTGGATAACGACCTGCATGTCCAGAACGCCGATGTGGTGGCGGAAATGGTAAAGCGCGAGCATCCCGAGATGAACCTGAACAAGGTTTACGGCGTCTCCTACCCTCGCGTGTACAAGGGCGATTGGAAGCAGCCGGAAGTAGAGTCTGAAATCATGGCAACGTTGAACCAGGGGGTGCTCGCGTTCAACTACAGCGGCCACGGGAACGAGGATTTCCTGGCCCAGGAGGTGTACTTCTCGAAAGAACATATCCAGCGCCTGGATAATTACGACGCGCTATCCCTGTTCATCACGGCTACCTGCTCCTTCGGCCGCTTCGACGACGCCAGAGAGCAGAGCGGAGCGGAGGAATTGCTCCTGCACGACCGGGGCGGAGCCATCGCCGTCCTGAGTACGGTTCGCACCGTCTATACGTCGTACGACACCACCGGGCTCAACGTGGGCCTGAACTACGCCCTGAATCGGGAGCTGCTCAAACCCGATCCAGAGGGGAGGCCGCGCCGCATCGGCGACGTGCTCCGGCTCACGAAGAACACGTTCGCAGGCGCTCAGCACAACAACCGCAAGTTCAACCTGTTCGGCGATCCGACCCTCCGGGTGGGCCACCCGTCGCGCAGTGTAGCCATCCGGACGGTAAACGGCATCCCGGTAGCGGAGTCGCAGGCCGCTTTACGGGCGCTGGACAAAGTAGCACTGGCCGGAGAGGTACTGGACCGATCCGGTGCGGTGGATGCCGGCTTCAGCGGTCGGGTATCGGTTACCGTTTTCGATGCAGAGCGGTTCATACGCGTGCCCAACCGCTCCTACATGCCGACCGAGTACTATCGCGTCCGTGAGGACCTGATATGGCGGGGGGAAGTTCAGGCGCAAAACGGGCGGTTCGAGGCTGCGTTCGTCGTTCCGAAGGATA
>CBDUBS010000354.1:0-2509 GCA_965365445.1 uncultured bacterium | reverse complement strand
GCCCCGGAACGCCTGCCGCCTCGAAATCGGTGAGGTGGCCCGTGGCTTTTTCGAAGGTGTACCGGAACCCGTCGCCCGAGAGAACGATCTCACCGGAGCGCTCGTCCACCCGGAGCCCTCCGCCGGGCTGCACGGCCGGAGCCGCCCCGGCGCCGGGCAGGCCGAAGTCGGCGAAGGCGACTTCATACCCCGCCTCGGCCCACCGGGCCGCTTCTTTCAGCCGGAAGGAAAGGACCAGCCTGTACAGTGCCCCCGGCTTCGGCGTGGGGCGCGTGAAGGGTACGGCCACCTCCCGCCGCTCGCCGGGAGCGAGCACGACCTCGAACGGCCCCTCGGCGGCTACGCGGCCGTTCTCGACGAGCTGCCACACGGCGGCCAGCTCCGAGAGGTCGGTGAAATCGTGCCGGTTGTGTATCTCCACCAGGCCGCGCTCCGCGTCGATCATCCGCATCCCCACCGGCTGGTGCGAGCGTTTTATCTGGAACGCTTCGGGTTGGGGGGTCCGGTCCGCGAACACCACCCCGTCCATCGTGCCGGAGGCTACCGGGGTTTCGCCGTAACTGTGGAACGTACCGGTGCTGTCGAACCGGTCGAAGGGGAGGTACAGGACCGGGTCGGCGGCGGCATCAAGCCGGGTAAAGCCGAGGTCGGCGGCGGGCAGCGCCGTGCGATACAGCCGCACCTCGTCAATCACGGCGTTCGTCAGGAAGCCGGCCCACTGCTCGTGGTGGCGTCCGTGGCTCTTGCCTATCGTGAGCGGGTTCAAAACCCGGTCGATGAGGCCCGCAGCGGGCCGGGAGGCCAGCTCCCGACCGTCGAGGTAGAGGCGCATGGTCTGCCCGTCGTATACCCCGGCGATGTGATGCCAGTTGTAGTCCCAGTCGGCAGGCAGGCGGCCCGAAAGGGCGACGGGCCTGCCCAGGCCGAGCGTAAACGAGAGCGAATCCGGGTGGATCTGCTCCAGGGCATACCCGAAGCCCCTGTGCAACCCCTCCCGGGCGATGAACGTGTTGCCGTCGTGGTACCCCCGGGGGTACACCCACGCTTCCACGGTCATCCGGTCGCCGGTAATCTGCGGGGCGTCGTGGACCTCCACGAAGTCGCCGATGCCGCTGAACCGGAGCGCCTTACCCCTCCGGCCCTCCACCACATCCGGGCGGCCCATCAGGCTGACGAGGCGGCGTGAAGGCGATTCATCCGGCGTCGTCACCAGGTCGAAGCGCAGGCCCTGGTTTACCCAGTCCCAGATGTACCCTCCCTGGAGCGAGGGCCGGCTCCAGATGAGGTCCCAGTATTCGTCGAAGTGCCCCAGGGCGTTGCCCATCGCGTGGCTGTACTCGCCCATGATGACCGGCCGGGTGGTGGTGTCGGCAATGGCGGCCAGCGTCGCGGGCGACGGGTACCTGGTGCCGAGCACGTCGGCATACGGCGCATCGCCGTTGATGCCGCCCTCGGCGTTGCTCTGCCCCCCGACGAACCGGGTGGGGTCGGTTTCGTGGGCGTAGCGGGCCATCTCGAAATGCACCGGCCCGATGCCGCACTCGTTGCCCGTACTCCACAGGATCACACTCGGGTGGTTCTTGTCCCGTTGCAGGAACCGGCTCATCCGGTCCATGAAGGCGGTTTCCCAACCGGGCTGTTTCGATAGCCACGTTTCGCCGTAATGGCACTCGGCGTTCACCTCATCCATTACGTATATCCCGTAGCGGTCGGCGAGGTCGTAAAACATCGGGTCGTTGGGGTAATGCGAGGTCCGCACGGCGTTCACGTTCAGCCGCTTCATGAGCCGCAGATCCGTCTCGATCATCTCGCGGGTCATCGTGCGGCCCCTGTCCGGGTCGTGCTCGTGCCGGTTGACGCCCTTCATCTTCACCGCCCGGCCGTTGACGAGCAGTTGCGCATCCCGCATCTCGATTTCCCGAAACCCGACCTGCTCCTCCAGCGCTTCGAGCACTTCGCCCCCATCCCCGAGCACTTCGAGCACCAGCGTGTACAAGTTCGGCTTCTCATCCGACCACTTCAGCGGGTTCTCGACCTCCATCGACCACGCGACGGTTTTCTCCTCCCCTGAGGCCAGGTCGGTGCGCCCGGCGGCGCCCTCCCCTACCTTCCGGCCCTCCGGATCGAACAGCGTCAGACGCACCCGCGCCGACCGGCGGCTCTTGCCGGTGTTGCGCAGGTGCAAATCGGCCCGGAGCACGGCGTCCCGGTACTGCCGGTCCAGGTCGGTGCGGATAAAGAAGTCCCGCAGGTGCACCTCGGAGCGGGCCGTCACATGCACCCCCCGGTAGATGCCGCTGAACCGCCAAGCGTACACATCCTCCAGATAGCTCCCATCGGACCAGCGGTACACCTGCACCGCCGCCGTGTTCTGCCCCGGACGCACATACCGGGTAACGTCGTACTCGGCGGGGGTCATGGAGCCCTTGTCGAACCCTACGTACCAGCCGTTCACCCACACGAAATGCGCGGACATCACCCCCTCGAAGTGCAGGTACACACGCCGCCC
>CBDUBS010000353.1:0-2534 GCA_965365445.1 uncultured bacterium | reverse complement strand
CCGACGAGACGACCCCCGAGAATGTTCCCGGCTCCGCCAGGCGCACCCACTGGATGCCTTTCCCGTCCGGAATCACCAGGGCGCCCGTTTCGTCGCGGAAGGCGTCCGTGTCGTACTCCGTAGCCCCCCACCCGGCATCCATCCATTCCCCGCTCGGTATTCGCCCGGGAGAAGGGCCTCCTAAAAGCGCGCCGCGCCGCTCATACGTCCCGAACACCAGGTTGCCGAGCGCTCCGTCCACCATCTTGCCCGTCCACTGCCGGTGGTACTGGTTGTCCGTACACACGATGTTCCTGGCTTCGGGCTCGATATGCACCGCCGTACCCACCGCGTTGAACAGATTCCGCGTGATCTGCAAATCGGCCGATTCCTCCCGGACGTCGATCATCTTCCGGTTGCGGTTGGCGGGTTGATGAAAGATGTTATCCGCGATGATGCCGCCAAAGGAGCCGATGAGTTCGATGTCGGTGTAGCCGGGGTCCTTGCTCTTGAAATCCACGTTGTACATCAGGCAGTTGGTGATGCTGAAGTACTTGCGGTGGTAGAGCCGGATGCCCACCTCCCGGCAGTTGATGTGGCACGTATCGATTTCGAGCTGCGGCTCGTAACTCTCCGTGCGGATGTCGATCCCCACGATGCATTCCACGGCGAAAGCGCGGTAGAAGGCCGTATCCTCGGGGGCCGTCGGCGTGTTCCTGGAGATGATCCGGTAGCCCGTTTTGAGCGACCACATGTAGCAATTCTGGAAGCTCGGCGCATACGATTCGTCCGCCACGATGCCCGCCGTCGCCTTGAAAATGCGCTCCTCCGGAACACCCCGCCCGAACGGCCCGGCGAATATCACGTTCAGAAACAACGGCCGCCACTGGCCCAGGCTCTTGATGCCGTAATCGAAGTACCCCGTCTGCCGGTCCGCCCCGCGCATCTCCACGTTTTGCACCACCAGGCTCCGGTTGTGCCGGTTGCCTCCGGTAGAGTTCACCTCCAGCGCCGTGCCCGCTCCGTCGCGCCGGGTGAAAAACGACAGGTTGGCTACCGTCGTCTGGTTCTCCACCTGGCTGTGCACGAAGCGGAACACCCCGTCCGGGTTGTCGCCGAACAGGTTGGACACCCCCTGCCCGTCGCCGACGATGGACAGGTTCATCATGGGCGTTTCCACCGAAACGAGCCCGCCGATCCGGTAGTCTCCCGGCGGGATGTAGAGCACCCCTTTGCCCGCCGCCGCGATCTGGTCCACGATGCGCTGGAACACCGGTCCGTCGTCGGCCCGGCCGTCGCCTGCGGCTCCTTCCTGACGTGCGTTGTATACGCGCGCGTCAGGACCCTCGGGGTATACCGTACGGCCGAAGGCGGACGGAGCGAGCGCCGCCCCTATGCCGAGCATACCGAAGGAGGAGAGCAGATCCCGGCGGTTGGAGCGGCGCGGAGGAAGAGAAGATCCGAAGTCATCCGAAGCAGAAGGCATGTGCATCACAGGTTAGCAGGAAAGAAGCAAATGGAACGGGGGCTCATCACTAACAGGACTGATTAACGGAACACCTCCGCTACACGGCAACGCAAAACCGCACGAAAAAGGGAGCTGCCGGATGGTTTCCGGTTAATCCTGCGCGCCGGGGATTACCTCCAGGGTCAGCTCGCCGGTTTCCGGCTGCGGCCAGCGGTCCACTATCAGCCGTTGCCGCCGGCCGTCCCACCGGAACCCCTTCGCGTCGAGCCGTCTCGGGTTTTTGGCGACCTGTAGCCCTTCCGGAGCGGCCGTATCCAGCGAAAGCACCACATCGCCGAGAAGCACCCGGAAGCCGTCGGGGAAATGCCGCTCCAGGGGTATGAATATTTCGGACGGCGCTTCGGCCTCTCCCGGCGTAAACCGCATGTGGAACCGGCGCGTCATGAAATCGAACCCGAAGGTATGCACCACGCCCGCCACCGCCAGCGGCCGAGGCCGCACCACGAGGTCCATGATGTACTTCCGTTCCGGCCCCAGGGCTTCCGGCTCCCCGTAGAACATCGCCCACGTTTTTTTCGACCTCGGATCGTCGCACGTAAGGGGTTGCGGCCCGGTGCCGAGCCACCATGCTTTCACCTGCCCGAACACATAGCGGTCGTACTCCCGCACGCTGCGGATAAAGTTGTTCCGGTAGGCCGCCTGCGTTTCGAGGTCGGTGTCCGTGTTGCAGAAGGTAGGCGGGCCGTACTCGCCCAGCAGGATCGGAACGCCCGAAACGCCGGCATCCGCCAGATACCGGGTTACAGCCTTCACCGGATCGCTGCCGTAGTAATGCGGGGCGTACACGATGCGCTCGCGCCGGAGCGGAATGCGGGCCGGGGCAGACGGGGTGCCGTAGTAAATGTGCTGCGGCGGCGGGTAATGGTGCCACTGGTACAGCGCCCACTTGTCGGGACTGATCCCGTGCAATACGTCGATCACCTTGTGATACAGGGGAACGAAGTACTCCTTCTCGAACGTTTCCATGTTTTTCAGCTCCGGCGCCGCTTCCCACACGTCGTCGAACCGCCCCACCTCCACGAGCGGC
>CBDUBS010000352.1:0-2627 GCA_965365445.1 uncultured bacterium | reverse complement strand
ACGGCGTCGGGGATACGCTGCCCGCCGACGCCTTCGACTACTGGCGCGGCTTGCCCGGCCAGCCCCGTTACGAAACCACCGACGAAGAGGGCCGCCCGATCCACCTGACCCGGCTGATGGGCCGTCAGGCAGTCGAGTTCATCGAAAAGGCCCCGGCGGGCCGCCCCTTCGCGCTCTCGGTGAGCTTCAAGGCGCCCCACGTACAGGACGATGACCCCCGCCAGTTCATCTACGACCCGGCATACGAAGGACTTTATCAAGACGTGACCATCCCCGTACCCGAGACGGCCTCCCCGGAGCACCTGGCCGCCCTGCCCGAGTTTCTGCGCTCGGACGAAACGGAGGCCCGCCGCCGCTGGGCGATACGCTTTGCCACGCCGGAAATGTACCAGCGGAGCGTGAAAGGCTACTACCGGCTCGTCACGGGCGTGGACAGGGTGGTGGGGCAGATCCGCGAAGCGCTCGCTCGCAAGGGCGTGGCCGACAACACGGTGATCGTATTCCTGGGCGACAACGGGTTCTTCCTGGGCGAGCACGGGCTGGCGGGCAAGTGGTACGGCTTCGAGGAGTCGATCCGGGTGCCGCTGCTGGTGTTCGATCCGCGTTTGCCCGAGCGGCTGCGCGGCCGCACGCCCGAGGAACCGGTACTGAACATCGACGTGGCGCCGACGCTTCTGGACCTGGCCGGCGTGCCAGTGCCGGAGCGGATGCAGGGGCGCAGCCTGATGCCGCTGGTGCGCGGCGCGGCCGTCGACTGGCGGGAGGATTTTCTGTTCGAGCACCTGTTCGAGCACGGCCGCATCCCGAAATCCGACGGGGTGGTGGACGGACGGTACAAGTACCTGCGTTTCTTCGAGCGGCAGCCGGTCTACGAAATGCTGTTCGACCTGCAATCCGACCCGCACGAGACGACGAACGTGGCGGCGGATCCGGCCTACCGCCCGGCGCTCGAACGGATGCGGGCCCGCTACGCCGAACTCGTCCGCGAAGCCCGGTAAGCGCATGAAACGAATCCTGCTGCTTTTGCTGATGCTGCCGGGGACGGTCCTCGCCCGACCCGATTCGACGCAGTTCTGGTACGAGGATAACAACATGCGCCGGGCCGGGGGCTATCCTCCGGACTTTCAGGAGATGTTTTTCCATCCGGAACGCTGGGACGAGCTGCGCGGCCTCATCGACGTGTACTACCTTCGGGCGACCACGCTTAAACGCGTCCTGGACGACTACGGTGAAGCGTTCATCCGGGAGCATTTCGCCCCGGTGCTGCGGGAGGCCGGCATTCCCGTAGCCATCGACAACACCACCGACGATCTGCCGGAGCATGTGGCCCTGCTGCAAGATTGCGGGCTCACGGTAAGCCACATCGCGCTGCAGAGCGTGCTCTCGAAAGGGGGTGACGGCGATCCGCCCGGCGAGTACAGTCCGGACATGGACCGCCGCGTAGAACGGGCGGCCCGGCAGGCCGCCGCGTTGAAGAAAACCTTCCCCGGCGTGCGCGTCGGCCTTATCGATGCCCTGCCGACGAAAGGCGCGGAGTACCGGCGTCCGTACCGGGCGCTGCTCGAACGCACCCGGAAGGCGGGGTACCCGCTGGATTTCATCCACCTCGATACGCCGTACGATTACCCCGCCCTGGGATACAACCTCACCTGGCAGGATGTAGCCGAAGCGGGCCGGTTCATCCGGGAGGACCTCGGGTTGGCCTACGGATTCATTGCCACCTCGCATATCGGCGGCCTCGAGTCCGACCGGGCGTTCTACGAGCGCACCCTGGCGGTGCTGGGCGAATACCCGTTCGAGCAGGCCCCGCCGGACCACCTCATCCTGATGAGCTGGTATACCCACCCCGGCCTGGCGCTGCCGGAGGACGCGCCGCAGGGATTTTACCCGATGACGAAAACGGCCCTTCATTTCGCCCGCCGCCTCCGGGGTATCGAGACGCCGCCGCCTTCGGGCGTCCTCCCGAATGTAGTCATCATCCTCTCCGACGACCAGGCGTGGACGGACTACTCGTTCATGGGCCACCCGGTCATCCGCACCCCTCACATCGACCGGCTGGCCTCCGAGAGCGCCGTCTTCACCCGGGGGTACGTGCCGGCCTCGCTGTGCCGGCCGAGCCTGGCCTCCATCGTTACCGGGCTCTACCCGCACCAGCACGGCATCACCGGCAACGATCCGCCTCCGGGCGTCCACCGGCAGGAGATGCTCCGGTTCATCGCCCGGGCGCCGTCGCTGCCCCGGACGCTGCAGGGCTCGGGCTACCGCAGCTTTCAGGCGGGCAAATGGTGGGAGGGCCACTACGCCGCCGGCGGCTTCACGCACGGCATGACGATCAACGGCGAAGGAGGGCGCCACGGCGACCGGGGCCTGGCCATCGGGCGCGAAGGGCTCCGCCCGGTGTTCGACTTCCTGGACGAGCACGGCGACGGTCCGTTCCTGCTCTGGTACGCCCCGATGATGCCGCACACGCCGCACAACCCGCCCGAGCGGCTGCTGGCGAAGTATACCTCGCCCGGCCGCCCGGAGGCGCTGGCCCGGTACTACGCCATGTGCGAGTGGTTCGATGAAACCGTGGGCGAGCTCCTCGGCGGGCTGGACGCCCGTGGGCTGACGGAAAACACCCTCGT
>CBDUBS010000351.1:0-2673 GCA_965365445.1 uncultured bacterium | reverse complement strand
AAGCGGGAGCCGGGACGATATGGAGGATGGCATGGATATATTTGATAATCATTTACTTACGGCATGATTTATGCATTTCGTCGGGCCGTAAACCCCGGCGAGCCGACTCGTGCGGATTGCTCCACACCCACCGATAGACAGATCAATCGATGAACCCATTGACACGACGCGCTTCCATTGTAATTGCAGAAGATGACGTAGACGATCAGATGTTCATACTCCGGGCGCTCAAGGAGACGGCCGGCGAACAGGACGTACACGTCGTCTCGGACGGAGAGGAACTGATGGACCTCCTCAACCGGCGCGGGTCGTTCGAGGAAAAAGCCGAAAAGCCGGGCCTGATTCTCCTGGATTTGAATATGCCCCGTAAAAGCGGAAGGGAAGTGCTTGCCGAAATGAAAGAACAGGAAGGGTTTCGTTCCATTCCGATAATCGTGCTTACCACCTCGTCGTCGGAAGTAGACATTCAGGAAAGCTACAACAACGGAGCGAACGCGTATGTGGTCAAACCGGTATCGTACTCCGGGCTGGTGGAGGCCATCGGGAGTATCAGTAATTTCTGGTTGCGCTCCGTGATGTTGCCCTTATCCGATCCGACCCCTCCGTTGAACCCGGCGACGTGACCGCGGTTACCTCATGCTCCGTTCCGTACTGATCCTGCTGGCGGTTGCCGCCCTGGGCTGCGAACCGGCGGCTCCGCCGCCTCCGCCGGAAGCCCGGCCCCTGCGCCTGGAAAGGCTTCTGGAGGGGTCGTACCGGTCGGATTTCGTGGAAGGGGGTACGGTCACCCTTCACTACGGCAGCTACATCGATGAGGCCCGGCGGATGCATATCAACCTGCTGGGTAAAATGGCATACGGGCGCGTCAACGACGACGACTCGGAAGACGCCGTGGTCGTGCTGGTAACCAGCTCCGGGGGCAGCGGCACCTTTTACGATCTGGCCGTGGTGGAATCGACCCCCCGTGGGCCCGTCAATACCGCCTCCACCTCGCTCGGCGACCGGGTCCGCGTGGATTCCCTCTCGGTGAAGGACGGGTATATTCAGGCGTATCTCTTGCTGCACGCCCCGGATGATCCGTTGTGCTGCCCCACGCTCCCCACCACCCTCTCGTACCGTATGCAGGGCGGCCGGCTGATCCGCACCGATTCCTCGGATACCATGCACCCTCCCGTTCAGGCGGATGGATTGCGCACCTGACCGGGCGGCGGCAAGAGGGCGGTTGGCAAAGCGCTGCGAGTTGAGCGACTTAACCCCTCCCTCGAGGGAGGTGGCCCGAAGAGCCGGAGGGTGTAGCGCTCAGGCCTTGCGAACGAGCCGGAGGGTGTTGAGCCGTAAGGAATACACCCCCACCCCGCTTCGCGGGAAGTCCCGCCAGGCGGGACGGTTAATAGGGCCCACTTTTGAAAAGTTCGCTTTACGGATGGAAGAACCAACCGGGAGCGAAACGGGTTGAACAGGTTAAATAAACCCCCTCAGCCGATGCAAAACGAAGCGTTTATCCATGCATTCCGACAGTACCGGGCGCTGGCGGAGAGGGCGCTGGAACAGGCCGCCGACGCCGACCTGAACCGCATACCTTACCCGGAGGGCAATTCGCTCGGGATGCTGGTGCGGCACATGGGCGGCAACCTGAAATCGCGCTTTACCGACTTCCTGACGAGCGACGGCGAAAAGCCCTGGAGGCGCCGTGATGCGGAGTTCGAGGAACGGGCGTACACCCGCGAGGAGATGATGACCGGTTGGGCGGACGGGTGGAGCGCCCTCGAAAGCACGCTGGCTCGCCTCACCGACGCCGACTTCGAGCGGGACGTGCGCATCCGGGGGGAGGCGCTGTCCGTGCGGGCCGCGCTGCTGCGGGCGCTCGCCCACCAGGCATACCATGTGGGCCAGATCGTATTGCTGGCGCGGAGCTTCAATCCGGAAGGGTGGCAAACGCTGAGCATGGCCCGGAACCCGCCTGCGGAGCGGTAATGCGTTCAGGAGGGCCGCATGGCCAGGTCCAGCGCCCCCTGCGCCGGGCTGCGCTCCGCCGCGCCGACGCGCAGCGAGGGGTCGATGCGGTGCAAGGCTTCCGTGAGGGCGCTGCGGTAGTAGGCGTTGGAGGCAAGCCCGCCCATGAGCTTCACGACGGGCGCCAGCGGCTTTCCCCGCCGGAGGTGGCAGCCTACCTGCCGGGCCAGCAGGGCCGTCTGCCGCTCCACGATGCCCACGGCCACCGCATCTCCTTCGGCAGCTGCCTGAAGAACCAGCGGGGCCGCCTGCTGCAACGGCCACCCCTCGGTATAGATGAGGTCGATGAGGCGGTCCGGAAGGGGCCCGGCCAGCGGCTCGACCTTCTCCCGGAGCGAGGTGGCCGGGCCTCCGTCGAGGGAGGCCAGCACGGCGCGGATTCCTTCCGCCCCCAGTACGTGGCCGCTGCCTTCATCCCCGACGAGGTAGCCCCAGCCGCCGGCTCGCCGCACCTCGCCGTCCTCGAACCGGGCCGTAACCACCGAGCCCGTCCCGACGATCACCACGATCCCGCTGCGACCTTCCAGGGCCGCTTCCAGCGCGATTTCGCCGTCGTGCAGGATGTGCAGACGGTCGGGGCGGCAGGGTCCGGCGGATTGCAGGAACGCCTCATGCAAGGCCAGGCGGGCCGAGGAGCGCCCCGCCCCGGAGGGGCTGCGC
>CBDUBS010000350.1:0-2729 GCA_965365445.1 uncultured bacterium | reverse complement strand
ATCCCGGCATCGTGTTTTTCCAGTTCTGGGACCAGGACTTCTCGCCGGTCAATGGGGGAGTGGGAGCCCGGCAGATGTTCCACGACCCGGCCGTAATCAACCGGGAGGACGTTCGTATGCCTTCCCCAGCCGCCGACACCCGATGAAATACCGCCTGCTGAGCCTTCTCGCCCTGCTGCTTGCGGCCGGCCCCCTGCGCGCCCAGCCGAACGTGCTCTGGATCATCCTCGACGACCTGAACATGGAAATCGGCGCGTACGGGCATCCGTACGTCCGGACGCCCCACATCGACCGCCTGGCCGCCGAAGGGGTGCGCTTCGACCGGGCCTACGTGCAGCAGCCCATCTGCGCCGCGAGCCGCTCCAGTATGTTCACCGGCCTGCGCCCCGCCACTACGGGCGTCGATTACCCGTACAGCTACTACTTCGTCGCGGAAATCCTGCCCCGCTACGGAACCATTGCCCGGCGGTTCATGCAGAACGGGTATTACGCCCGGGATTTCGGTAAAATCCAGCACGGCATGCGCGACTCGCTCTCGGCGCCCACATACTGGCCGCCGGGGGATCGGTACGTCGTCCCGGAAAACGTGGAGGTCCTGCGGCGCGAAGGCTACGCCACGCTGCCCCCGTTCGAGCGGGCCGACCTGCCGGATTCGCTCTACCAGGACGCCCGCACCGGGGCGGCGGTCGTAGAGGCGCTCCGGGAGGCGGCCCGGCAGGAAAACCCGTTCTTCTTCGAGGTTGGCTTCCTCAAACCCCACATCCCGTTTACCGCGCCGGAGCGCTTCTGGGCGCTCTACGACCCCGACCGGCTGCCGCTCGCCGAAAACCCGTTCCGACCCTCCGGGGCGCCCGGCCTGGCCTACGACCGCTACAACCTCCGGCAGTATACCTGGCAGCACGCCGACCCCGAACGGCTCTTTACCTCCGGGTACGCCCGGACGCTCCGGCAGGGATATTTCGCCTCCATCAGCCTCGTGGACGACCAGATCGGGCGCATCCTGGACGAGCTGGACCGCCTCGGCCTGCGGCGTAACACCATCGTCGTGTTCACCAGCGATCACGGCTTCCACCTCGGCGAGGTGAACCACTGGGGTAAAGCCACCCTGTTCGAGGAGTCTCTGCGCTCGCCGCTCATCGTGTCCGCCCCCGGCGTCGCCGGCGGCAAGGCGTCGGAGGCGCTCGTCGAGTACGTGGACATCGTGCCGACGCTGCTGGACCTGGCCGGCCTCGCCGTGCCCGACTACCTCGAAGGGGTCTCGATGGCTCCTCTGCTCCGCAACCCGGACCAACCCTGGAAACAGGCGGTGTTCAGCCGCCAGCCCCGGGGCGTTCTCGGGGCGGAGATTCGCGGCCGCTCCATGCGCACCCGGCGGTACCGCTACACCGAGTGGCGCACGGAGCCCGCCGACTCGCTGCTGGCCGTGGAACTCTACGACCTCCAGGCCGACCCTGCGGAGCGCGTCAACCTGGCCGTGGCCCCGGATTACGACGAACTCCGCGACGTGCTCTCCGGGCAACTGGCGGCGGGCTGGAAAGCCGCCCTGCCGCCGGGCGTCGTCGCCACGGCCAACCATCCGGCTGCCCCGCCTCCGTATCCCTGGAGCCGGGAAGGGGTAGGGGGCCGGGCCGCCTGGCACCAGCTCTTCGGCGGCACGGAGGCCGAAGGGTGGCGCGCCGCCCGGCAGCGGCGCAGCGATTACGAGGCGCGCCGCCAATGAACAGGTTTGCGCTTTTCCTGACGTGCCTCCTGGCGCTGCCGCTCTGCCGGCAGGCCGCTTCCGCCCAGGAGCGCCCCGACATCCTGCTCATCCTCACCGACGATCAGGGCTACGGCGACGTATCGACCGGGGGCAACCCCGATGTCCGCACCCCGAACATCGAAAAACTGGCCTCCCGGGCGGTTCGCCTGGACCCGTTTTACGTCGCGCCGGTGTGCTCCCCGACGCGGGCGCAGCTCATGACGGGGCGGCACTTCCTGACTGCCGGCGACTGGGGCGTGCACGGCGGCCGGGATTACCTGAACCTCGACGAAACCACCCTGGCCGAAGTGCTCCGGGGGGCCGGCTACCGCACCTTTTTCGCGGGGAAATGGCACCTCGGCAAGCAGGGGCCCTACCTGCCTCAGGCCCGCGGCTTCGACGAAACCTGGCGGCAAACCAACCTCTACCGGCACCGAAACCCCCGGATCGACCACAACGACGAATGGCTCGCCCCGGACGCATGGACCGTGGATTACCTGACCGACCGGGCGCTGGAGGTCATCCGCCGCCCCGACCCCCGGCCGTTCTTTTTTTACCTGGCGTACCCCCAGATCCACGAACCCTGGGAAGCGCCGGATAGCCTGACGGCCCGCTACCGGCGGCAGGGCTTCTCGCCCGGCCTCTCCACGGTGTACGCCATGATCGAGCAACTGGACCACAACCTCGGCCGGCTCTGGCAGGCGCTCGAAGAAAGCGGCCGGCAAACCATCGTCGTGTTCGCCGCCGATAACGGCCCCATCCACCGCTCCGACGGGTTTCCGGACCTCACCTCCGAAGAAATGGCCCGGCGGAACAGGGCGGGCTTCCGGGGGCGCAAGGGCAACCCCTTCGAAAACGGAACACGGGTCCCGGCTTTCATCGCGTGGCCGGGCCGCTTCCCGGTTCGCACGGTCGGCATCCCTACGGACGTGGCCGACCTGTTCCCCACGCTGGCGGAACTGGCGGGCGCCGCGGCTTTCAAGAGCGA
>CBDUBS010000349.1:0-2735 GCA_965365445.1 uncultured bacterium | reverse complement strand
ACAAACTCGTCATCCCGGGCTTGACCCGGGATCTCGTAAGGGTTTCATGAATGCCTTGGGAGGGCTACATCCATCCCTATTGAGATCCCGGCTGCCGCCGTTCCACCGCGAGGCGGTGGGAATAGACGGCGGAGGGGCCGGGATGACGTGGTAAATGTAGAGGATTACGAGAAAAGGGGGCCGGGATGACGTGGTAAATGCGAAGGATTATAAAAATCGGGGCGGGAATGACGATGTTGTACGGGGCCGAGGTGACGTACGGCACTATAGGGCGTGCGAAAACGCAGGGAGCCAAACGGATGCTTACGCGACGCTCGGCGTCCGGAGCGACGGTGAGGGATGCAGCCCCCGGGGGTCGTCGTCGGTGCGGGCCGCATGGTTGGTGATGTCGAGAATGCGCCCGGCGAGGTGCATGAACTCCCGGTCGGTGAGGATGCCTACCAGTTGCTCGTCCCGCAGGACGGGCAGCGAGCTGATCCGGTGCTCGCGCATGAGCAGATAAGCGTCCAGCATCGAGGTTTCCGGGGATACCGTAATCAGGTTGCGCACCATGATATCCTTGACCGTCGTATCGATCTCCTCCGGAGATTTCGCCTTGTGCTCCGAGAGGTAGCGCAGTACGCTCCGGTGCGTCACGAGGCCCACCAGGCGGTGGTGCTCGTTCTCGATGAGGACGTGTTGCAGGCGCCGCCACGTCATGAGCGACGCCACCAGTTCCACCAGCTCGTTTTCATCGACGGTGAACAGGTCCGTCATCATGTAATACTCCACGCGCGCGTCCGAGAGCCGGAACGGATGCGGCTGCTCCGGAACCCGGGAGAGCGTCCAGGTATGCACCGGCGCGTTCTCGTCCTGATGCTCGATCATCGAAGCGACCAGCGCGCTCAGGCGTTCCATGCGGGTGCCGATGCCCTTCATCCGGGCCAGGGAAAGCAGTTGCCACTGGGCGCCCGTTTTTCTGGTTTTGGTTCGCTCCTCGATGATCCCGAGGTAGCGGTCGGCGTCCTCCGACCGGATTCCGGATGCGGCCAGGCCCCGGCGGGCCAGCGGCAGCAACTCCGTCAGGATGAGCTCGTGCGCCGGATAGCGCTCCCCGCCCAACCACACCATCTGCGAAGCCAGCCCCTGCCCGGCGGCGGCCACGAAATTGCTCTTGGCGTCGTCGAAGTCGATGTGCTGCCGGATGTCGGTCGTTTCGGCGGCCAGGCCGCTGATGAGCCCGAACCAGAACGCGGCATTGGCCACCTGATCCGCCACCGTGGGGCCGGCCGGCAGGATGCGGTTCTCGATGCGCAGGTGCGGCTTGCCGTTGGTGATGCCGTAACAGGCCCTGTTCCACCGGTACACCGTGCCGTTGTGCAATTGCAGGGCCTGCAAGCGGGGGATGCGGCCCTCTTCGAGGGTTTGCATCGAATCCTCGAGCTCGTCCGCCGCGAGCAATATGCGGAAGCGGGCGATGTCCTCCTTGAACAGCTCCGTCACCGACTCCTTCACCCAGTCCGTGCCGAAATGCACGCGCGGGCTCAGTTCCCGCAGGTACAGGTTGCCGCTGCGCGTATCGAGCGCCTGCTGGAACAGGGCGATGCGCGTTTCACGCCAGAGCCGCTTCCCGAAAAGGATCGGCGAGTTGCACGCTACGGCCAACACGGGGGCCGCAATGAGCTGCGCTATGTTGTACAACCGGGCGAATTCATCCGGGGTAAGCTGGAAGTGGATCTGGAAACTGGTGTTGCACCCCTCGATGATGATCGAGTTGTGCCGGACCATGAGCTCGTCCACTCCGCGAATCTGGTAGATGCCCTCGCCGCGGAGCCGCTTGATGGTTTCGTTGAGCTCGTAATACCGGGCCGCCGGGGTCAGGTTGTCCAGCGTCAGGTCGGAGATGTGTATCGTCGGGAGGATGCCGCACAGTACCGCCCGCGCCCCGTGCTCGGCGGCGCACTCTTTTACGACGCGCATCGTCCGGAGCAGCGTCTCCTCCAGTTCGCTCAGGCAGGCGTCCCCGAACACCTGCGGCGGCAGGTTGGCCTCCAGGTTGAAGCGGGCCAGTTCCGTTACGAGGTTGGCCTCGGGGTTTTGTCGGATGATCCGGTCGCCGATGGGAGCCGGCTTCCAGTGCTCGTCCACCAGAAACATCTCCTGCTCCGCCCCGATTCTGCGGATGCCGGTTTCGAACATGTCGTTCTCGAGCATCAGCTCCAGCGCCCTCACGTCCCTCAGAAGGCTCCGGGCAAATCGGTGCATGGCTGCGTCGTTTCGCTCTCTGGCGACCTCATGCTGTCCCATGGCACACTCGGTTTACATTTGTTCGTAAAGTACGGCTCAGTGAGAAATATTCATTAAGAAAACAAGATTTTTATGTTCCGCTCCTTTTCCTGTAGGGGTAAACGCCTTTTCAGGCGACTTATACATACGGGAGCGGGGGTCGGGATGAAGTAACCACAAACCCGTCATCCCGGGCCCCGCCTTGCGCGACAGGTCTGACCCGGGATGGCGTAAGGAATGCAGCATCCCGATGATACCTCAACATAAGCACGTCATCCCGGGCTTGACCCGGGATCTCGTAAGGGTTTCATGAATGCCTTTTGAGCTCCCATCACAAACTCGTCATCCCGGGCTTGACCCGGGATCTCGTAAGGGTTTCATGAATGCCTTGGGAGGGCTACATCCATCCCTATTGAGATCCCGGCTGCCGCCGTTCCACCGCGAGGCGGTGGGAATAGACGGCGGAGGGG
>CBDUBS010000348.1:0-2742 GCA_965365445.1 uncultured bacterium | reverse complement strand
CGCCCTGCTCGTGGCGGACGAGGATGTGCTTGAAGCGGGGCTGGAGGCGGGCCATTTCGTCGTAGATCTTGATGACGGCGCCGCCGGGATGCCCGAATACATACTCGACGCCCTCGGCTTCGAGGGATCGGATGAAGATTTCGGCTCCGCACATGGTTTTTCCGCTCACGGGCGCTTCCGGCTGGGCCGTCGTCCCGTCTCCCGCCTGAGCGGGTTCGGCCTGCAGGGTGTTCATGGTGCTCATAGGATTTTCCTGGTACGTGGTGTTGGGGTTCCGTTACGGGTACAGCGGGGTTTCCACCCGGTGGGTTTCGGTCTGGGGTACGCGCAGTACGGCGCCCTGCGAGGCGCTGGTTACGAAATGGGTATACCGCTCCAGGTATCCGCCGCGTATTTTCGGCTGGAACGGCGCCCGGGCCTTTCTTCTTTCTTCGAGTTCGGCTTCGGGGACGAGCAGTTCGATGCGCCCGGCGGGCACGTCGATGGCGATGCGGTCGCCGGGCTCCACCAGCCCGATGAGGCCGCCGGAAGCGGCCTCCGGGGAGATGTGCCCGATGGAGAGGCCGCGTGTGCCGCCGGAGAACCGGCCGTCGGTTATCATGGCGACCGACGTATCGAGGCCCATGCCGGCCAGCGCCGAGGTGGGTTGCAGCATCTCCGGCATACCCGGCCCGCCGCGCGGCCCTTCGTACCGGATGACGACCACGTCGCCCGGTTGCACCTCGCCGCCGAGGATGCCCTCCACGGCGTCGTCCTGCGCTTCGTAGATGCGGGCCGCGCCTTCGAAGGTCATCATGTGCTCGGCCACCGCTCCGGTTTTCAGCACGGCCCCTTCCGGCGCGAGGTTGCCGAACAGCACCGAGAGGCCGCCGGTGGCCCGGAACGCGTGTTTCGCCTTCCGGATGATGAGCGGATTGGCGTTTTTCGCTCCTTCCAGGTTGTCGCGCATCGAACCGCCCGTCACGGTGGGGCGGTCGAGGTTGAGCCGGTCGATGTCGGCGAGTTCTTTCAGGATGGCCGAGATGCCGCCGGCTTCGTCCACATCCTCCATGTGTACGTCCGGGGTGGCCGGGGATACCTTGCACAGATACGGCACCCGCTGCGAGATGCGGTTGATGCGGTCGAGGTCGTACGCGATGCCGGCTTCTTTAGCGGCGGCCAGCAGGTGGAGCACCGTATTGGTGGAGCCGCCCATCGCCATGTCGAGCGCGAAGGCGTCGTCCAGCGCCGCTTCGGTGAAGATGTCGCGGGGCTTCAGGTCGGCGTCCACCAGCCCGACAATCCGGCGTGCGGCCGACCGCGCCAGCTCATGCCGCCGGGGATCGACGGCCAGCACCGAGCCGTTGCCCGGCAGGGCCAGCCCGATGGCTTCCATGATGCAATTCATGGAGTTGGCCGTGAACATCCCCGAGCAGGAGCCGCACGACGGGCACCCGAAATCCTCCAGTTGTTTCAGCTCCACGTCTCCGATGGCCCCTTTCTGGTACCGCCCTACCCCTTCGAATACCGAGATGAGATCCACCTTTTCGCCGGAGGGCAGCCGCCCGGCCTTCATGGGCCCGCCCGAGATGAAGATGGTCGGGATGTTGAGCCGCAGGGCGCCCATGAGCATCCCCGGCACGATTTTGTCGCAGTTGGGGATGCACACCAGCCCGTCGAGCCAGTGGGCGGCCGCCACGGTTTCCACCGAGTCCGCGATGAGCTCCCGCGAGGGCAGCGAATACCGCATCCCGATGTGGCCCATCGCGATGCCGTCATCCACCCCGATTGTGTTGAACTCGAAAGGCAGGCCGCCGGCCTCCCGCACGGCTTCTTTCACCACGCGGCCGAACTCCTGCAAATGCACGTGCCCGGGGATGAGGTCGATGTAGGAGTTGCAGATACCGATGAAGGGCTTATCGAAGTCGCTGTCGTCCCGGATGACGCCGGTGGCTTTGAGCAGGCTCCGGTGCGGGGCGCGCTCGAACCCACGCTTTACCGTATCGCTTCGTCGCTCTCTGGCAGGTTGCATCGTCTGTGTCGGGTTTCGTCAACCCCTTCGCTCTGATGCACCTTCCGGTGTGGCCGATTTGCTAGGGATTGACGGGGTTTCAGCCTACTACGAGGAGGAGGCTAATAAGGACGAGGCTCGTAATAATCGATACGACGCCCGTAATTCGTCCCGTAATGTCAATCCCGAGAAGGGACTCGAAGGCCGTTCCTCGCCCGAGCGAGTCGCCTCGCTGCGATCCAGATCCGTATGTACAATCGGTGGGCATGGTGGTGACCGGCGTTCAATCTGTCACTAATAACGCGTTTATTTGTTTGATCTGCAATAGCGGAAAGTATTTTTCCTTTTTGCCTTGTTTACTAAGGCATACTCCCGGCAGCGCTTACAGTAAACTAAATCAGGCAAGACTTGGTCCGTAATAAAATAAATGAGGCAACATGGACGGTGCGGATTGCTAATTAAGCGACCCGCGGCCGAAAAACCTCGCCCCCGGTTCCTCGTTCACGGTTTATTAACGGGTTGGGCCGGGCAAATGAGCGCCCCGATGTAAGGCCGTGCGGTTGCACACCGACCCTGCGGGCCACCTCCCTCCCACCGGACTCCGGTGGGAAGGAGGGGTTTGGTTTTGCCATCCGTAAGCTTCAAAAAACATCGGCCTTCTTAACCGCCCCCTTGCCGTCGGAACGACGGCGGGAGGGGGCTCCCCGCGAAGCGGGGTGGGGGTGTCTGCCGCAACCTGCCGGTCGTCCTCC
>CBDUBS010000347.1:0-2764 GCA_965365445.1 uncultured bacterium | reverse complement strand
CAGGCAGCCGTCACGCTTTTCTGTTTGACCTTACCAGCCTACCCAACGGCTTCTATATCGTTCGGTGTACGCTGGACTCCGGGCAATACAAGGACAAGAGCATTGTCATTCGCAAATGAGCCGTCCAATGCGACGACCATCCGTCCGATCCTTAAAGCAGAGAAGGGGTACCGGTATGTCAAAGCGTTTTATGGTTTTGCTTATTCTGGGATGCTTCTTATTAACTCAGAGCGGCTGCGACAGCCCGATGGAGGAGGAAGAAGCGTTGCGCGGCAGCTTCCAGGTCAAGCTGGCAGGATGGCGCGCGCTCGAAGTTGAAGGAACGCGGGCATACTATCACGACGCCTATCATACCTGTTTGCATGGAAGCGAGGCCATGAAGGACTTCGAGTTGTGCTTTTGGAACCGAGGATCTTTGGAAAGCAGGATACCGGGTGCGTTTCCCGTAGTACTGACGGACTTTCCGTCCCAAGACCCTCCGGTAATGGTGGCTCACCTCGAGCTTCCCGGCGAGGAATGTAGACTTTTCGGCGATGAAGGGTCGATTACTCTGGATTCCACTTCCTACTTCGAGGGGTACTACCTGCACGGAAAGATCGACATGAAAGCCGTGCGGCGCTGCAATGGGTCCCTTCTTGAAGAGGATACGATTCGGGTGACCGGGTCGTTTACAGCTGCACACGTTGTCAACTGGGGTGAGCCGCCGAACTGCCCGACCTGCGACGGGTGAATGGGTAAGGGTAGCAGGAGAAGTAGTTATGTGCTACTTCCATTCATACACAATTTCCATGCTTCACTGTGACGGCTCCGGACGTGTATGCCGGCGGAACCATGCCGCTAGGTCCGCCTCCGGAACAGCGCCTGCAGCGACGTCCATCACCATGTGAAAGGCCTCCACCTCCGTAGCCGTAAGGGCTAACCCGTTCAGCAACAAAAAAACGGCGGCCGCCGCAAAGCCGACGCGCTTGTTGCCGTCGATGTACCCGTGGTTCTTTACCAGCCCGAAGAGGTACGCCGCAGCCAGATCCGCCATGTCATCCGTGGATTGGTAATGATAACGATGCACCGGCCGCACGAGCGCCGACTCGATCAAATCCTCGTCGCGCACACCCGGCGCGCCGCCATGCTCCCGGAGCAATTCGGCATGGATCGTATCGACCATTCGCCGCGTCAGCCAGAGGGGCTCCGCGCTCATTCCGATAGCTTCTTCAATGTGTTTCGGTACTGCCGGCGCACCTTTTCAAAGGCAAGCATGGCGTTATCGAAAGCCGGGTCGTAGGGCGTCAGAAGCACCCCTTCGCTCGTGTCAATGGCGAAAAGTTTGTCTCCCGGCTTTATGTGCATCCGGTCCATCATCTCCCTGGGTAGCGTGGCCGTGATGGAGCCGCCGGACTGCCGTGTTACGATTTCTCTAACCATGCCGGGTTCAGGATATGGATAATAGTATTCTACATTTGTAGAACATTAAGGTCGGCGTCTTGTTTCAGAAGGTGGTTCTCAGCGCACCCGGATTTTCTGGCCGGGCTTGAGCCGGTTGGCGGCGGAGCCGTTGAGTTGTTTGATGCGCTCGACCGTGGTATTGTTGCGCCGGGCGATATCCCAGAGCGTATCGCCGGAGCGCACGGTGTGGTGGGTGGGTGCGGCTTTTTCGGCGGGCGGTTGTTTAGGAGGTGGTGCGGCCTCCGGGACGGCGGGGGCTACGGCCATAGCGGTCGTATCGGCCGGGATCGGCGCATCGGGAGCGATGAGCTGGTTGACCACGCCGGTAATGCCCTCCACCCGCCGGGCCGCGTCGGCGGCCGTATTGCGCTGCCGGGCGGAGGCGACTTCCCCCCGGAGGACGACCGTACCGCGCACCACGACGGGCTCGATGTCGGCGGTGCGGAGGCTATCCTGCCCGACGAGGGCGATTTTCACGCGGGCTGCCGTGCGGGCGTCGTCCAGCTTTTCGGCCACGCTCCGGGTGTCGTTCGCCGGTTCGAAAGCGGGCGGAAGCGCCACATCGGGCGCGGCCGTCGTGGCGGTATCTACGGACGCATCCGCCTCAACGGCTGTCTCCTCGGCATGGCAAGCCGCAAGGCCAACCGCCAGAACGCATGTCAGAATCATCCCGAACCGCTTCAGCATTACTCCTCGCTCTTTCGCCCGGACCTTCAGTGAACCGGCCTGCCGGATTCGCTATCCACCGCTGCGGCGGCGTGGTACTCCGTCCGGGTGCGCGGCTCGTCGATGATGTCCTGATCGGCCAGCCAGCGTTCGGCGTCGATGGCGGCCATACAGCCCGTGCCGGCCGCGGTCACGGCCTGTCGGTACACGTGGTCCTGCGCGTCGCCGCACGCGAAAACGCCTGCGACGTTCGTGTAAGTGGAGTCCGGGTGCGTCCGGATGTACCCCTGCGCGTCCATATCCAGCACGCCCTTGAAGATGGCGGTATTCGGCTGGTGCCCGATGGCAACGAAAAAGCCCGTCACCGGAAGCTCGTATTCCTCACCGGTTACGACGTTCTTCAGCCGGAGCCCGGTCACGCCGGTTTCGCCGAGTACATCCGTAACCGTGGTATTGAGCACCAGCTCGATCTTCTCGTGGCTCCTCACCCGGTCCTGCATGATCTTCGACGCGCGGAACTCATCGCGCCGGTGGATGAGGTACACCCGGGAGGCGAAGCGCGTCAGGAAGAGCGCTTCTTCCATGGCCGTATCGCCTCCGCCTACGATGGCGATCTCCTGGTTGCGGAAGAACGCGCCGTCGCAGGTGGCGCACGCCG
>CBDUBS010000346.1:0-2801 GCA_965365445.1 uncultured bacterium | reverse complement strand
AGCTGGTACGGCGGGTTGCCGATGATCACGTCGAATTGCATATCGTCACCAAACAGCTCGGCCATCCGAGCCTTAACGTTGTCGGTATGAATGAAGGCGTAGGCGTGCGTCTCGAACCCGTCGCCCCGGTCGAGCGTTTCCCGGCTTGCCCCGCAGTACGTGCAACGGCCGTCCTTCCACGCATGTTCGGTGCGTTCGAACCAGACGTTGCCGCTCTCCGTGCGGAAGGAGCGGGCGATGGAGTGCGGGCCGTTGGCCCGTTTGGAGCAGTAGAGGCTCCGGCGGGCGAGCAAACTGGTAAGCCGGGTAATGCCGATGCCGTACACCTGCCGGGTCAGGATGTGGTCCACCCGCTCCCGGAGGTCCGGCATGGCCGGTTCCAGCCCTTTCGTGAGGCGGCTGGTGATCTCACGCAGGAACACGCCCGATTTCGTGCAGGGGTCGAGAAAGCGCACGGTGGGGTCCGCCCAGAGGTCGGCGCCGTCGTGACCCTCGGCCCAGGCCGCAGCGAGGTCATCGAGCATCCGCGCGGCGAAGGCCGGCGGCGTGAACACCTCGTCGTTCGAGAGGTTCGCGATGCACGTGAGCACGTCCGGGTTGTGCCCCCGGAGCGTGAAGGCGGCTTGCAGACTCATGCGGCATCGGGCTTGTTCGTGATGGATTGCGCCATGAGGTTATAAGTTACGCCCTTTCAGGGCTGGAATTACGATGTATTTCGCACCCAGGATGATATCCTGGGCTATCTCATGGCGCCCCTTCGGGGCGCGGCCCGGTATGTCTCTCGGTTTTTCGTTCGAGCGTGGTTTTCAATCACGCCCTTTCAGGGCTAACATTGTGAATGGCACTAATCCCGGGGCGGCGCCCCTCGTACCCGGGGCAAAGCCCCGGGCTATCTCATAGCGCCCCTTCGGGGCTGTTGGTTAGCGGAGTCAGGGCGTTCTTTGATGTCATCGTATCCTTACGTCTCATGGCGGCCCCGATCGCGAACCTGTAGGGTTTTCAGTTTTTCGATCTATTTAATGATCGGTTGCGTCTGCTCGAGGCGCGGCTCCATCAAATGGCTCCCCGTCACGGCCCCAACGGGGCCGGAAGGGATAGCCCGGGGCATCGCCCCGGGATACATGCCACCCATAATGTAAGCCCTGAAAGGGCGTAATGCCGTGGAATGCCCCTCCAATCGGCTCCAGCTCGGGGCGATGCGCTGCGTTCGGAAAATACCCTCCTCCGATCAACCTCCCGGCCGCAACGGAATCATACCGGCCCTGAATGGGCGTAATGGCCGTCAATCCCAGACGTACCGTTCATCGTATTCGACCCCGTATTGCCGGAGCAACCGCCGGTATTCCTCCTGAAACGTAGCCGCCCGGTGATGATCCGCCTGACGACCGATGTAATGCTCGAGCGCCTGCCGGTGAGAGGGGCTGATCGAAAAGATACCATAACCCCCCTGCCAGTGAAAGTCGGCATAACGTTCACCCTGTGTTTTGAGCCACTTCGATGAGCCCGTCTTGATATCCTGCACGAGATCGGCGGGGGTGCACGTGCGCGGCAGCGCGATGAGTAAGTGGATGTGGTCGGCCACCGAACCCGCTTTGAGGAGGACGCCATGCCGGTTGTGTACGATGCCCCCGATGTAGGCGTGGAGGTCGTCGCGGATGGCGTCGGGAAGTACAGGCTCCCGGTTTCTGGTTGAGAACACTATATGCCCGAGAAGCCGGGCGAGGGATTGCGCCATTCGGTTACTGGTTACGCCCTTTCAGGGCTGGAATTATGCTAGATTGTTACCCGGGGCGGCGCCCCTCGTACCCGGGGCAAAGCCCCGGGCTATCTCATAGCGCCCCTTCGGGGCTGTTGGTTGGCGGAGTCAGGGCGGCCAGTTCGCGTAAGGTCAGGGGTGGATAGGTTTTCGTAGGGGTGAATAGCTCGTGTTTGTCAACGTGAGCGAAGAGCGAGTTATCCGCGCTGAAGGCCGCCGATTGCGTGAGCAGATCAAGGCGAAAGTCGCGGCGCTGGAAGCGGCCCCGACCGAGGTAACCCCATTCGGCGAAGGTGATGGCCGCTCCGTCATGGGTGCGCATCGTCAGGGCGTCGCCGTGGACGAGGTTTTGCGAGAGCACGTACCGGGCGGCCCGGTAGAGGTCGTCGGGTTGGTCCAGGGTTAATCCGTCGGCGAGGATTTCCAGCATGTTGTCGCGGCACTCGGCGATGTTATCCGCCAACAGTTCGATGCCGTAGATGCACATGACGCCGAGCAGCGCATAGTGTCGCCGCTCGAAGTCGGACCGGCCGTATTTCGCGTCGACCGTCCTGAGCTTGCGGCGCAGGACCTCCACGAGGAAGTTGCCGCTGCCGCAGGCCGGCTCCAGAAAGCGGGCGTCGATGCGTTCGGATTCCTCTCGGACCAGGTCGAGCATGTCCTCGACCATCCAGGGCGGGGTGAATACTTCCCCGTGGTCGGCAATGCGCTGTCTGGACTTGATGAGGCTCATCGAGATCAGGGTATTCGTAGGACTAAACTGATAAATCTCCGAGTTGGCTTGTTCCCATGCCATACCGCCCGCCGGATTTGTGCTCGGAATTCACAGGAAGGGTGCGTGCAGGTTCCGGACCACGCACGGAGCATCTGCACGATCCCTGAAGGAGAAGGGCGTCAGGTCGTTGATCAGCGGGACTGGATAGAGAGCAGAAACCCCGTCAGGAAAAGCACCAGCGTGCCGATCACCACGGTAAAGTAAGGGTGCAGCGGGTTCCGCAACCCGGGCGGAAAGTAGGCCGGCGAGAGGCTCATCCAGGCGATGACC
>CBDUBS010000345.1:0-2802 GCA_965365445.1 uncultured bacterium | reverse complement strand
AGCGCATGGCCGCCGCCGAGTCGCCGTCGACCGAGCCGAAGTTGCCCTGCCCGTCCACCAGCGGATACCGCATGGAAAAATCCTGCGCCATCCGGACCATCGTGTCGTACACCGCCGTGTCGCCGTGAGGGTGGTACTTGCCCAGCACCTCGCCTACGATACGGGCGCTTTTCTTGTGGGCGCTTCCTGCCGTTATGTTCAACTCGCTCATGCCGTACAGCACCCGGCGGTGGACGGGCTTCATCCCGTCCCGCACATCGGGAAGCGCTCGGCTGACGATCACCGACATCGAGTAGTCGATGTAGGAGGATTTCATTTCCTCCGTAATATTGATCGGAAAAATCCGCTTGTTATCCTGTTCCATACGAGCTTGCTATCGGAAGCGGCGCAGTATGCCGCCGTCAAAATCCCCGGTCGCGCCGTGGTCCGGCGCATTTCACTGAGAGAGGTGAGAACAGAGCAGTATACGAATCCAGGGGGAGAATGACGAATCCGGATATATGAGATAAATAGGAACGAATGTATTGTAAATACAACGCTTACCCATGTCCTTTGATTCCCGCGTAAATGCCGTTAATTCCTCGCGGACGCCCCGAGGTTCATCGGTGCGGAGGGGGCCGCCTCCCGACTTGTGCCGCCCGGATCTGGTTTCTACCTTATCGGTGTCTCGTCTGGTAGCCCTTTCGGAACGCTGCTTGCATCCGGGCCGCACCCATGCCTGAAACGCGCTTTCATCTCGCTGATTACATCGTTACGGCGGGGTACTTTCTGCTCATGATCGCCATCGGTCTGTACTACCGGCGATTCATGCAGAAAGCGAAAGATTTTTTTACGGGGGACAATCAGGTTCCGTGGTGGCTGGCCGGGGTGTCGTACTACATGACTACCTTCAGTGCCTTTGCCTTTGTGGCTTACGGCGAGGTGGCCTACCTGTACGGCTTCGCCGGAATCACCATCATGTGGGTGTCGGTGCCGGGGTGTATCGTGGCCGCCTATGTCACGGCCCCTCTGTGGCGGAGGGCGCGCGTATCCACGCCCGTCGAATTTCTTGAAGCCCGCTTCAGCCCGTTGTTCCGCCAGCTTTTCGCCTGGTCGGGTTTCCCGCTCCGCATCGCCGATAACGGGTTGCGCCTCTACTCGCTCGGGGTGTTCGTATCGCTGGCCGTCGGGGTGGATATCCGGTGGGCCATTCTCTCCTCCGGACTCGTCATGCTGGCATACACCCTCATGGGGGGCCTGTGGGCCGTCGCCGTAACCGACTTCGTGCAGGGCATCGTGCTGTATGCGGCCGTACTCATTCTGCTTCCACTGGCTCTGTGGCGAGGCAACGGGTTCTCCGGGATGTTGAACAACCTGCCGGACGGCGGCTATCTGCATCTCGTGAACGATCCCTACAGCCTGGTTTACATCCTCGGCTTCTCGGTGCTCATCATCCTCAATTACAGCGCCGGGTGGGCCATGGTGCAGCGGTTCTACAGCGTCCGCGACGAGCGCGAGGCCCGAAAGGTCGGGCTGCTGGCCGGAGCGCTTCATTTCATCGGCGGACCCCTCTTTTTCCTTCCCGTCATGCTCACGCGCCACGTTCTACCGGCGGTGGAAAATACCCGCTATGCCTACGTGGCTATGGCGCTCGAACTGCTTCCCGTAGGGCTCATGGGCGTTATGGTTACCGCCATGTTTTCGGCAACCATGTCCACCCTGAGCGCCGAGTACAACGTGCTCGCCGGCGTAGCCACCACCGACATCTACAAACGCCTTTTCCGCCCGGATGCCGACGAAGTCCGGCAGCTCCGCATGGGCCGCCTTTTTACCGCCCTGATCGGTCTGGTAATCATGGGCATCGCGGTATGGGTCGCGTACTACCCCGAGACGCCCCTGTTCAGCCTGATGGTCACCATATTCGGCGTGGCCGTCGCGCCCATGATGCTGCCCCTGCTGGGGGGTCTCATTTTTTCACGGCTCAGCCTGCGAGGCGCCGTCGTCGGGTTCGTGACGGGGCTGGCCGCCGGTATCCTGACGTTGCTCGTACAACGGTTCTACCTGCCGACCGTCGCCGGCCTCGATCCCCGGTGGATCACGTTCCAGTTTGGCGCCTATGCCATTTTTATCAACGTCGGGACAGCCCTGCTGGCTATGGTGCTCTGGTCCCGGTTCGAGACGAAATCATCCGCCGAAAAAGACCGCACCGCCCGCTTCTTCGAACGTATGCGTACTCCCGTCGAGGCCGGGGAAACGACCCCCGAGGGTCGCGTACCTTCTCCCTTTTTTATCACCGGCCTCATCGTCGCCGGGATCGGCCTCTTGCTCCTCGGCGCCACGGTGCTGGTGGATGGGTCCTTCGGTCGTGGGCTCAATGCCCTTACGGGATTGATCCTGCTCCTCACCGGGGGGTTGATGTACCGCACGAAACCTGCCGAACCCCGCGTCGGCGGCGCCCCCGCAAACACCACACCCGGCCCATGAACGCAACCATCCGTCCCACCCGCACCGAAATGGCTCGAATAGCGGCCGAAACAGCCGCCGCTTGCCTTCGGGATGCCATTACAAATCGCGACCAGGCGACCATCATCCTCGCCACCGGCGCTTCGCAACTGGAACTGCTTGCCTTTCTGGTGGAGGCGCCGGACATCGACTGGCCCCGCGTTACGGCATTCCACCTCGATGAATACATCGGCCTTCCCCTGACGCATCCGGCCTCATTCCGGCGGTACCTCCACGAACGGTTCGTGGACCTGCTGCCCGCTCCGCTGCGCCGTTTCCACCCCATCGACGGCGAAGCCGACCCGCAGGAGGAATGTGACC
>CBDUBS010000344.1:0-2837 GCA_965365445.1 uncultured bacterium | reverse complement strand
TCGGCCGCCTACGCGGCCCGCCATGTCGCCAAAAATCTGGTGGCTGCGGGCCTGGCCGATCAGGTGGAAGTACAGATTGCCTATGCCATCGGCGTGGCCCGGCCGGTATCCATCTACGTTACCTCGCACGGCACGGGGTCTGTGTCGGATGAAACCCTCGTGAAACTCGTTCGCGAGCACTTCGACCTTCGCCCAGCCGCCATCATCGAGCGGTTCGATCTGCTACGCCCGTTGTACCGCGCTACGGCCGCCTACGGACACTTCGGCCGCGCGGATTTCCCCTGGGAAGCCCTGGACCACGTCGAAGCCCTCAAGGCCGGCGTCAACGGCGTAGGAGTAAGCTCCTGAAACAAGGGTGCTGCCGGTGGGCCGTCGTGGCCGGCCCTTCACTCGGGCATGTAACATAATGGTTATTAGTGCGTTCGAGAGGCAAATCATCACCCTCGAACGTTCTCCCTGATGAGCCGCCGCGTCCTCCGGATCGCTCTGTTGCTACTTGGCGTTATCGGCCTGGGGTACGCCCCGGCGTCAACCGCCCAGGATCGCACGGGCGCCGCTCGCGAACTGCTGCGGCCGGATGCCGCCCTTGCCCTTCCGGATTCGGGCGCCCGCGAGGCCCGTTCGGTCGCGGGCGGCCGGGTGGACGCCCGGAACTCCATCTGGCGGGCCCGCTATGCCGTAAAGTCCTCCGTTTCCATCCCCGGCGACCCCGTGAAAGCGGCCCGGACCTATCTCCGATCCGAAGCGGCCGCCTTCGGCCTGGAAGCGGAGCTCCGGGACCTTGAAGTCCTGGACGTCAAACAGAGCCCCGGCAGCCGCCACATCCTGTTTCAGCAGGTGTACCGGGGCATCCCCGTTCACGAAGCAACCCTCCGGGTAAACGTAGACGGCGCCGGCCGCCCGACCATGGTGTTCAGCCGGTATGCGCCCCACGTGCGTGAAACGCCCGGGCTCGATACGGCGCCCGCCCTTCCTGAAAACGCGGCAAAGGAGCGCGTTCGGAGGATCGTAATCCGGGGCGAGGTAGACGTTTCCCCCGGTCGGCTGGTCGTCTACCCTTCCGAGAAGCCCCGCCTGGCCTGGGCGTTTACGGCGTGGCCTTCGGAGGCGCCCGCCGAGTGGGAGGTGCTGATCGATGCCCGGACCGGTGAAGCGATCCGCATCCTGGACCGAAGCCTCCACGAGAAGCGAACGGGCCGTCCCCTCCACGAGGCGGAACCGGCAACGTCCGTTGCACGCCCTGTCTCCTCCCCACGCGAAACGGTGGATGGGGTCGGGTATGTTTTCAACCCCGACCCGCTGACGACGGCCGGGGTGGCTTACGGCGGCCCCTATACCGACGGGGAAGACGGTCCCCTCGAACTGCTGAACGCCCAGCGAAAACAGGTTGTGCTGCCGGATATTAACCGCGGCGCCGACGGACTCTATCGGCTCGAAGGACCGAACGTCCGGATCGTTGGCGAATACACCCCTCGCGGCGCACCCTATACGCCCCCGGCCGAAACCCGACCCGACGGGTTTCGCTACGGCCGCGAGCACGAGCATTTCGAAGCGGTCATGGCCTACTACCATATCGACCGTAACCGTCGCTACGCCGACTCGCTGTTTACCTCGGCCGGAGGGCCGCCCGTCCAGATGGTTCCGGTGGGCGTGAACCCCCACGGCCGGGGCTGGGAGGACAACTCGTTCTACACCCCCACACGGCACCTCATCGAGTTCGGCAGAGGAGGCGTCGATGACGCCGAGGATGCCGCCGTCATCGTGCACGAACACGCCCACGCGCTGCTCGAAAACGCCTCGGCAGGCCTGGCAGGCACGAGCGAAGGATGGGCCTTGCATGAAGGATTCGGAGACTACTGGGCCGGCTCGTTCGTCCGCGGCCTCATCGAGCAGGGAAGGGTCCCGTACCGGGACTGGCGCAAACTCTTCTACTGGGACGGAAACGCCACCTGGGACGGCCGGTACATCCAGAGCACGAGCATTTACCCGAAGGATACCCGCTGCGACGATGCCCTGTACAATGCCTGCTCCGACCGCGAACTGTACGCCGACGGGATTTTCTGGGCAGCTACCCTCATGGAGGTGTATACGGCCCTCGCCAGGGAAACCACGGACCGGCTGGTGCTTGCTTCCCTCTACTATCTCCACCGCGAGGTCACCTTCCGCGACGCCGCCGAAGCCCTCCTCCAGGCCGATCTCGATATCTACGCCGGGGCTCACCGGGATGACCTCGTGCGGATCCTCGGAGCCCGCGGCCTGCTGGATGTCTCCGCGCTCGGGCCGACGATTGCGCACGATCCTTCCCTCCAGGCGCGAAGCCAGGGGAACGCGTTGTACTTCGAGGCGCAGGTCGCCGGCGTGCTGCCCGTTGCTTCCGTAGAGCTGTACTACCGGTCCGGGTCGGGATGGAGCGGTCCCGTGGCGCTGCCGCAGGCCGCCGGGCCTATCTATGCCGGAACCCTTCCGATGCCCTCCGTACCGGGCCTGGTGCCGTATTACCTCGTCGCGACCGACGTTACCGGCCGCCGAACCCGGATGCCCGCGGACGCTCCGGCCTCGACGTTCCGCATTATGGTCGGCGTCGTCCGGCAAACCCCGGCCCTCGATGTGGCCCGGGCCGTCGGCGACTGGCGCCGCCATAGCGACGGCTGGCGTCTGGCTGCAACGCCCGCCCTGACCCCTCCGCAAGCCGCCCTGGTGCTCGTGCCGCTGGATCTGGCGGCAAACGGCGGGGCCATCGCCCTCGAAATGGAGCATACGTACCACCTGGGCGACGGCGCGGGCGGCCGGGTGGAAATATCCTCCGACGACGGCCGCACCTGGAGCCTGCTCGTACC
>CBDUBS010000343.1:0-2839 GCA_965365445.1 uncultured bacterium | reverse complement strand
CCTGCCGCAACGGCGGCGACCCCGGCATCCGAACCTCCCGTATTGATCGCCAGCACCGGGACGCGGACGAGGCGGCGCACGTGGTAGCACAGGGTATTGAGCACGGGCGCGATATCCAGGTCGAACCGGATGAGCACCGCCTCGGAAACGCCAGCGGCATCGAGAATCCGGCTGCCGTGGTCCGCCAGCGTATTCGACGCACCGACGATGCCCTGCGGTTCGAAGCATTCCACGACGTGCGGCGGCGGAAAACTGGCGTGCACGGCGGCCGCCAGCTCCGGGTCGCCGGTAACGAGCACCAGCTTGAGCGGTTCGGTTTCGGATCGGAAGGGCATGACGGAAGGAGCCGTTAGATCAGGTCCGGAAAGGTACACTTCATACGCGAAGGAATCTGTACATTTCCCGAATCCAAAGGTATTGTTTCCCCGACCAGACCATCCATGAAAATCCTGTTCATCGGCGGCGCCGGCGTCATTAGCTCGGCCTGCTCCGCGCGGGCCATCGCCGAGGGCCACTCCCTGTTCCTGCTCAACCGGGGCGTCTCCACACTCCGCCCCCTCCCCGACGGCGCCGAACTCTGGCGCGGCGACATCCGAAACGAAGCCGCCGCCCGGCGCCTCCTCGCCGATCACCACTTCGATGTCGTGGTGGACTGGGTTGCCTACACCCCGGAACACATCGAGCAGGACATCCGGCTTTTCAGCGGCCGCACCGATCAGTTCATCTTTATCAGCTCAGCCTCGGCCTACCGGAAACCACCCCTTCACCTCCCGATCACCGAATCCACCCCGCTCGAAAACCCCTTCTGGGAATACTCCCGCCGGAAAATCCGGTGCGAGCAGCGCCTCATGGAGGAACACCGCTCCACCGGTTTCCCCATCACCATCGTGCGCCCCTCCCACACCTACGACCGAACCCGCATCCCCATCCAGGGCCGGTACGCCCTCATCGAGCGGATGCGGCGCGGCGACCCTGTGCTCATCCACGGCGACGGAACCTCCCTCTGGACGCTCACCCACCATACCGACTTCGCCGTAGGCTTCACCGGGCTGCTCGGCCGGGAAGAAGCCATCGGCGAAGCCTTCCACATCACCTCGGACGAAGTCCTCACCTGGGATCGCATCCTTCGCCTCCTGGGCGAAGCCGCCGGAGCCGAACCCGACATCGTCCACGTCCCGTCCGATCTCATCGCCGCCTACGATCCCGAATGGGGTGCGGGCCTGCTCGGCGACAAAGCGCACTCCATGATGTTCGACAACACCAAAATCAAGGGCCTCGTCCCGGAATTCGAGGCCGTTGTGCCGTTCGCCGACGGCGCCCTCGAGATCGTCTCCTGGCAGGACGCCCACCCCGAAGGCCGCCACCGCGACCCCGACGAGACCACTATGGACCGCATACTCGAAGCCTACCGGCGCTCCTGGCCCGCATGAGGTTATGGAAATCACCTTTCCCGCACGTCTCGCCCTCCCTACCTTCCCTGCAAAACCAACCGTGTACCCATGAATACCCCTCAACTACACCCCGAGCCGGCCAGGCGCAGCATGTTGCGTTGCTCTCGGGATTCCGGCCTGAACCGCAAAACCCGCAAAACCCCTTTCCAGGCTCAATAACCGCTCTTTGCCTTCTTGAAAAACCGCAATAACCCGCAATAACCCGCAAAATGGCGCGTTGCGAAACGGCTACAGCTCTACCCGCTGGATGCCGCTTTTCAGGGCAGCCGTTTTGCCGTTCCACTCGAAGGAACCCGTAAGGCCGGGCGGCAGGGTGATATCCGCCTGGATGCCGGAGGCGCCCCGGCGGGTGAGGCTGACGAGGATGTCGCCGGAGGGGTGGGGCATACGGCCTTCCGCCCACGTGAGCGTACCCAGCGCCGGACGGATGCGGACTCTGGTGAAGCCGGGCGCGGCCGGTTGGATGCCGCACACCGTGGCGAGGAAATCGTAATTGGGGCTGGAACTCCAGGCGTGGCAGTCCGAGCGGGTGGGCTCGGGGGCTTCGGCAAACGTAGTGAGGCCGAGGGCGAGCATGTTGCGCCAGGGGTCGAGGCGCTGCACGTACAAATCGCCGAGACCGGCCTTCCGGAGGGCGCGGGTAAGGTAAAACCGGAAATAGTAGGTGGCCTGCACCAGCGAGCGATCGTCGAGGAGGCGGCGGACCAGATCGGGCTGATCCGCCGGCGGGATGGCGTCGGACAGGACGGCCATGATGTTGGCATGCTGGCTGAAGCTCTTTTTCTCCGGCGAGTCGGCCAGAAGCTTGCGCCCGGGGTCCCAGCACCGGCGGTACACGGCATCCGCTACGGCTTTCGCCTCGTTCCGGTAGCGCCGGGCGGCGTCGTCACGGTCGAACGCTTCCGCCAGGTCGGCCGCGTAGCGCAAAACGTAGGCGTACTGAAGGCTGATGATGGCCGAGTGGCCGTCGTTAGCGCCGGGCGGAACCCCGTGCGGGTAGGCCCAATCCACGAAGTTCCAGGAGGGCATCGGGCCGAGCATCCCGGTATCATCCACGTACCGCCCGTACCACTCCAGCACGCCGTCGATGGGCGTAAGGAATTGCTCGACGAAAGCCGGGTCGTCCCGGTGCATCCAGTAATCGTGGATCATGGCGACCCAGAACAGGGAGAACGGCGGGATGAATTGCGGCTCCCAGACGGGGTAGCGGCTTTGCGTAAGGCCGTCGGGTTCGCGGGAGCGGTGCAGGGCCAGGATAGCCTGCCGCATGAGGCGGTCGTCTCCGGCCACGTACAGCGATATGAGCGCCTGGATGCGGGTATCGCCGACGTACTGGATTTGCTCGTAGTAGGGGCAATCGAAGTAGGTTTCTCCGGCGCAGAGGCGGG
>CBDUBS010000342.1:0-2842 GCA_965365445.1 uncultured bacterium | reverse complement strand
GGCGAACAGAGGAGGTCGCAGGCACGGTCGACGCCGGCTTTCCGGGTTCCGCATGCAGGCAGTGCCTCGCCGTGAGGAAGACGTCGTCCCGCACCCTCACGGCCATGCAGTAGGGCCGCGCCTTCTGGTCCAGCAACACCGCAAGTCTCGAGCGAACCTCGGGCGGAAGCGTGTCTGCAGGAGCGAGGCAGTGCTGGTCGAAGCTCGACGACTGCTGGATCAGCGTGGCCCGGTGGCAGCGCCCGCCGCCATATTCGGGCAGCACGTCCAGCCCGACCTGTCCGCCGGCAAAATCGGCGTGCGGAGCGGGATGTACATGGCTTCGTCGGACGAGGTGTACATCACCCTTCGCGGACAGGGGGGCCATGCGGCCGGACCGCACCGGCTCTCGGCCGACGCCGTGCTGGCAGCGGCGCATGTCGTGATCGCCCTGCAAAGCGTCGTGAGCCGCAACTGCCCCCCGGATATCCCGAGCGTGCTATCATTCGGGAAGATCGTAGCCGAGGGGGCTACGAACATCATTCCGGACGAGGTGAAGCTGATCGGGACGTTCCGGGCGATGGACGAAAACTGGCGCTTCCGGGCGCACGAGATCATCCGGCGTGTGGCCGGGCATACGGCCCGGGCGTTCGGGGCCGAAGCGGAGACACATATCGCCGTCGGCTACCCGGCCCTGTTCAACCACCCCGCCCCCACCGAGACCGTCCGGCAGGCGGCGCTCGCGTACGTCGGCCCGGAGAACGTGGTAGAACTGGACCTCTGGTTTGCGAGCGAGGATTTTGCCTACTACCTTCAGCAGACGCCGGGCTCGTTCTACCGCATAGGAACGGGAGGTCCCGGCCCGGTGCATGGCCTGCACACCGGGCGCTTCACCATCGACGAGGCGGCGCTCGGCGTAGCGCCCGGCTTCATGGCCTATCTGGCGTGGCAATACCTGCTCGAACCCAACCCGCAGTCCGATCAACCTGAATGACCCACTTACCCCCTTTTCCCGGCTTCAGAGACGAAGCATTTACCTTTTTCCGGGATCTCGCCCTGCACAACGACCGGGAGTGGTTCAAGCCGCGAAAGGCCGTATATGAGGATGAGATCGTCTGGCCGTTCAAATGCCTGATTGCCGACGCCGCCGCACGCATGGCCCGGCAGGGGGTACCCATAACGGGCGACCCCGAGCGCGCTCTGTTCCGAATCTACCGGGATACCCGGTTCTCGAAAAACAAGGCCCCGTATAAAACCCACGCCGGAGCCGTGCTCTCCCGAACGGGCGAGCGGGACGGAACGGGGGTGATGTACATCCACGTTGAACCTGCCGGCTCGTTTCTGGCCGGAGGGTTCTGGCAACCGGAAAATCCGTTTCTGGGCGCCTGGCGAGCCCGCATGGTTGGAGAACCCGACGAATTCCTGGACGTCGTAGGGGCAGTGGAAGGGGCCGGGCTGGAAGTGTACAGCGAGGATACCCTGAAGCGGCTTCCGCGCGGATTCGAGGAGTATGCCGGGAGCCCGCTGGAACCGTACCTCAAATGGAAATCGTATCTGGTGACGCGCCCGGTTAGCGATGCCGAACTACACCGGCCCGAGTTTACGGACACCGTTGTGGAAACGACGAAGGCCGCCCTGCCGCTGCTGCGCTACGGATGGAATCTGGAGCAGACCCCCCGATTGCACACGGGGAGCGGGTTCAGTACGGAGCCGTGATGTTGATGGCTTCGACGCGGGAGATCTCGGGTACGCTGCGCTTGAGAGCCTGCTCGATGCCGGCCCGGAGCGTCATGGTGCTCATGGGGCACGTTCCGCACGCCCCGAGAAGCTCCAGTTCCACAACCAGATCCGGCGTGATGTCGGTCAGGCGCACCGAGCCGCCGTCTGCCATGAGATAAGGCCGGATGCGGTCGAGCGCTTCCTCGATACGGCGGCGAAGCTCGGGGTCCGCTCCGGGATGATACGTCGGAGCCGCGCCCTCCGTGGAAGCGTCGTTGGAAAGGTTGTTATCCGGCATGTGAATCAGGTGGTTACCTCTTCTATCCATTCAACGGGTAATGTAACCCCTCCGATAGAAAAAAGATCGTTCGCGGGCGCGGTTTTAGCGGTACAGGATTTCGACGGGCTGTGTGGGCGGCATTTCGGCGTTTCGGATGGCGATTTGCCGAACGGCATCTGCGGCGATTTCACGGAAAGCCTGCGCCGACGGACTCTCCGGGGAGGAGAGCACTACGGGTTTCCCGTCGTCGCCGCCCTCCCGGACGATTTCCTCGATGGGAACTTCGCCAAGGAAGGGAACACCGAGCTCGCCGGCGAGGCGCTTCGCCCCACCGCGGCCGAAGAGGTAGTACTTCCGGTCCGGCAGGTCGGGCGGGCTGAAGTAGGCCATGTTTTCGACCACGCCGAGAACGGGCACGTTGACGTTGCGGAACATGGATACCCCCTTGCGGGCGTCGGCCAGGGCAACATCCTGCGGAGTGGACACGATAACGGCCCCTGTCAGCGGAACGGTCTGGACGATGGTCAGCTGAATGTCGCCGGTGCCGGGAGGCAGATCCATGACGAGATAATCGAGGTCGCCCCAATCCGCGTCGTTCAGAAATTGTCGGATGGCGCTGGATACCATAGGGCCCCGCCAGATCGTCGCCTGAGAAGCATCCACGAGCAGCCCCATCGAGAGTAGCCGGACGCCATACCGTTCCAGTGGGATGATCTTGCGGCGCTCGTCCACCTGCGGCCGCTCGTCGCGGATGCCGAACATGGTAGGAACCGACGGGCCGTATATGTCGGCGTCCATCAGGCCCACGTCGTACCCTTTCTTCGCCAGCGCCACCGCCAGATTTACGGCCACCGTACTTTTGCC
>CBDUBS010000341.1:0-2891 GCA_965365445.1 uncultured bacterium | reverse complement strand
CACCCGCACGATCGTTCATGCCGACGAGCGCGGAACGGCCTTCTGTGCGCTCGGTTACGCCCGCGCCACCGGCCGCCCGGCCGCCTGGATCACGACCTCCGGCACCGCCGTGGCCAACGGCCTGCCTGCCGTTGTAGAAGCCTCGACGGACAACGTACCGTTACTGCTCCTCACCTCGGACAGGCCGCCGGAATTGCGCCGCACAGGCGCCAACCAGACCGTCGATCAGCCCGGGATTTTCGGCGGGTTCGCCCGATGGGACTTCGACGCACCTACCCCGGATACGGCCATGCCGCCTGCCTCGGTCCTGACAATGATCGATCAGGCCGTTTATCGAGCCGTGGGGGCGCCTGCCGGGCCTGTGCATCTGAACCTGATGTTCCGCGAGCCGCTCACGCCGGGTCTGGACGGTCCGGATTTCACTTCTTACCTCGCTCCGCTCGACGCCTGGATGGACGGTCCGGACCCCTACACCCGGTACGCGACACCCCGGACGGCGGCGTCCGATTATCCGGAGATCGTCGCGGCGATAAACGGAGCAGAACGGGGGGTGGTTGTGGCCGGCCGCCTCCGAACTTCAGCGGAAGCGGACGCGGTGCTCGACCTCGCGAACGTACTGGGCTGGCCACTTCTGCCGGATGTAGGTTCACAGCTTCGGTTAGACCACACGGCGGGCCCGGTCCGCATCCCGTTTTATGATCACGCGCTCGCCGACGAGGCGTTTACCGGCGGGCCCGGCCCGGATGCCGTCCTCTACTTCGGAGGGCGCGCCACCTCGAAACGGTTGCAGCAGTATCTGGAACGGGCTCGACCGCCTCTCTTTCTTGCCGTAAAGCCCCATCCCGAGCGTTCGGACCCCGGCCATGTGGTTACCTGGAGCGTGGAAGCGGAAATCGAAGGGTTCTGTGCGACCCTGCGGGAGAATGTCCGGCCGGTGCACGAGGCAAGGGAATGGCTATCAGGCTGGCAACGGAAATCCGCGCGGGTCGGTGCAGCGCTCGCCGCAGCGATCCGCGCCGCCGACCTGACGGAGCCTGCCGTCAGCCGCATCGTTTCCGAAAACATACCGGAGGGCCACGGGCTCGTTCTGGCCGCCAGCATGCCCGTGCGGGATATGGATATGTTTGCCTCCCCGGCCAGCAACCGGATCGTCGTGGCGACGAATCGGGGCGCCAGCGGAATCGACGGCACCATTGCCACGGCAGCAGGGTTCTCTCTCGGGCTGGAGAGGCCGGTCACGCTGCTCATCGGCGACCTCGCCCTGCTCCACGATCTCAACTCGCTGGCCATGCTGCGGCAGGTTGCCCGGCCGGTAACCATAGTGGCCGTTAACAACGACGGAGGGGGCATATTCTCCTTCCTGCCGATTTCCGGCTGCGACGACGTGTTCGAGCCATACTTCGGGACGCCGCACGGGTTGAGCTTCCAGGCTGCCGCCGACCTGTTCGGGCTAGCATACCGGAGCCCCCGCACTCCGGCCGAGTTTGAGCACGTGTATCGGGAAGCGTGCACCGGATCGGGTCACACCCTCATCGAAGTGAGGACGAACCGAAAGGAAAACCTCGAAACGCACCGTCACTTGCTCAGGTGTGCGGCAACCGAATGATTGCCGCCGAAGGGTTCTCTCCGGGCTCAGAAGATCAGTTGGCCGAGCGGATCCTGCCGCCAGGACTGAAGCACCTTCATATAGTTGGCGCGCTCGAAGGCCGCCGGCTCCCCGACGTTGATCTGGCTCATGCTGCCGCGCATCTGCCGCACCGATTCGTATTCGCGTTCTTCCATCCAGACCTGCACATCGGCCAGAATCTCGCTGATGCGAACGATGCCGTTCTTGAGCAGCTCCGAGGCCATCATGGTTACGTTGGCGCCGGCCATAAGTCCTTTCAGTACGTCCTCGTAGGTATGCACGCCGCTGGTGATCGCAAAATCGACCGGCACCCGCCCGTATAATATCGACACCCAGCGCAGAGGGAGGCGCAACTCGTACGAGTTGCTCAAAACGAGGTGAGGCGCCACCTCCAGCCGTTCCAGATCGAAGTCGGGCTGGTAGAACCGGTTGAACAGTACCATGGCATCGGCTCCCGCCGCGGCCAGCTCCTGTACGACGTGGGCAATCGAGCTGAAGTACGGGCTGATCTTCACCGACAGCGGAATGGTGATGCTGCGCTTGACATCCGTAACGACCTGCAGGTACATCTCCTCTACCTCACCGGCAGGCATGGCCGGATTGGTGGGGATGTAATAGATGTTCAGTTCCAGCGCGTGCGCTCCGGCTTCCTCGATCAGGCGGGCGTATTCGATCCAGCCACCGCTCGATACGCCGTTGAGGCTGCCTATGATCGGAATATCCACGGCTTCCCGGGCCTGGGCGACCTTTTTCAGGTACTCCTCCGGGCCGACCCGATAGGAAATCTGTTCGGGAAAGTAGCTCAGGGCTTCGGCGAACCCCTCCGTATAGTCGCTCAGGTACTGATCGAGGCGACGGCTTTCGCCCGTTATCTGCTCCTCGAACAGCGAGTGCATGACGACCGCCCCGGCCCCTGCGTCCTCCAGGCGACGGATCGAATCCAGGTTTTCCGAGAGCGGGGAAGCGGAAGGCACGATCGGATTGCGAAGGGCCATTCCGAGGTAGGTCGTTCGAAGATCCATAGCAGGCAACGCTCGAAAACAGAAAGAGGAAGCCGCGTCCGTTCCTTCGCCGGAACGGATGCGGGCGTGAACAGGGATTATTCCGTCGGGGGCCGTTTCCCTGGCAGGCCGGGGGGAAGGGTTGGTTTGACCACACCCCGCGCAGCTTCGACGGGGGGCAGTTTGGGACCTGCAGGAGGCATGGCCGGACCGGCAGGGGCGCTTGTCGCGGCAGGCGTCCCTACGCCGGCCAGCTGCTCATA
>CBDUBS010000340.1:0-2903 GCA_965365445.1 uncultured bacterium | reverse complement strand
TCATCACGGCCTTTTGAGATCCCGGCTGCCGCCGTCGGTAGACGGCGGAGGGGCCGGGATGACGTTGTTTTCGTGAGGGATGACGAAGAAAGAAGCGGGGCCGGGATGACGTGGTTTTTGTGAGGGATGACGAAGAAAGAAGGGGGGCGGGCTGGCGTGAAGGCAGGGGCGTGATGCTCAACCCGGCGGCGCATCAGGCGGGCAGAGGGCGTTTCCAGGGCCAGTCCACACACGTGGATACGTCGGGGAAAGCGACGTAGTCGGCCCGGCCTTTCAGAACGAAGGTAACCACCTGCACCCCTTCGAGCAGCCGCCCGGCGGCCCGGAGCGTTTTGCCGCTCACCGATACGTCGTCCACGAGCAGCACCCGCCGGACGCCTTCGGGGAGGGCAAACGGCGCCAGCGTTACGGGGTCGTCGTAGCGGGGCCGGTTTTGGTCGTCCCGGTAATTGAGGTGAAGCACCTGCAGATCGCACCCGAGGCGGTAGGCGACGAGGGCCGCCGGGACGACCCCCCCCGACCCGATGCCCACCACCAGGTCCACCTCCGGAAACGGCAGGTCCTCGATGGCCGCCGCGATGCGGGAAAACGGAATCTGCAGGTTGTTCGTCACCGGTTCGAGCCGTCGGCAGGGAGCATGTTGAAAACGCTTTCAGAAGCGGAACGGGAAGCTTAATTTACGCAGTGCGGCGCTCTCGCGCCACGGCCCGGTGTACGGGCGGGTCCGCTAACTCACACGCAAGGAGGTCCGACGTGAAAACCAACCCCTCATCCGGCGACGCGCTTTCCCGTCGCGGGTTTCTCAAGACGGCCGGAGCGGCTACGGTCGGGTTTTCGGCCCTGATGCATTCGGGGCATTTCGCTTACGCAGCGGGCTCCGACCGGATACGGGTGGGCCTTATCGGGTGCGGCGGCCGGGGCTCCGGCGCCGCGAACGATTGCGTGACGTCCTCGGAAGGGGTGGATATTTATGCGATGGGCGATTTGTTCGAGGACCGGCTGGATACGGCCCGGGGGCACCTGAAAGAAGCGCTCGGCGACCGGCTGACCGCAACGGACGAGCGGTGTTTTTCGGGGTTCGATGCGTACCGGCACGTCATCGGCGCGGGTGTGGACGCCGTCATCCTGGCTACGCCGCCCGGTTTCCGACCATTGCATTTCGCGGCGGCCGTGGAGGCCGGGAAGCACGTATTTATGGAAAAACCCGCCGCCGTCGATCCGGCGGGTATCCGGGCGGTGATCGCCACCGGCGACGAGGCGGCCGGGAAGGGCCTCTCGGTGGTGGCCGGCACGCAGTACCGCCGCCAGCCGAGCTTCGTAGAGGGGGTAAAACGCATTCATGACGGGATGATCGGGGAGGTAGTAGCGGCGCAGGAGTACTACCTGACCGGCCCGATATGGCTCCGGGACCGCAAGCCCGGGATGTCGGATATGGAGTGGCAATGCCGGAACTGGTATTACTTCACGTGGCTCTCCGGCGATCATATCGTGGAGCAATTCGTCCACAACCTGGATGCCATAAACTGGGCGCTCGGGGCGCACCCGGAGTCGGCCCTCGGCATCGGGGGGCGGATCGTTCGGGTGGACCCCTCGTACGGCCACATCTACGACCACTTCTGTGTGGAATACACCTACCCCAACGGGGTGCGCGTGGAGGCCAAGTGCCGCCAGATGGAAGGCACGGCCCGGCAGGTGACCAACCGGGTGGTGGGTACGAAGGGGATTGCCCACCTCCATACGGACCACTCGGTGCTTACCGACCACGACGGACGGGAGCTCTACCGGTACGGCGAGCGCGGAAACAACCCGTACGTGCAGGAACACGCCGACTGGATCCAGTCGATCCGGGCGGGCCGGCCGATCAACGAAGCCCGTGAGGTGGCGCACAGCACGCTCACCGGTATCATGGGCCGCGAGTCGGCGTACACGGGTCAGGTGGTATCCTGGGAGGAAGCCCTGAGCGCCAACCTGGACCTTGCCCCGAAAGCCTTCGCCTTCGGCTCGCTGCCGACGCCCGTCGTGCCGCAACCCGGCGTCACCCGCCTGGAGCGCACCGACTTTGCCGACGCCCGCTAAATAGCTTAACCCGGAGAACGGAAGATGAACAGAAGGCAATTCGTGGCATGGGCGGGGGCGGCGGCCGGCCTGTCGGCGGCCATGCGTTCGGCGGAGGCGCACGGCTCCGCCGTCCGACTGAAGAAGGCCGTAAAGCTCGGCATGGTGCAGGTGGAGGCGCCGCTGGCGGAGAAGTTCCGGCTCGTGAAAAGCCTGGGCTTCGACGGCATCGAGCTCGACAGCCCGAACGAATACACCACCGCAGAAGTGTTGCACGCCCGGGATTCCGCCGGTCTGCCCATCCACGGGGTCGTGGACTCGGTGCACTGGAAGAAGCCCCTCAGCGACCCCGACCCGGCCGTGCGGGCCGAAAGCGCAGCGGCGCTCCGCACGGCCCTCGACGACGCCGCCGCGTACGGGGCGACGACCGTACTGCTGGTTCCGGCGGTCGTCCGGAAGGACGTGCCCTATGGAGACGCCTACGCTCGCTCGCAGGAGGAAATCCGGAAGGTGCTTCCCTACGCCGAGGAGCGGGGCGTAAAAATCGCCCTCGAGAACGTCTGGAACGGGTTTCTGCTCAGCCCGCTGGAATTCGCCGGCTACATCGACGGGTTCGATAGCCCGTGGGTGGGCGCGTACTTCGACGTGGGCAACATCGTCAACTTCGGGTGGCCGGAACACTGGATCGAAACGCTCGGAGGGCGCATCCTCAAGGTGGACATCAAAGGGTTCAGCCGAACGAAGCGGGATGCAGAAGGGCTATGGGCCGGGTTCAAGGTCGAGATCGGCGAGGACGAAAACGACTGGCCCGCCGTCCGCAAGGCCCTCCACCGCATCGGATACAGCGG
>CBDUBS010000339.1:0-2915 GCA_965365445.1 uncultured bacterium | reverse complement strand
TTCGGGATCGAAGTAGACGCCGACCGCCGCCTGGACAGCCATCCCGCCGTGTTCATCCGCATCCACGCCCATTACTCGCTCACCGGGCCGCTCGGCCCGGAAAAGGTGCGCCGCGCCATCGATCTGAGTCTGGAGAAATACTGCTCCGTGTCGGCCATGCTGCGCCACGATGCCGGGATCACGTACTCGTTCGAGGTAAACGGGGAGCGGTTCGAGTGATTACAATCCGGCCTCGGCCAGCCCCTGGACCACCGAGCGGTAGAATGCCTTCGAGTTGAACGACCCGCCCGGCAGCACGCTCAGGCCGACTTCCTTGATATGATCGGCCTCGAAAACGCCCCGGAATTCGCCCCACCGGGCGCTTTGCACCGAGACGAACCCGTCGTTCTCGCCTTCCCGATTGTAGATGAGGTTGTTGAACAGAATCAGCAACGGGTTGATGCCCGACTGAGCGCCCTTACCGGCCCGCCCGGCATAGGAGCGGTAGGTTACCGAAGGATGATCCGGCACGCCCGGGTTAAAGTGCTCCTCCATATAGGCCGGTCGGAGCTCCGTGACGGCGGTGTAAAAATCGGAGGCCGTTTCCTCGAAGGCCGTCGAGCCCATCCAGTTGCATACGTCCGTGACGAGGCTCTGGAAGACTTCCGGTTGATCGAGCAGAAACTGCGCGATGGGCGACCCGCGGTGCGGAGTGGATATCGTGGTGAGCGACGCCACCGCTTCGTGCATCTCCAGCCGGCTGATCAGGTACCGGGCATCCAGGCCCCCCATCGAGTGGGCGATGAGGTTGACCCGTTCGGCCCGTGTTTCGTGCAGCACCCGCTCGATACGCTCCTTCCACAGGCCGGCCCTTACGGACACGGTACCGTAGGGGGCCACGTTCGGCGCGAAGGCGGGCGCCCCGTGCAGCCGGAGGTTCAGCGCTTCGTCGTGCAGGTGTCCGTTGCGCCGCAGGGCGGCCAGCATCCCGAACCCGTGCATGAGCACGACCGGATAGCGGACATACAGGAAAGCGGGCTGGGGGAACGGTTTGAGCGCAGCCAGGCGTTGCAGGGCGGCGTGTGCGATACGGGCCATCGGTCTGGGCGAATGGGGAATATGTATTTAATTCCCGAAAACGGCGGCGGTTCTGTCAGATTCCGGTAAGAAACAACCCGATGTCGGCGCCGAGGGTGAAGCGTTCCAGAACGAACAGCACCACCGCACCGACGAAGGGCACGCGGATGTTGTCGTTGAACGGCCCCGATGGTATTTCCGCCACTGCCATAGCAACCACCGCCGGTATGCCTGTCCAGGGCGCGATGCCGGGCCATACGGCCATAACCAGCAATCCGGCGGCCAGGAACGCCGCCGAACCTTCCATCGTGCGCGGACCGCCGAACCATTCGTGCTTCCCGTACCGTCGTCCGATGAGCGCCGCTGCCGCATCGGCCACCATGAAGGCAGAAAAGGCCGCCGCTGCTATACGCACCGGGAATATCAACCCGAGGAGCGCTACGCTCAGGAGCACCCAGGTCGCCCCGTTGACGACTACCGGACCGCCGAGCGGAGGCCGCTCACTCGCGCGCATCATACGGCCGAACACCACGTCTACGAGGCGGGCGAAGCCGGCCGAGCGTACCCGGAGCCAGTCGGCCCCAAGGGCGGCCAGAGCCATTGCAAACAGCGCCGGCAGAGCTGCCTTGCCCAGCCACGTCAGGCTCAGCGGAACCACCAGCGCCAGTAAATGCAGCGCCTTGCGGAGCACCTCGTTCCGGTAGGGTATGGGCTGCGGGTCTGTCGTCATCAGGTTTACGCTTCAGGTGGGGGAGATGCCTGTTCGTCAGTGGACCGGCCGCCCGGTCCGATGGATGAACTCATCCGTGAGCCGCACGAAAACACGGTCCGGCGCCGATGGTTCGGATCGAGGTCGCGGGTCATAAAATAATAAGGCAAAAAAGAACCGGATCGACCGCCCCCTGGTTAACAAACCGATGCCTTATGCGTTCAAGGATCGGCTGAAGAAGAGGCTTCGGCCGGAGAGTCCGGCTTCCTGCGCGCCGGGCGGATTTTCACCCCAAACGACATGCTCATCACCGCCGGGGCCATTCTTCTGGGCACCAGTCTGTGGCTGTGGATCATACGAAGTTACGATCGCATCGAGCCGGAGGCTCTCCGGTACCTCGTCCTGGTGGCCATCCTGGGGGGCTCGGTGAGCGTAGGGGTGGCGGCAGGGCTGAACGAACTCGCCGGCAAGCTCATCGGCATGGATGCCGGGGTGTTTTCGTCGGACGAGTACGTCCCAACGACCAGTCTCTTGCTGTTCAGTCTGTTCGTCGGGTTCAACGAGGAAATCTGCAAGTCGGTGGCGGCGGTCGTTACCACCCGGCGTTTCGCGGACCTGAACGAGCCGGTGGATGCCATGATCTACGCCATGACGGTGGGGCTAGGCTTTGCGGCCGTTGAAAACATTCTGTATGCCACCCGTTTCGGGAACGAAGTGCTGCTCGTGCGATTTCTCTGGCCGGTGCCCGCGCACATGGCCTATGCCGCCCTGTGGGGATTCGGGCTGGCGAAAGCCCGTTTCATCTACCCGTCCCGCCCGACGTTTCTGGTGATGGGCCCCTCCGTTTTCGTGGCCGGGCTTGTACATGCCGCGGCCAACTTCCTGTTGTTTTTGCAGGAGGTGCCGGCGGCCGTCCTGAGCCTCATTGCCCTGGGCGGACTGGCATACCTGGCGCATCTTCGTCTGCGGCGTCTCGTGGCGGAGTCGCCGTTTCTCGAACCCGGCGAATGCCCGAACTGCCGCAACCTGAACCGGCCATCGGCCACGCATTGCGTACATTGCGGGGAGCCGCTGCAAAACACCGCTATGTTCGTAACGTGCCCCTGCGGCAGCGCCCGCATTCCGGCTCTGGCCCGGTCGTGCCCCGCCT
>CBDUBS010000338.1:0-2923 GCA_965365445.1 uncultured bacterium | reverse complement strand
AATGGACATCAGGCAATTAAGAGCGTTTGTGGCTATTGCCGAGGCGGGCACGTTCCTTCATGAACGTGAAGCAACATGTAGAGGTCATAAGCCCCGTAGTGATCACAGGGCTTGGGATATGAATTATGTGGTTGTGGATCAACATCTTGAGTAAAGGCGAAATGTTCTTTGAGTTGCGCGTCGAACATGGTTCTCCTTAAACCATGTTCGACGCGCGTGATTGTTCGATAAAAACACTTAGTTCTTCTGTTCTGGAGAGTATGCATGATATGCCTCGTTGTATGCGTCATGCCCTTATCTACGCGGGAGTCATCTCATTCTTTTGCACGAACGCTTCGGAACTGGTCGCTCAAACGCGCGCCGTTAGCGGATACGTGCAGGATGCATCCAGCGGGGAGCGGTTGGTGGGGGCGACGGTCGTTGAGGCTTCCGGCGGCGCGGCCGCCACGACAAACGCCTATGGCTTTTTCAGCCTTTATCTCGCTTCCGATTCACTTCGGCTGATCGTTTCGCATGTCGGCTATGAGCCGGCGAACGTGTGGTGGGCTGCGGACGAGCCGCTGCCGCTAACCGTTGAACTGAGGCCGGTTTATACCGAACTGGGAACCGTGGAGGTTGTTACGGAGCGCCATGCGGCCGGGGCCGATGTCAACCGGATCGATCTTCCCATAGCCCAGGTTAAGGAGTTGCCTGTACTGATGGGGGAAGCCGACGTGATGAAGGCGCTCCAGTTGCTCCCCGGCGTACAGTCCGGCGTGGAGGGATCGTCGGGGTTGTACGTGCGCGGGGGTGGGCCCGACCAGAATTTGATTTTGCTCGACGGAGCACCGGTATACAATGCGGCCCATCTATTCGGCTTCCTGTCCGTGTTCAACCCGGACGCCCTGCATTCGGTCGAACTCATCAAGGGAGGGTTTCCGGCCCGATACGGTGGACGGCTATCCTCGGTGGTCAACGTCGTAATGAAAGAGGGGAATGTGAAGAAAACCGCCGGAACGGCCAGTGTGGGGCTGGTCGGGGCGAGGCTTACGATAGAGGGGCCGCTGCTGAAGGATCGGAGTTCGTACATGGTGTCGGTTCGTCGGACCTACCTCGACCTGTTGGCGCGGCGGTTGCAGGAACCGGGAGCCCGTTATGGATACTACTTTTATGATTTCAACGCAAAATTCAATTACGTTGCCACTGGCCGCGACCGGTTTTACGTCAGTGTATATGGCGGCCGGGACCGCCTGTACTCGGGAGCCGAACAGCTTTTTTCCTATGCGGAATACGATCAACGGGAAACCGAGCATATGGGAATTGGTTGGGGAAACCTGACGGCTACGGCTCGTTGGACGAGCGCATTGAGCCGCAAAGCGTTCGCATCGGCGATGCTGTTGTATAGCCGGTATCGGTTCGGTGGAGAGTACAACGATAGGGTTGTGACCATCGGGCCAGACTCGACGCTGGAGAGCGGATCGATGTACCGCTATGCATCGGGCGTTCGGGACTGGAGCGCCCGGTTCGACCTCGAGTTTTTTCCACGTCCGGGATACGAAGTGAAGGCCGGGCTGGGCGCGACGCACCACGTCTATAACCCCGGCTCCAGCGTACACAGGGAAGTGGGCAGCCGTTTTCCGGGACTGGATTCGACTGGCTCTGCCCCGGTAGGCGCCGTGGAGGCGGCTGCCTACCTTGAGAATGAAGTGAACCTTACCGGGCGGATGTCGGTCAATACCGGGATTCACGTATCGGCATTCGTCACCGAAGGAGACCCTTATATATCGATCCAGCCGCGTCTGCTTATTACCTACGCGCCCGCCGAGTCGGTGCGGCTCCTGGCGACGTTTTCCGTGATGCGACAGTACGTCCACCTGCTGGTCAACTCCGGGATCGGCCTCCCAACCGATCTATGGGTTCCGGCCACGCAGCGGGTTCGTCCGGAAAAAGCGCATCAGGCGAGCCTGGGATTTACGCACGCCCGACCCGGCGGAAGGGTTGAGGCAGGGGTGGAAGCATTCGGAAAGTGGATGCAGGGGCTCGCCGAGTACAGGGAGGGGGAAGATTTTTTTCGGGGCGGTCAGGACTGGCAGAGCAAGGTCGTACAAGGGCAGGGGCATTCGTATGGAATAGAGGTGTTTCTCCGGAAGAAGCGGGGCCGTACGACCGGGTGGATTGGCTACACGCTTTCCCGAACGACCCGGGAGTTCGAAACGCTCAACGACGGCAGGCCGTTTCCGTACAAGTATGACCGGCGCCACGACGTATCGGCGGTCGTCAAGCGCAGCCTTTCATCGAAAGGTATCGTCGCGATGACCTGGGTATACGGCTCCGGCATCGCCCTCACGTTTCCTGAGGCCAGATATTTCCTCAGTTTTGTAGAAGTTGAGCATTATGGAAGCAGGAACGGCTACCGAATGCCCCCCTTCCACCGGCTCGACGTCTCGTACTCGCATACGTGCAAGGGTCGATGGGGTGAAAACACCTTCAGCGTCGGCGTCTACAATGCGTACAACCGAAAGAACCCGTTTTTTGTATACCTGGATAACGTCCAGGAGCAAACCGGACCCCGCGAGTGGACCACCAGGCACGTGATGAAGCAAGTTACTCTGTTTCCGGTGTTGCCTTTCCTGAACTACAGTTTCTCGTTTTAACCATGCTTGCGCGCCGGTACCCGACAATCGGAATGGCATTGATCGCGGCGGGCTTGCTTGCGGCAGGTTGCGAGTCGATATTTGAGTTCGAGCCGCCTGCCCATACTCCCGTGCTGGCGGTCTTCGGAGTATTCTCCCCTTCGCAGGCGCGGTGGACTGTACAGGTGCATCAGAGCGTTGAACGGGGCGATGACCAGCCCATAGGTCTGCTGCAGCCGGAAGGTCTTCACGTCGCCCTGCACCATCTGCAAGGCCAGCCCGCGCGCGGCGGCCCGCGCCTGCGCCCGCTC
>CBDUBS010000337.1:0-2941 GCA_965365445.1 uncultured bacterium | reverse complement strand
GACGGGCGCCGGCCAGCACGGCGTCGCCACGGCAACCGCCTGCGCATCGAAGGAGCATCCGGGGTGACGCTGCTGCTTTCCGCCGCGACGGACTACCGGGGCGGCGACCCGGAAGCGATCTCACGCGAAACCCTCCGGGCGGCCTCCGCCATACCCTACCCTGCCCTACGCTCCCGGCACACCGCCGAGCACGGGCAGTTGTTCCGCCGCGTCGCCCTCTCCCTCGGCGGGGCCTCGCCGGCCCATCTACCCACGGATGAGCGGCTAACCCGGGTTGGGGCCGGGGCCGTCGATCCCGGGCTGGAGGCCCTGTACTTTCAGTATGGCCGCTACCTGCTCATCGCCTCCAGCCGTCCGGGCGCTCTGCCGGCCAACCTGCAGGGCATCTGGAACGAACACATCGAGGCGCCCTGGAACAGCGACTACCATATCAACATCAACATCCAGATGAATTACTGGCCCGCCGAGGTCGCCAACCTGTCGGAACTGCACCATCCGTTCTTCGACCTGGTGGACAGCCTGCGCGTGCGCGGCCGCAAAACGGCCCGGGATGTCTACGGAGCCGGGGGATTCGTGGCCCACCATACGACCGACGCCTGGTGGTGGACGAGCCCCGTCGGACGCATCGGCTACGGGATGTGGGTGGTGGGCGGAGCATGGTCCACCCGACATCTGTGGGAACACTACCTGTTCACCCGGGACAGGGCGTTCCTGGCCGAACGGGCCTACCCGGCCCTGAAGGACGCCGCCGCGTTTCTGCTGGACTGGCTCGTCGAGGACCCCCGCACCGGCCGGCTGGTCAGCGGTCCGACGAACTCGCCTGAGAATACCTTCATCACTCCCGATGGGATCAAGGCGCAGCTCTCCATGGGCCCGGCCATGGACCAGCAGATCATCTGGGACGTCTTCACCAACGTGCTCGGGGCGGCAGCTGAGTTACGTGTCGAGGATGCGTTCGTACAACGGGTACGCGCCGCCCGCGAGCGACTCGCCGATCCGGTGCGCATCGGGCCGGACGGCAGGCTCATGGAGTGGGCCGAGCCGTTCGAGGAAGCGGAGCCGGGCCATCGGCACGTTTCGCACTTGTACGCCCTTCACCCCGGCGCCCAGATCACGCCGACGGGCGCACCCCGGTGGGCCGCCGCCGCCCGCAAGACGCTCGAATACCGCCTCGCGCATGGTGGAGGGCATACCGGCTGGAGCCGGGCGTGGCTCATCAATTTCTGGGCGCGTCTCGGCGACGGAGGACAGGCCCATGAGAATCTGCGGCTGCTGCTCGCCAAATCGACCCTTCCCAACCTGTTCGATACCCACCCGCCCTTTCAGATCGACGGCAACTTCGGGGGGGCCGCCGGCATGGCCGAAATGCTGCTGCAAAGCCACGCGGGGGAGGTGCACCTGCTTCCGGCGCTGCCGGCGGCCTGGCCGGAAGGATTCGTAAAAGGCCTGCGAGCCCGGGGGGGCTTCGAGGTGGACATGGCCTGGAAAGCCGGGCAGGTGTGGGCCGTCATCCGTTCGGATGCCGGCGAGCCGCTTCGCCTGCGCACGGCCGATCCGGTTTCGGTGCGCCGCAACGGAGGCGAAATCGTACCGGCCCGCCCGGAGCCGAACGTGGTGGAAATCCCCACCCGTCCGGGGGACGTGTTCGAAATCGTACCGCGCTGACCCGCTACAGCCGTTCGATGGCGTCGGGCAGGTCGCGTCCGTCCGTGAGCACCACCCGGGCCCCGGCCCGGCGCAGCACGTCCGCGTGCGCGGCCCCGTCGAGGTAGGGCGGCGTCATCCCGATGCCCGTCATTCCGGCCGCCCGCGCCGCTATCATGTCGTCGCCGGTGTCGCCGACGTACACCGCTTCCGAGGCGTCGGCGGCGTGACCGAAGCGTTGCAGCTCCTCCAGGGCGTGCAACAGGCAGAACGGGTCGGGTTTGCCTTTGCCCTGCTGGTCCTCCATGGCTACCAGCACCGAAAAGAACGGCTCCCAACCCCGCTTTCGGATGGTCCAGGCGGCTTCGTCGCGTGGGCGTCCGGTGGCCACCCCCATGACCAGGCCCCGCGCCTGAAGCGCCGAAAGCGTCTCCGTGGGGACGAGCGCCGGCTCGTCGTTGATGAAGCCGTCCCAGGTCCGGCCCCGGTAGCGAATCTGAAAAGCCTCCACCACATCCTCGAAGCGGGCTTCAACTCCGGCATCCCGGATGATCTGGTATGTCAGCTTCCAGTCGTCGTTGAAGCCGCCCCGGTTTTTGTACGTCTGGATGGCGCCCTCCGCCACCGGACGGCCGGTAAAGAGCTTCGCCGTTTCTTCTATGGCGCGGCGGTACGAGGCCGAAACGTCCACCAGCACCCCGTCCATGTCGAAAAGAAGGATTTTGACAGGCATGTCGCTATGCAGAAAAAAGGACCCGCTGCGTGGGCGGCGGGTCCTCGGGTTGAATCGGTCTCGGTGCGGGGCTACGAGTTCATGACGACCAGGAACTCGTCGTTGCTGCGGGTGCCGCGCATCTTTTCCGTCATGAAGTTCATCGCCTGGATGGGGTCCATGTCCGCGAGCAGCTTGCGCAGAATCCAGATGCGGCTGAGGCGGGCTTCCTGGAGCAGCAGTTCTTCGCGGCGGGTGCCGGATTTGACGATGTTGATCGCCGGGAAGATGCGCCGGTCCGCCAGTTGGCGGTCCAGCACCAGCTCCATGTTGCCCGTGCCCTTGAATTCCTCGAAGATCACCTCATCCATGCGGCTGCCGGTATCGATGAGGGCGGTGCCGATGATGGTGAGCGAGCCGCCTTCCTCGACGTTCCGGGCGGCTCCGAAGAACCGTTTGGGCCCGCGCAGGGCGCCGGCCTCGATGCCGCCGGAAAGTGTTTTACCGGAGGAAGGAGCCACCGCGTTGTGGGCTCGGGCCAGGCGGGTGATGGAATCCAGCAGGATGACCACGTCCTGCCCGGCT
>CBDUBS010000336.1:0-2959 GCA_965365445.1 uncultured bacterium | reverse complement strand
GCCGGGATCTCATAAGGCCGTGATGAAACCCTGAACAGATCCCGCATCAAGCCTGTCCCGCTCAGCGGGGACCTGTCCCGCTCAGCGGGAGCCTGTCCCGCAAGGCGAGGTGCGGGGCCTTGCAGGGCATGGATGAAACCAGCATGGCATCCGGCGTGACGTGGTGCAGCCCGGCTGACTTCCCGCCGACAACATCAACGTAAATCCATCGTGCGAAGCCCCTCCGGCGGCGTATATTGGCGTGTTTATCCGCATTTCCGTTCTCCGTATCCAGGTGAGGTAAGTACCATGCGCATCCGTTCTTTCCGGCATACCAACCGGTTGCTGCTCGGCCTGATGCTGGCGGCGCCGCTGCTTTCGTCGTGCCAGAGCACCCGGCCGCAGGTCGGCGATCCCGAAGTGTACAAATGGGCCGTCCACGACCCCAACCGCCCCGTTCCAACGGCCGTCACGCCGGGCCAGTGCGACCGGCAGCCCGCCCCACCTCCATCGGATGCCGTGGTGCTGTTCGGAGGAGACGATCTCTCCCGGTGGGTATCCGCGAAAGACGGCGCCCCCGCTAAGTGGAAAGTGGGCGACGGGTATTTCGAAGTAGTCAAAGGAACGGGCCAGATTCAGACGAAGCAGGAATTCGGCGACATGCAGCTGCACGTGGAATGGGCCGCGCCGAAGGAAGTCGTCGGCGAAAGCCAGGGCCGGGGCAACAGCGGCATCTTCCTGATGAACACCTACGAGGTGCAGGTGCTCGATACGTACAACAACAAAACCTACGCCGACGGCGGAGCCGGTTCGCTCTACGGGCAGTACCCGCCGATGGCGAATGTAACCTGCAAGCCGGGCGAGTGGAACACCTACGACATTTTCTTCCGCGCCCCCCGGTTCGACGCCGGCGGCAAGCTGCTGAAACCGGCCTACGTTACCGTCGTCCATAACGGCGTGCTCGTGCAGGACCACGTCGAGCTTACCGGCCCCACGGCGCACAAGGAGCGCCCTGCATACAAGGCGCATCCGGCGAAGCTCCCCATAGGGTTGCAGGACCACAACAACCCCGTGCGCTTCCGCAACATCTGGGTGCGCGAGTTGCAGTAGCGGCGGGAAGTCGGGAGGGTCAGGTGGGGATTTACATCGGCACGTCGGGATGGAGCTACGACCACTGGACGGGCGTGTTATACCCCGAGGGAACGCCTCCCTACCGCCGACTGGATTTCTACACCGGGCGGTTCGGCACTGTAGAGCTCAACGCAGCCTATTACCGCTGGCCCCGCGATACGGCGTTCGCGAGCTGGCGGAAACGGCTGCCGGACGGGTTTCAAATGAGCGTCAAGGCGCCCGGCTTACTGACCCACCGGCAGCGGCTCTACGGCCCGGAAGGGTGGTGGAGCCGCATCCGGGCTTCCCTCGGGTTGCTCGAGTGGAAGGCCGGACCGCTGCTCGTACAGCTCTCCCCCCGGTTCGCGTTCGACTACCGGCGGCTGGAGTACTTCTTGCAGGTGAAGCCGGATGGGGTGCGCGTGGCCGTCGAGTTCCGGCACCCTTCGTGGCTCCGGGAGGACGTGTTCGGTTTGCTCGAACGGTTCGGAGCGGCTTATTGCGTGATGAGCGGGGCCAATCTCCCCTGTGTTCTCCGCGCTACGGCCTCCTTCGTGTACGTCCGGCTGCACGGACCGGATGGGCAGCACCTGTACGGCGGTTCGTACCCGGAGGAGGATCTGTGCTGGTGGAGAGACCGCCTCCACGAATGGGCCGGTATGGGAAAAGACGTATACGTGTACTTCAATAACGACGGCGGCGGCAACGCCGTCCGGAACGCCTTGCGCCTCCGGGAGCTGGCGGGCGCCTGAACCTTCCGGCGTCGAACATTGTGGTAACTACCTCGCGCCCTGCCGGCGCCGGTGAAACGCACGAAGCCGCACCGGGGTTAACCGCCTGATTCCCTTTTCGCCCTCACCCCTCTACCGTCTTGTACCGCACCCTTTCCGCTCTGCTCATCGCGCTCGTGCTGCTTGTCGTCACGGGGTTTGCCCTCTGGTACTTCACGTACGGACTCGAACAGAGCGCCCCCGCCCGCGTGGGAATACCGGGGTTGCAAGCAGCGGCCTCCGTCTCCCGGACCGATGCGGGCCAGCCCGTCGTGACGGCCTCCGGCGAGCGCGATGCCTACGCCGCGCTCGGGTACGTCCACGGCGTGGATCGGGCGTGGACGGCGGCGCTCTGGCGTCAGGCCGCCCTCGGCCGCCTGGCCGAATGGTTCGGCGACCGGTTGCTCCCGGTCGATAGGCTGATGGTGCAGCTGCAAATCGCCCGACAGGCCCGGGCGGCCTACCAGACCCTCACCGACGAGGAAAAAGCGCTGCTGGACGCCTACGCGGGGGGCTTGAACGCGGCGCTCTCCACCCGGCCCGTCCGGCTGACGGAGGAGTTCGCCGCGCTGCGCCTGACGCCGGAACCGTGGACGGGGTGGCACTCCCTCGCCGTCGAGCGGTTGTTCGCCTGGCTGGCCGCCTCGCCCTCGGAGGGGCTCGACCCCCGCGCGCTCGAACACAGGGACGTTCGCCGGTTGATCGAAGCCGACAGCCTGCTGAAGGATGTGCTTCAACTGCATCATTTCGACCACTCGGTGGCCTGGGTCGCCTCCGATTCCACCGGCCCGTACCTGTTTCAGCGCCACGTTTACGGCTCCTCCGCCCTGCCGCCCTACGAGGAGGTCGTCATGCAATGGAACGGCGAGGGGTTCATGGGAGCCTCGCTGATCGGCGCTCCCCTCTTCCCCGCCGGCAAAACCGCCCATTCGGCCTGGGCCCTGCTTCCGGTTTCCACGCTCCGGCTGGAGCGATCCGTGGTGGATACCTCGGCGTACAGCCTTCGGTTCGAGCGCATCGTGGATAAGGCCGGCAACGAGCAGCTCGTTCGGATCCGCGCCGCCGACGGGTCGATCCAGTTCGCTGCGCCGCCCGGCGCC
>CBDUBS010000335.1:0-2985 GCA_965365445.1 uncultured bacterium | reverse complement strand
GGCGGCTCGGCCCCGGCGATCGCCAGGAAGGTCGGGTACAGGTCGGCGCTGGTCACGACGGCGTCGGATACGGTTCCGGGCCGGACGACCCCCGGCCACCGCACGACGAGCGGCACGCGGATGCCGCCTTCGTACAGGCTGCCCTTTTCGTCCCGCAGGGGGGCATTGTTGCTTACGACCACGCCGTCGGCTTTGTCGAAGCGTTCGTGCAGGCCGCCGTTATCCGACGAGAACACGACCACGGTTCGGTCGGTTAGCCCGAGCTCGTCCAGCGCCGCCGCCACCCGCCCCACGCTCTGATCGACGTGTTCCATCATGGCGGCGTACACGGGGTTGTTGACCCCGCCGGCGGGCTTTTCCTTGGCCTCGTACCGGGCGATGACTTCCTCGCGGGCTTCCAGCGGAATGTGCACGGCAAAGTGTGAGAGCGTCAGGAAAAACGGTTCATCCCGATGCCTGCCGATGAAGGCGATGCTCGAGTCGGTGAGCACATCCGTCAGGTACGCTTCCGGCCCCACTTCCGGAGCCGGAAACAGTTTCTTCGCCAAGTCGAAATGCCCCCAGCCCCGGTGCACCATCGTTTCTTCGTACCCCTGCTTTTCCGGGCCGTATTCGGGGTCGCCGAGGTGCCACTTGCCGTAGTATCCCGTTGCGTACCCCGCGCGTTGCAGGGCTTCCCCGACCGTTACGACATCCGGCGGCAGGAACTGCGTCCGGTTGATCGGGACGATCACGCGCTCATACGGGCGCCAGTGGCCGGGGATGAAGTCCGTCAGGCCGACGTGGGCCGGGTAGCGCCCGGACTGGATGGCGGCCCGGGTGGGCGAGCACACGGGCGCGGCGGCGTAGGCGTCCGTAAAGCGCATCCCGTCCCGCACGAGCCGGTCGATGTTCGGCGTTTCGTGAAACCGGTGGCCGTAGGCGGGCAGGTCGGCCCAGCCGAGGTCGTCGATGAGGATAAAGACAATGTTGGGCCGGACGGGCGCGTCGGCCCCCTCGTCCGGGCGGGGGCTGCATCCGGCGAGCAACAGAAAGGCCGACAGCCCGAGCATGAGCTGGTTCATGGCAATCAGGGAGCAGGTGAAAGAACCTCTACGGGTTGCCCGAACGGCAACGCCGGCAGTAATGCAAAGGGTGAAAGGGGCGTGGGCCTGTTCTACGGAGCTTCGGCCGGAGTGCGGGAGCGGGCCTTGCGGCGAGCTTTACGATCTGCGGAGGCGGCTTTAGTCCGGGCATCCTCACGGTAGTCCGGATTGAGCGCCGGCGTGAGCGCTCCGGTAGACTGCAACCACTGATCCAGACGCCTGCTCATCCGGCCGACGCGCTCGGGCTGAGCGGCCGCCAGATCGCGGCCTTCGCCGGGGTCATCGGCCAGGTTATACAGCGCGTGGCGGTCGGTGCGGCCGGGGCCTTCGCCCCAGTACCGTATGAGCTTGTAATCGCCCTCGCGCACGGCGGAAGCGGGCGTCTGGCCGGCGCCCATGTACCAGGGGAAATGGAAGAACAGCTCGTTTCGCTCGAGGCGGCCCGTCCCGGTGAGTATCGGCAGCAGGCTGCGGCCGTCCAGAGCCGGTTCCGGCCCGGCGCCCGCCGCCTCGAGCAGGGTAGGGAACAGGTCGATAAGGTGCACCGGCGTCGGATTTACGGTAGCCGGAGCCACCCTGCCCGGCCAGCGCAGCAGAAAAGGAACCCGGATCCCCCCTTCGTAGATCGAGGCCTTGCCGTCGCGCAGCGGGTAATTGGAGGTCACCGGAACCGGGTTTTCGATGTGGACCACTCCGCCGTTATCCGAGGTGAACAGTACGATGGTGTTCTCTGCCAGCCCGAGCTCGTCCAGGCGGGCCAGGATGCAGCCTACGCTTTCATCGAGGCCGCGGATCATGGCGGCGGCCACGGGGGTGCGCTGCCCGCCCGTCGGGTCGCCGTTATTCCGCGAAGCCGTGGTCAGCTTGCGCGTGAAGTGGTTTACCCACTCCTGCTGCGCTTCCCAGGGACCATGCACGAGGGGTTGCGCCAGATAAATGAAGAACGGCCCTTCGCGAACGGTTTCGTTTTCGAGGATCTGGATGGTTTCCCGGCTCAGGCGCTCGCCGAGGTACTCCCCCGGCGGTCCGTCGGCGAGCATCGGAATGCGGTAGGGAGAGAAATAGCTTCCCGGTCCGGGCCCTCCCACGCCGACCACCGTATCGAATCCCTGATGGTGGGGATAGGTCTGCTCGGAGTCGGAGAGGTGCCACTTGCCCAGGTGGTAGGTGTTGTAGCCGGCATCCCGGAGCGCCTCGGCCACGGTGCGTACCTCCAGAGGCATCCGGGTGCGGTCCACCGGCTCGACGACCTTTCGGGTCGGGGCGGCCCGCGCGGGCACATGCCCTTCGGTTTCGGTGGGCCGTCGCGTCAGCGCGCGCATCAGGCGGACGCGGGCCGGGTACTGCCCGCTCAGCAGGGCGGCCCGGCCCGGCGAGCACAGGGGTTCGGCGTAGGCGTCGGTGAACCGCATACCCTCGGAGGCCAGCCGGTCGATGGCCGGGGTTTCGTAGTACGTGCTGCCGTAGACGCCCGTATCGGCCCAGCCGAGGTCGTCGGCGAGGATGATGAGGACGTTGGGCGGCTCCGGCTGCCGGGCGGCGGTCGGCAGCGCCGGGAATGCCATAACCAGCAGCCAGACGAAGCGGGCCATCATGGAGCTGACTCCGGACAGGGGTTAGAGGACCCGGGCCTCCACCACGCATCGAGCAGGTGCAGGAGCCGCCGGGCGACGGGGGCGTTTTCGGCGGCCAGATTGCGCCGCTCCTCCGGGTCGGCTTCCACCCGGTATAACTCGGGCGGTGCGGATGCCGGCGCGATCAGCTTCCAGTCGCCCTCGCGCACCCAGCGGTATTGCAGGCTCGCCGCAGGGCACTCCAGGTCGGCCACATCGTGCGCGAAGGTTTCCCCGAACAGGCGGGTGCGCCGCTCGGAAACGGAGGCCAGATCCACCCCCGGCAT
>CBDUBS010000334.1:0-2996 GCA_965365445.1 uncultured bacterium | reverse complement strand
CCGGTAAAACCCCGTGAAGGCGTCCTGGCCGGCCGGCCGCTCGAACTCCTCTCCGGCCGATGACCCGGCCGCAAAGTCGGCAAACAGTGGCGGAACACGGGTCCAGGCCCCTGCGGGATTGCTCTTTCCCCTCCGCTCGCGGCCTGATAGGGTTGGCTCCGTCATAACCGGCTTTTACCTTCTGCCGGGGGATGCAGCAAAGTGTCGCAGCCGGTACGAGAGTGTCAGCAGGGCGTACCGGCCCAGCACGTCGCTCCGACGATCCTCGATAAAGAACTCGGTGACCCGGCGGTTCAAATCGTTATCCTGCTGGAGGATGTCGTAGACGGACAGCTTTACCTCGGCGGCCCGGCCGGGCAGAAAAGTATACCCGATCCCGGCATTCCAGATCGCCACCGGCGGGTAGAGGTCGTTATCCAGGCCCGCATAAGCCCGGGCATGGAGGCGGGTTTCGAGCACGATGCCGGCGGCGGGCCGCCAGTTCAGCCGCCCCTGCGCCTCGTGCCGGACGTACCGGCGGTTCAGGTCGCTGAACGAAGCGTTGCGGCTGTCCGCGTATTCCGCCGCGTAGGCCAGCGTAAAATCCAGCCGCTCGCTGATGTTGCTGCCCAGCGTAGCGCGGCCCGTGAGCGAAGCGATGCGCGTGGCGTCCCGGATGCCGTTTACCAGCCCCGGCAAGCGCCGGTAAGCCGCCCCGGCATTCAGGTTGAGGTTGCTCCGGAGCGCCGCCGGCGGCATGCCCATCGAAACGGCGAAGCGCAGGTTCCAGTAACCGTCCAGGTTGACCGGGCGGGTAAACCGGGCTCCGGCGGGCAGCGCAATAGTTCCTTCCAGCACCGTATCGGCGGCGGCCAGCACCGAGGAGTTGCCGGTATAGCGGCTTGTCTGAGATCCGGAGAGGAACACCGAAACCATGCGGCCTTTCTCGGGCGCGGCGCCGCCGTAACGGATGTACAGCACCCGCGTATAGCCGGGGCGCAACCCCGGATTGCCGCTCACGAGGTGCAACGGGTTGCGGTTATCCACGACATCCTGAAGCTGCGCAATGGAGGGCGTATCGGTTGCGCTGCGGAACACGGCCCGCAGGTTGCGCCGCTCCGAGAAGTCGAGGCGGAGCGTGGCCGAGGGCAGGAGCGAATGGAACGTGCGGTCCACGGCGAACGGCGAGGGGAACATCCGGTCGCCCAGCAGCCGCTCGTTCTGGTACTCCAGCTCGGTCGTGAGCACGTAGCGGTCGCCGCGCTTCCGGTAGCCCAGGCCGCCGCGCTGGGCTACGCTCCGGTTGTCGAACAGGTTGGAATAGGCCGTATCCAGCCGGGTATAGAGCAGCGTGGCCGGGTCCGGGCCGTAGGCTCTCCGGTCGGATCGGCTTTCGGAGTAGGAGGGGGAGTAGCTGAGCTCGAGTTGCCCGCCTGCGCCCAGCGGCTCGGTGTACTGCACCCGGCCCGAGTAGCTTACGCCCTCCACGTCGTTGTTGATTTGCTGATCGTAAAGCAGCGTGGAGTCCAGCGGGGGCTCGTCGTCGAAGCGGAGCCGGGTAGCAAACTGGTCCCGGCCGCCGGTGCGGTCGCGCAGTGCAGCGGCGGCGCTCACCGAAACCGTGCGGCCCGGTCGGGCGAACCGGCGCTGGAAGATGAGGCGTGCGGCGGCGCTGTAACCGGCGTTGTCGTTCAGGTTGTCGGTAAACGTCCGGTTGAGCGGGTCGCCGGCGGGCATCCGGTTCGTGCCGAGCAGCCGGGAAAGCGAGGTGTTGCTCTGGTAGCTGAACTGGGGAATGAACTGGACCGTATGGCTGGAGTCTATGCGAAACTGGAGCCGTCCCGAAAAGCGGTGGTTGAGGTTTTCGGCGGCGGCGTCGCTGGTTTCGGCGTAACGCTGCGAGGATCGCCTGCCCAGGACGTACTCCCGGTCCAGGTCCGTGTGGTTAATATTGTCACTCTGGTTGAAGAAATAGCTGCCATTGAGTTGCAGCCGCCTGCCGAGGCGGTCGGTGTAGTTCAGCCCGAGGGCATGTGTGGTGCTGAGGCCGATCTGGCGGCCGACGAGGAAGTTGCGCACGTCCAGGCCGCCCGAACGGCGGCGAGAGGACGTTTCCACTTCTCCGAGTAAATCCTCCGTGCCGAAGTTTTGCTCGTTGACGTCGTTCGACATCGCGAGCAGCGTGATCCGGCGGCGCCCCTGGAACGCGTTGAGCGCAGCGCCGGTCCGGTAGTGGGCGTCGGAGCCGAGCCCGCCGTAGAGCCGGCCAAACTGCCCCCGGCTGCGGCCCGGCCGCGTGATGATATTGATGGTTTTTTCCGTGTTGCCGTCCTCGAACCCGGAGAAGCGGGCTTCTTCGGAGCCGCGGTCGTATACCTGGATGCGCTCGACGATGTCGGCGGGCAGGTTGCGCAGGGCCAGCATCGCGTCGTCGCCGAAGAACTCCTCCCCGTCGATGAGAACCCGCTGGACGTCCTCGCCGAGCACCTGCACTTCACCATCCGCAACGACGACGCCCGGCATCTTCGCGATGAGGTCCTCTACGTCGGCATCGGGGTTGACGCGATAAGCGTCGGCGTTGTACTCGGTGGTGTCTTTCCGGAGCCGGACGCGCTCCTGCACTTCCTCCACGACGATCTCGCTCAGGTCGAGCGTCTTTTCCCGGAGCCGGATCGTGCCGATACGTGTCCGGGGGCGGGTAATCCGCACGGTATCCTCATGCGGGCTGAACCCGACGAAGGAGACGTGGAGCACATACGTACCGGGCCGGGCCACGGTGAGCCGGAACTGCCCGTCGGCGTCGCTGAGCACACCCGTGGGGCGGGTGCTATCCCCCGCCGGGTAGAGGACGGCATGCACACCGGGCAACGGGGATGCATCGGCGGCCTCGATCACCTTGCCGGTAACGAGGAACGTCGGGGTCTGCCCGGCCGCGGGAACGGCGAGCCACCCGAGCGCGGCCGCCAGCCAGAGCGCTTGCTTCATCGGCCGGCCTCGGGTATGGGGGCTCCGGTCGC
>CBDUBS010000333.1:0-3037 GCA_965365445.1 uncultured bacterium | reverse complement strand
AGCGTTCCGCTGGGCGAGGGCATGGTGGATTTCGACCAGTATTTCAAGCTCATCGGGCAACTCGGGGTGCGCGGACCGATCTCGGTGCACTACGAGTACCCGCTTACCGAGTCGCCCGAGGCCGGCCTCTCCCCGGCCGAACGCCGCCGTCAGTACGTACGGACGATGAAGCGCGACCTGGAAACCCTGCGCACCCTCATGCCGACAGCAGGGTGACCACCCTGCCCATACCAAGAAATCGATGGACCGAAGGACCTTTCTGAAAACAGCTACCCTGGCTACGGCCGGGCTGGGCCTGACCGGGCCGGGCTCCGTGCGAGCCGCCGCGCCGGTGCGCATCCGCCGCGTCGATTCCAACTTCGAGCGGGAGCCGCTCATCCGGCCGTTCGGGTTCAAGGGCGGATACATGACCGAAATCTGGCAGACCGTAGCCATGATGGAAAGCGATGCCGGCGCCCGGAAGATCGGGCTGTGCACACAAAATGTGCTCTGGTCCGACGCGCAGGTGTTCGCGGCCCACTCCGAGAGCGGCGGCAATGCGCTGATGTACGCCCTGACGGAACGCGCCCTGCAAATGGCCGCCGGAGAGGCTTTCTCCTCTCCGGTCGAATTGCTGGACGGTATGCTGGAAGAGGTATTCAGGCACGGCAAGCAGATCACCGGCAACCCCGACCTGCGCAAGACGTTCGCCCTGAACGCCCTCGTGGGGCTGGACAACGCGGCCTGGCTGCTGTACGCCGATCAGAACGGCTTCGAAACGTTCGATGAGATGATTCCGGCGGCGTACCGTCCGGCTCTCTCCACCCGTCACGACGAGGTAGCCAGCATCCCGCTGATGGCCTATGCCATCCCCATCGAGGAGATCGAAGCGGCGGCAGAGGCGGGCTATTTCTTCATGAAAATCAAGATCGGTCAGCCCGGTACGCAGGCCGAGATGCTCGAAAAGGACAAAGCCCGACTCACGGCGATCCATAAAGCCATCGGGCACGTCCGCACCCCGCATACCGCTTCGGGCAAGCTGCCGTACTACTTCGACGCCAACGGCCGGTACGAGAGCAAGGACGCCCTGCTGCGCCTGCTCGACTACGCCCGGAATATCGGCGCGTTCGAGCAGATCGCCATCATCGAGGAGCCGTTCCCGGAAGAGATGCACATCGACGTTACCGACATCCCCGTGCGCCTCGCCTCCGATGAAAGCGCTCATACGGATCAGGACGCCGTGGAGCGCATCGAGATGGGGTACCGGGCAATCGCGCTCAAGGCCATCGCCAAGACGCTCTCGATGACGATGAAGATAGCTCTGGCGGCGCACGAACGGAACGTACCGTGCTTCTGCGCCGACCTCACCGTCAACCCGATCCTGGTGGAGTGGAACAAGAACGTAGCGGCGCGACTGGCCCCGTTCCCCGGGCTCGGGACCGGCTTGCTCGAAACGAACGGGCACCAGAACTACAAGCACTGGGCAGAGATGCGTTCGTACCATCCGGCTCCGGAGGCCGTCTGGGCCAACACGCACGACGGGGTATTCACCCTGAACGAGGACTATTACCGGCGCAGCGGCGGCATCTTTGCCCCGCTTCCCCACTACGAAGCCATGTTCGCCCCGAAAGCCTGAACGACGGATCAGAACACCGCGCCGAGTTGCGCCCTCATGGTGTGGATCGCCGGAACACCTTGAGGCAGCCTGCCGTCGTAAAACAACGAGGCCCGCAGATAGCGGTTGATGGTGTACTGGCCGTTCACGCTCCAGAGCATCGAAGTACCGGGACCGCGGCCGTCGGTGAGTTCGTACGCCGCCAGGCCGCCCGCCTCGCCGGTGAGATGCACGTTGGCCAGCTCGAACCGGGTGGAGAGGTTCATCCGGCCCACCCGCGACCACCGCATCTCGAACGGGAACCGGAGCACCCGCGCCGAACGGTCTTTTTCGGTAAAGTCGGTTTTAGCGGTGTAGGAAGCGCCGCCGGATAATTGCACCGATGTAGACGGCGAGAACGAAATTTCGGGGTACACCTGGGCGCTTTCGATGTCGAAGCGGCGTGAGGCGAATCGCCCGCTCCCGGCCCGGTTGCGTTCCAGCGCCGCCGTCAGGCGCAGGCCCCAGGCGTCCGCCGGGCGGTAGCGGCCCTCGGTGCGCCACGCATTCAGGAAGCGGGTTTCTTCCCCGGCGGCCAGGTCGCTGAGCGAGCGCGCCTGAGAGAACGAAAGGTCGAGCCCGTACAGGCGCTCGTTGCGAAACAGGAACAGCTCCTGCCCTATCCGAAGCCGACCATTGAGCGTCGTACCGGGACGGCGGTACCGGCTCAGGTCGAGCAGGTAAATCCGGGCCAGGTCGGAGTCGCGCGTTTTCTCGATGACCTCGAAGGTCGTTCGGCTGGAGAGATTCCGGAGGTGACGCCGCCAGTCGGTGGGCGGGCGGACCCAGTAGCGGGAGGGTTCCACCTGAAGGCGGAGCCGGGTCTGCACGCTCACCGCCGAAATCAGGGAATCCGAGGGCACGTACAGCAGGGCATATTCGCCCTCGTTGGGGGTCCGTTCCGGGATGAACTCGTCCAGTTCGGCGATGCCGTTTCCGTCGTCCTCCCAGGTGTACCGGCTTTCGCTGTACTCCGGCCCCACACGGACGTACACTTCCTGAAGGGTCGGCGTGCGTTCGGTGAGGGCTTCATAAAACCAGCTTGCCTCTACGGCCCGTTGCAACGGCGTGTACCGGCTGTTGAGTCGGGTCACGACCGATTCGGTATTTTCGCCCCGGTACCGGATCGGAAAGGCGTCGTCGTAGCGGCGCACCCGGTAGCCGAGCGTCGCCTCGGTATTGAACACGCGCGGGCGTATGTATTTCAGGTTCGATTTGACGGTCCATGCGGTAGCGCCGCCCAGCAGCTCGCCGCCTGCCCAGTTATCCTCCGTTCGGTACTCCACCTCGCCTCCGGCCTCGAACCGGGGCGTCACCCAGGCAACCCCCGGCCGGTACTCGATGAACGAGTAGGAACCGGCCGCGAGGCTATCGGCATCGACCAGTTGCTGCAACCGGCGCTCC
>CBDUBS010000332.1:0-3085 GCA_965365445.1 uncultured bacterium | reverse complement strand
TGGCGATGCCTCCTACGAAAAACAGCGAAGCAATCTCGAAGCCGGTGACGTTCAGTGAGTGCCCGAGCCACGTCGGCAGATAAACCACGTACAACCCCACGCCGAAAAACATGAGGAAATACACGACCGTAGCCGCCGCAATATCCGGCGTGCGGATCAGGTAGGCGTAGGTTTGAAACGCGCCTTTCAGCGAGAGCCGTTGGGCGGAGCGGGCGACATCCGGCTGCGGCACCACGCGCCAGATGAGAACGGAGGCCAGCGCCATCGTCACCCCGAACATCACGAACGACCACCGGAACCCGAACCAGTCGGCCAGCAGCGTTCCGGCCGGGATGCCGACGATCTGGCCGACGGCAATGCCGCTCATCACCCACCCGTTGGCCCATCCCCGGCGCTCGTAGGGAAAGAAATCGCCCACATACGCCACAGCCGCCCCGCTGAGCATCCCTCCAGCCACCCCGGCCAGGGCCCGCATCGCCAGCAGCGACGCGAAGGAGTCGGCGACGGTGTGCAGGAGCAGCGCCACGGCCATGGAGGCCGAGCCCGCGATAAGCACCCGGCGGCGCCCGAAGCGGTCCGATACCGGTCCCGTCGCCAGCGCCGACAGGCTGAGCGTGAAGGCATACGCCGTGATCAGAATGCCCCGGATGCCTTCCGGAATACCCAGCGCTTCTCCGATACGCGGAAGAATCGGGGCGATGAGCAGCACCTGGCTCCCGGCTGAAAACGTCATCAGCCAGAGCGCAAAAAGAATCAGGCCGGTTCGAGGCCGTGCGGGGTGCATGGGTGGAGAGGGCAACCGACGGAAACGGGGTCAGGGGTACGTTCCGTCCCCCGACGAAACCACCCGAAGAAACGCTTTACGAGGGACGCCCGATATTGTTCGGCCGTATGGCTTCGCGCAGCATTGAATAATAGAGACTTGGCGCAGCCCCATCAAGGGCCGGGCAAGAGGGTTCGGCGGCGCAGCGCGCCGCATGGGGCGGCAGCGGCAATAAAAGGGTCGGTCGGGTCCTGTTAACACTAGCATAACGGTGAGGTAACAGAAGGATAACGCGCTACGGGTACTTTAGCGGCAACTTATGCGTGGGGTTGTACGCTCCGGCGCATCCATCCTGTCTGTAAATAGTAGCTTTATATGTACTTTTCCACCGCGCGCATTCTTTCGCGGCTTTGCCTGCTGGGCGTTCTTTTTCTCGCTGCTTTCACATCCGCTTTTGGTCAGAAAGGCTCTATCAGGGGCGTCGTCGTGGACGCGGAGTCCGGCGAAACCCTCATAGGGGCCAACGTCGTCATTCAGGGGACGGCCATCGGCTCCACGACGGACCTCGACGGCCGCTACCATATTACGGCGGTTGATCGCGGGACGTATAACCTGGAGTTTTCCTACGTCGGGTACACCCCGAAAACCGTGCGGAACGTTGTCGTGGAGCCGGGGGCTACCCTCCGCATGGACCTCAGCCTGTCCTTCGAGGCCGTGAGCCTGGAGGGCGTGATCGTAGAGGCCGAAGCGGTGCGGAACTCGGAAGCCGCCCTGCTGCGCGAGCGGCAGAAAGCCGTAGCCGTAAGCGACGCCATCAGCGCCGAAGCCATCAGCCAGTCCGGCTCGGGCGATGCCGCCGCCGCCATGACCAGAGTAACCGGCGCCTCGGTGGTGGCCGGCAAATACGTGTACGTCCGCGGCCTGGGGGATCGGTATTCCTCGACGCATCTGAACGGAGCCGAGTTGCCGAGCGCCGACCCGGACCGCAAAGCCTTTCAGCTCGACCTCTTCCCGTCGAACCTGCTCGATAACATCGTTACGACGAAAACGTTCACGCCGGACAAGCCGGGCAATTTCAGCGGCGGGCTGGTGAATGTCGGCACGAAACGATTTCCGGAACGCTTTACGTTTCAGCTTTCGATGTCGTCCACCTACAATACCGAAACGAGCTTTTCGGACCAGTTTCTCGTTTTCCCCGGAGCCGAAGCCAACTTATTGGGCTTCGGCGGCAACACCCCGGCCGTACCGGATCTGATCCGCAATGGCCGACTCGAGATTCCAAAAGATCAAACGGTCGAGATTCTGGCCCGGAGGGATCCATCCATCGCCGCTTCGCTGGACCAGATCGCCCGGTCGTTCGATCCGAACATGTCGCCGATACCCGCTTCGGCGCCGGTAAACAAAAGCTTTTCGGCGGCCATAGGGAACCAGTTCTCCTTCCTCGGGCGCCCGCTGGGGTATACGGCGAGCGTGTCGTACGGACAGGATTACTCATCCTATAACGACGGCTCCATTGGTCGGTACGCACTTACCGGAGGCCGGATATCCGACATCGATGAGTTGACGGCCAACCGGCTGTTTGGAGGCGGCAGCGGCTACGACTGGCGCTCGTCGCAGGAGCTCAACTGGGGAGGCATGGGTACGCTGGCCTACCGGCCCCATCGAAACCACGAGGTTTCGGCCACGTTTTTGAAAACGCGGAGCGATCAGGCCGATGCCCGGTACCTGACCGGATACTGGCAGGACCTCTCCGAGGCGTCCACCTTCGAGACGCGCGTGCTGGCCTTCCGGGAACGCGATCTGCAATCGCTCCAGATGCGAGGCGAGCACCATCTCGGGTTCCTCACGGCGGAGTGGAACGCCGCCGTTGCCGACAACAGCCAGGACGAACCGGACCTGCGGTACTTCTCCAACCACTTCACGACAACCGAAGAGGGGGTAACCTACCAGCGGCCCAGCTCGCTGTACCCCGCCCCTACCCGGTTCTTCCGGTTCATGCAGGAAGACAACCGACAGGCCGCCCTGGACCTGACCGTGCCGTTCCGGTTCTTCAACGGGTCCGGCGCACGAATCAAGGCCGGCGGATCGTTCCTCGACGTCAACCGCAATTTCGCCGAGCGCCGGTTCGAATACCGGGAGGGGCGCGGGGTTGCCTATTCCGGTTATGCGGGAGACAACCTGGCTTACTTCAAATCCGTCGGGGTGGTCGATACGACGAGTTCGGGCCAGTACGTGTTCGGCAACTACATCATCGAGGCAACGGCTCCGAAAAACTCCTACACGGGCGATCAGACGGTTTCTGCCGGCTACGGCATGATCGAC
>CBDUBS010000331.1:0-3100 GCA_965365445.1 uncultured bacterium | reverse complement strand
CTGGGAGGACGTTCACTCTAAACGTCATCCCGCACCCCGCCTTGCGGGACAGGCTCCCGCGGAGCGGGACAGGTCTGATGCGGGATCTCATAAGGGTTTTACCACGGCCTTCCAAGATCCCGGCTGCCGCCGTCGGTAGACGGCGGAGGGGCCGGAATGACGTACAAGCAAGGGCCGGGAGGACGAGAGAAAGGAAGCCCCCCCGGGGTATCCTCCGGCCCGCCGCCTCAGTACAGGCCCTCGAAGGGCAGGGAAAGGTAGGATCGGGCCCGGTCGAATGGCCCGGCGTTTTGCATATCCTCCAGGGTGATCTCCCGGGCCTGCTTCAGGTCGTTCATGAAAATCTCCTCGTAGCGGCGCCCTACGTCCTCGTTCCAGATGCCCAGTACGTTTTCCTGGTTCAGCCGGATCGACCGGATATCGATGTTGGCCGAGCCGACCACCGTCCAGCAGCCGTCCACCACGATGTGTTTGGCGTGCATCATGGTATCCTGGTATTCATGGATGCGCACCCCGGCTTCCAGAAACGCCGGGTAGTAATACCGGGCCGCCCACCGCACGAACGGGTTATCGATGTGCCTGCCGGGTACCAGCAGCCGGATGTCCACCCCCTCCCGGGCCTTATCCAGGATGATCTGCCGGATATACCGATCCGGTACGAAATAGGAATTGGTTACGTAAATCCGGTTTTTTGCCGACAGAAACGTAAGCCACAGCAGGTGGAGCAGCGGGTGCGCCACGTCGCCGGGGGAATCCACCACGCCGAGGTGGTGCATCTTGCTTTCCGGGTCGTCCTCCATGATCTGCGGATAATGATGCGGCCCGACGAGCAATTCGCCGGTGATGCCGGCCCACAACTGCGTAAAGGCGTACTGGAGGCTTTCCACGAACGGGCCGGTCACGCGGACCATGGAGTCCCGCCAGTGTCCGGGTTGTTTGCCGTCGCCGAGCCAGTGGTCCGCGATGGACATGCCGCCGGTAAACCCGACCTTGCCGTCGAACAGGTACGCGCGCCGGTGGTTACGGTTGTTCAGGCGCGGAAGGGTGCGCGGAACCAGTGGGAGAAACTCCGCCAGATGCACGCCGGATTCCTTCAGCTCCTGCCGTCGGGATGGGGCCAGGAACAGGCTGCCGATGCCGTCGATCATGACGCGCACTTCCACCCCCTGCCCTGCCTTCTTCTCGAGGGCGGCGAACACCTCCTCCGCCATCCGGCCGGACCGCCACACGTACGACATGAGGTTGATGGTTTTTTCGGCCCGTTCGATTTCGTCCATCAATACGGGGAAAAACTCGTCGCCGTTGTTCAGCACTTCGAGCGTGCCCCCCCTGCGCACCGGCGCCCCGACGACCTGCGACAGGTTGTAGATGAACATGTCATCCTCGGGAGGGGGCACCCCGTCGGTCTCGAACTCCTTGATGCGGCTGCCGTGCGTATTGAACTGATCCAGAAATTCGAGCGTGAGCGCCAGAGCGCCCGCTCCGGCGAGGGTCCCGACCCAGAACGGGACGGATTTCTTTTTGCGGTCGGCCATGGATGACGGATGAGGGTGAACAAGGGGGCGGACCGGCGCAGCGAAAACTAGGCTGGATACATCGACCGGTACCCTGAGAAGCGATTGGCCCCGGTAGGGTTTCCCGAGCAGCCTGATCGTAACATTCCGCCCGGCTACTTTCCGGAAGGCCGGGCGGTTGCCTGCACCCGGAGTTGCGTACGGTCTCCCGAGGCCCGCCGGATCCGGACGGACTCCGAGGCGAGGCCGAGCCCCGCCAGCAGGCGGGCGGCCCGGAGCGAATCCGACGGGAAATTGCGGCCGGGCGCCTCTACCTGAAGTTCCAGCCTATCGTGGCGACGCACCTGATCCACCAGCGAACGCAACCCGGCCGTATCCGGCCTGGCCAGGTCGATGTCGGTGCGCCCCGCCGAAATGAATACGGCATCTATCACCAGGTTTTCGATGCCGAGCCATCGTTCCACCTGACGATGCAACATCGTGGCGGTTTGTTTATCCATGGGCGCATCCGCCAGATATACCACATCCACGGTGGGTTGGCCGGTCGTCCGCGCCGAGAGGCCCAGCGACACCAGCTCGGCTCCCTCCGGCAGGATGAGTTGCCCCGCTTCCGCCCGCAGGCGGTTGCTCAGGTCGGAAAGCATTTCGCCCCAGGGCAGCGATTCCGCACCGGGGGCCGGTTTCCCGCCGGGCAGGAGGCCGGCCAGCCCGTCGATATCCTCCCCGGTGGCGGGGAGTTGTTGCAGGGTAAGGCGCACCGGCTCGCCGGCCCGCCGGGAGGCTCGTTCCTCGAAGGCTTCCATCTCCCGGGGGCGGAACCACTGCTGGGTAGCCACCCGGAGGTATACGTCCGTCCGGCCCGCCCGCGAATCGAGCCGTTTGCTCAGGATGGACGACCGCCCCGGTATTTCGAACACCTGCTCGGCGGCGACCACGGCGTTTTTCACGCGCACCTCGCGGGCGATGCGTTGCAGGGATTCGCTCAGGGGAATGTAAAAGGCGGCCACGAACGCCACCACCAGGCCCACCCGCGCCCAGGGCGACTGGAAGATGCCGATGCGCCGCACCCACCGGGCGCGGCCGATGAGCGCGGCAAGCCCGGCCGTGCGCTCGTCTTCGTGCCAGCGCTCGGCTTCTTCCACCACCTCCTTCCGGTGCATCCCTACGAGCAGGAACACGCACATCCCGCTCAGCACGATGCCGGCCAGGTTGGTTCCGTAGAGCAACATGCTGCCGCGGATGAGCGTGGCGTTCCAGTCGGTGGCAATGCCGAAGCCGGCTACGGCCAGGGGCGGGATGAGGGCCACCGAGATCGCCACGCCCGGGATGGCGGCCGAAATGCGGCTGCCCCGGTCCACGGTGACCAGCGCCCCCACCAGCCCCGAGAACACCGCGATGACCAGATCGAGCGTCGTGGGCTGCGAACGGCTGCGGATTTCCTCGGTGATGGTGTGGAACGGCAGGGCGATGGTCAGCAGGGCGGCCACCACGATGACCGCCAGGGTGCTTCCCACCACGATCAGGCCGGTCTGGATGGCGAGGCGTCCGTCTCCGATAGCCAGAGCCATAGCCAGCCCGAGCACGGG
>CBDUBS010000330.1:0-3102 GCA_965365445.1 uncultured bacterium | reverse complement strand
CCGCCTCGAAATAGCCGACCGCATCGGCGTGATAACCTTCAACCTGGCCGGCCTGCCTCACGGCCTGGTCACGGCGGCCCTCAACGACTACTTCGGGATCGCCGTTCGCAACGAATGCTTTTGCGCCCAGCCTTTCGTGCGGCAGCTTCTGGGCGTAGCCGACGAGCAGGGCGTCGCCTCTCCCGAGTGCCGGGAAAACTGCGAAAACACCCTCGACCGCCCCGGCATGGTGCGCGTTTCCCTCGGGCTGTACAACACCCCGGCGGACATCGACCGGGCCGCCGAAGCCCTGACGGAAATAGCCGCCAACGCCGATTTCTTCCGGAGCCAGTACGAACCGCTCCCCGACACGAGCGGCGACTGGCGGCACGTCTCCTTCCGCTTCGACCCCGCGGAGGTGTTCACCCTCGAACGCGAGATCGATGCCTGGATCGAATCGGCCCTGCACGGAGCGTAAATTACCTCTCCCGGTTTCGTTTATGGACGAAACCTCCCCTCCGGAAAGCCCTTCCGGGAATAGTGCGCATTTTCAGGCGAATTGAAGGGCTTCACGATATGGCCCGTGTTTTGATAGGGTGGAGGGTGGTCCCTTTTCCCCACCCCGAAGTGTACGCGCAATGATGACGACCCTCGCCACGCTCCACCGCCGCCCCACGGCGTTCGCCTCGCTCTTCGTTCGGTTCATGAACGGCGAAATCGGCGATGCTTCGTGGACACGCCTGATGCAGATTTTCGACGCCGGCCCGGCTACCCCTGAAGAACGGGAAGCGTTCGCCACCTTCTTCAGCGAGCTGCTTCAGGAAGCCGACACCCGGGATGATTCGGTGCCGGAAGAGGCGGAAATGGAAGGGCTGCTCCAGGAAATTCGCCCCGCCGCCTGAGGCCGGGTTCGGTCAGGCTTCGCCGGGCGCGAGCGCTCCGGGTTCGACCGTCGCCTCGGCGAGCAGGGGCATGTCCGCCAGGCGGACTGCTTCATAATAGGCCGCCTCGCTGCCGAGCCAACCGACCATAGCGGCGGCCCGTGCGAACAGCAGAAGCTGCTGCCCGGCAAACAAAAACCAGACGGCCCCCGAGCCGCCGGTCGCCGTATTTGCATCCAATACCACCGGAAGAAATGTAAACGCTCCGGCCGGCAATAGCCAGCCCAGGTACAATACAAGGGCCGCCGGATGCCGGAACGGCCACCCCATCCCTACCCGCCACGCCTCCCGGATCGGCCGGTCGCCCGTCACCAGGGCGATACGGCCGTAATCGTGCATCATATCCACCACCAGCAAACCCGCCGCCGGAATAATCAGGCTCATCAGCCCCAGCCGGTACATGGCCGCCTCGCCCGTAGCCACAGCGGAAAACAAAGCGACGGCCGCGCCGGTCAGGAGCGCTGCCCCGAGCGCCGGAAGCAGAAAGAGTAGCGCCAGCAGCAAACTCCGGCCCCCGTACTCGCCCAACCCCATCCAGAAAGGCCGGACCCCACCGTCCCGCAGCGCAAACACGACGCCCGCGTACAGCGCCGTTTTCGCCGCGAGCGCAACGGGCGCCATCCAGAGCCCCTGCGCGGCCGTCGCCCGTAAGGCAGGTCCGGCCTGTTCCAGAATGTCCGCCCACAACACCACGTCGAAGTGGGCGGCTCCCTCCCCTGAAAATCCGCTGGCTCCGACCGCGTGATGCAGCGCCGCATACACGGGTATACTTGCCATAAAGGCGGTAAGCACATCGAGGCCGTACACCCCCAGGATGAGGGCCGGACGCTTCCGGGCGCGCTGCAATCCTTCCGCAAAGTACCGGGCAATCATGATCGTTATGGCTAAACGAAGGCCGAAAGCAATCCGAGAACAACCTGGAGCCACACCACGAGCTTCAGTTGCACCTTGCGCGCCAGGGTGTTGTCCGGTTCCAGGGTTTGCCGGTTGTTGAGTCTGTTGAGGTCGAGCGGAATTTCATTCTCCGGATCGACGAACGCTTCCACCACCGGCCCGTCGAACGAAAATGTCTTCCATTCGGCCCCTCCGTCCCAGGTCAGGTCGCTGGTCGATCCGTCCTCGAAACGCACCCGCAGGGTTACCGGAAACCGCCCCTGCGCCTTCCGGTGCACCCGAACGTGTGAGCCTCCGGCGCTGTCCTGCATCACGTCGTCCACGGCATAATCCACCGCCTCCGTGCCGTACACATACGTTTCGAAAAACCACCCGAGGTCCCGCCCGGAAATGCGTTCGGCTGTCTCCCGGAAGTCCCGTGTCGTCGGGTGGCGGAAGCGCCATTCGTTGAAGTAGGTTTTCAGTACCCGCTGCATCGTCTCGGACCCGAGGTAACGCTCCAGCGCTAGGAGCGCCACGACAGGTTTGCTGTACGAAGCCATCGCATAGTCGTTCATCGAGGCATAGTCCCATGACCGGGCAAACAGGGGGGCAGCCGTCGGCCTGCCTTTCGTGTACTGGAGCCGCTGGAAGGCCTCTCCGCCGATGGGCGCCCCCGGCAGGTCGATGTACGAGCCGGGCCCGTAAGCCTGATCCATGATGCGCGTTTCGAAATAGGAGGTAAAGCCTTCATCCAGCCAGGCCTCCTCGAACTCGTTGCTGGCGAGCATCCCGTAGAAATACTGATGCCCGAACTCGTGGATGATCACCATTTCGAGCAGGCGCAGCCACCGCGGCAGCCCGTAGCTCGTGCCGCAGGTAATCAGCGTCGGGTATTCCATGCCGTTCGAGCCGCCTACGCCGTCCACCAGGGTCAGCGTCGGGTAGGGATACGGCCCTAGCTCCCGGTCGAACAGGGCGAGCGCCGTTTTTGCCGCTTGCAGGTGGCGCCGGGCCTGCCGTTCGTGCTCCGGCCGCAGAAGCAACCGTAACCGGACGTGCTCCCATTGGTCGGTGAATTCCAGAAACCCCGGCGAGGCGGTCCAGGCAAAATCATGCACATCCTCGGCCCGGTACCGCACCGTCCGGATGCCTTCCCGGCTGGTTTCGCCCACACGCATCCCGGTGGCTCCGACGACGTAGTCCTCGGGCGTCGATATCGCGACGTCGTACACTCCGAAGTCGGCGTAAAACTCGCTGTTGGCGTGAAACTGGTGTGTGTTCCATGCGCCGTGCGGAGCGTCGGCGC
>CBDUBS010000329.1:0-3160 GCA_965365445.1 uncultured bacterium | reverse complement strand
GGCCTGCCGCTCCAGCATCCGGATCACCGGATCCACGGACGTTCGGCTCGATTGCGCCCAGCAATACGCGGCCTACCATTCGCGCTACCGCGAACTCTACCCGGCCCTGCAACCCTCTTTCGAACACATCGCGCAGCTCTGAAACGCCCACAGGGGCCTAATCGGCTTTCAGCAACCAGTGATGGGGGTCGATTTCAATGTTCCGGTCAGTAAGCCCAAGCGAGCCGGTCCCGTTCGGCATCTCCACCCTGTGGGTAGCGCCGCCTAGCCGGACCTCCACCGGCATCGGAAAAGGTTGCCCGTCCGGCGCTTCCCAGGACAGGTGCAACCGGCCCTCACGGCGCTCCGTTTTGAGCTTCGGCAGCGCAGCCTGCCGGAGGTACACACGGAAAAACCAGTCCAGGTCTTTACCGGTAGCCGTTTCTGCCAGCGATATGAAGTCCTGCGTGGTGGCAAACCGGCATTGCCGTCCATCAGTCACCTTTTCGAGCGCCTCCGTGGGGTAGGCCATACGACGGAGGATATGGAAAAATGCCTCGTCTCCCACAACCCATCGCAACGAGTGCAACACCCACGCCCCCTTGAAATAGATATCGTTGTCGGGGATGCGTCGGTTTACATCCAGAAAATACATCTCGTCCGTCGTTTTCACCTCTTCCGGAGCAATGGGCCTTCGGTTGAGCAGGGCTTCGCGGTTGCCGCTCATCTCTTCCAGATAGCCCGCTTTCCCGTATAACTCCTCGCTGTATAAGGCCTGCATGTACGTGCAGAACCCTTCATGAATCCAGAAGTCATTCCAGTCGGCAGCAGTGACCATATTCCCCCACCACTCGTGGCCCAGCTCGTGGTGATGCAGCCAGTCGTAACCGTGGGGCTTGTCGGTGAAGTCGCTGCCGTAGGCGATGATGGATTGGTGCTCCATGCCGAGGAACGGCGTCTGTGCGACCCCATATTTATCCGCCCGAAAGGGGTACGGTCCGAGGTATTTCTCGTAAAAGGCCAGATGCCGCAGCAACTGCGGAAACAGGCGGCGCCCCTTTTCATGATCTTCCGGGAGAACCCAGAACCCGACCGGGACACGGCTGCCGTCCGTGCTCTCGTACTCCCCTTCTATCGTCTGGTACGGCGCAATGTGCAGCGCTACACCATAGTTATTGATGGGCGTCGAGACGAACCAGTGGTACGTAGCCGTGGCTCCCGCCCGCTCTACGCTGCGCAACCGGCCATTGGATGCTACGGTCAGGTTTCGAGGCACGGTGATGTGAAGGGCGAACGAATCCGGCTCATCCGATGGATGATCCTTACACGGCCACCACAGGTCGGCGCCCTCTCCCTGAACCGAAGTGGCAATCCAGGGGTCGCCCCCGCGCGTGCGCGCCCACGTAAACCCTCCGTCCCAGGGAGGCGTACGGGCCACCCTTGGAGCGCCCTCATACGTCACGCGCACCACAATCGCGTCACCGGCTTCGGACCGACCCGGAAGGATGCACCGGAGCCGTCCGCCTCGATTTTCGAACCGGAGCGGTTGTACCGAACCATCTTCGCCCATGCTGTCAACGCGCAGCACGGTAAAAACGGTATCCAGGTTCAACACGAACACATCGAGCGGGTCCACGATGCGGGCGTGTGCCGTGAGACTCCCCCCGATGGTACGGGCATCCGGATCGACGTCCAGCGACAATTCGTAAAACGTAACGTCGTAGGCGGCTTGCTCCGGCGAGAGCGCGCCCCCGCTATCGAGAATGCCCCCTATTTCGCTTCGTTGCGTCCAGGCGGGTTGGCCGCAACGGACGAGCAGCACCGCAAGGAGGATCAGAGCAACCCTGTGCGTGAAATGCATCATCATCTCCATCTTTTTCAACCGCCGGGAACCGCAGGACGGGTTGCTACCGTACGACCGCTCCGTTTTCACCGTCGGAAGTGACCGGCGAGAGGCGCCCGTCGCGGTCCTCAGCCATGAGCAGCATCCCCTGGCTTTCGAAGCCGCGCAGCTTCCGTGTCTCCAGATTGGCGGCCACTACCACACGCCGCCCCACCATCTCCTCCGGCTTGAAATGCTCGGCTATACCGGCCAGTATCTGCCGTTGCTCGAAGCCCAGATCGACCTCCAGACGCAATAGTTTATCCGCCTTCGGGATGCGTTCTGCATAAACTACCGTGCCCATCCGGAGATCGAGTCGGGCGAAGTCGTCGTAGGCGATAACCGCCTTTCCGGGTGCAAAGGGTTGCGCCGACTCGGATGAGACCGGTTCGGCGGGAGCCCCATCGCCACCCAGCTTGCGTATTTGCGCTTCGATCAGGTCGTTGTCCACTTTTAGGAACAGGATAGCGGATTCGCCGAGTAGGTGTCCGGGTGCGAGCAGCGGGCGAGCCGCATCATCCCATCCGAGCGCCCCATCCGGGCCGCCTCCGGGCTGGCTGGACCGGATGCCGTCCAGGCGAAGCATACGCCGGAGCGCAGCCGCCGAGAACGGCAACACGGGCTCCATCAGTACGCTGAGCGCGGCGCAAATCTGGAGCGACACATACACCGTATTGCCGCACGCTTCCAGGTTCGTTTTTCGGGTATGCCACGGCTCGGTATCGTTGAAGTATTTGTTGCCCAACCGGGCCAGATTCATGGTTTCGAAAACAGCCTCACGGTTTCTGAACTGCTCGTAGGCCTCCCCTATTCTCGACGGAAACGTGGAGAGCGTCTGCAACGCCTCACGGTCGGCGTCGGAAGGCGCGACCAGCTTCGGCACGCGGTTTTCGAAATAGCGCTCGGCAAACGTAAGTGTTCGGTTTACGAAATTGCCCAGGATATCGGCCAGCTCCGAGTTGACGCGCGTTTGAAAGTCCGCCCAGCTAAAATCGGCATCTTTCGTTTCGGGCAGTGTCGAGGCCAGCGCATACCGCAGCAGATCGGGCGGGAAGGACTCCAGGTATTCATGCAGCCAGACGGCCCATCCCCGACTCGTAGAAAGCTTTTTCCCCTCGATGTTCAGGAATTCATTCGCCGGCACGTTTTCAGGCAGCACAAAGCCTCCATATGCCATGAGCATAGCCGGAAACATGAGGCAATGAAATACGATGTTGTCCTTGCCGATGAAATGGATGAGCCGTGTTTCGTCGTCCCGCCAGTAGGTCTGCCAGGCTTCCGGGCGGCCGCTTCGGCGCG
>CBDUBS010000328.1:0-3161 GCA_965365445.1 uncultured bacterium | reverse complement strand
AGGTGAGAAGGGAGTACAGCAGAGCCTTCAGCGGGGCGGCCGTCCGCACCCGCCGGTGGGTACGCGATGAACTCGAAAAATTGCCTTATGTCGTCCGTGTATATCGAAACGAGACTACCCGGGTAGAAGCCGAGTTGCACCCGGCCGTGAAACCTACGGAGATCGGGAGGGCGAGCGTCGGCGGGCGAAACGTAACCATCGGAATTCTGGATACGGGCATCGATTATCGCCACCCGGCCCTCGGCGGGGGCTTCGGGGCCGGATACCGGGTCGCCGGCGGATACGACTTCGTGAATGACGACACCGACCCGATGGACGATAACGGACATGGTTCGATCGTGGCCGGCATTGCGGCGGGGTCGGCTGCCGGTTATCGCGGCATGGCCCCGGAAGCCAGGCTGCTGGCCCTGAAGGTGTGTAACGATAAAGGCTCCTGCATGGACTCGGACGTGGTCGCGGCGCTGGACTATGTACTGGACCCGGACGACAACCCCGCCACCGATGACGCACCCCCGGTGATCAATCTGAGCCTCAGTGACCCTTCAGGGAGCCACCTGCGCGCACCCGCCGTAGCCATCGAAAACCTCTCGGCTGCCGGAGTGCTCTGTGTAGTAGCCGCCGGGAATGCGGGTAAGATGTTCGGCTACGCGTCGGTAGGCTCGCCCGGCGCCGCCCGAGGAGCGCTCACGGTGGGCGCCGTGGACTATTCCGGCGCCATGGCCGACTTCAGTTCGCGAGGCCCTACCCGCCTTTTCTACGACATAAAGCCCGAAGTGGTGGCTCCTGGCGTGAAGGTCTACGCTCCCTATCCGGGAGATCGGTATACCAACGCTTCCGGCACCTCGATGGCCGCCCCGTACGTTGCCGGAGTAGCCGCTCTGCTTCGGGAGGCCCATCCGGAGTGGAGCGTCGAGGAGACGAAGGCCGCCATCGTCCAGACGGCGAAGCCGCTCGGCAACGACGTATGGACCGAAGGCCTGGGTCGGGTGGACTCTCTGGCGGCGCTCGGCGCCCGGGCGCTGGTCTGGCCTGCCACACTCCCCCTCGGGCTGGCGGAGGGCGCTGCGGCATCGGTGTTAACGGATACGCTCGTACTCCGGAATGTCTGGCGTAACGCCGTTACCTATCGATTGACCGGCTCCGGCAACGGACTCGCCGTTTCGTTCGACCAGCCGGCCGTTACGCTCGAACCCGGTGGAAGGCGGGAAGTGATCGTATCGGTGCGAACGACCGGCCTGACCGACATCGACGTGATGAAGCAGGACTGGCTGCCCTATACCGGCTCCATCCAGATCGACGCGGGCGGCATACCCCTGCGCGTATTTCTTTCCCTCGTAGTGAGCCCTTCCATCCGGCTCGATACCCAACAGGCGCCGGAGGGGTACCTCGATTTCTTCATTCACAATCGCAAATCGTTCCTGTACGCGCCCGGAAGCATGGAATTCCGCAACGATTATGGAGACGGACAAACACTCCTGGTGGGTGCGGGAACGTACGACGTGGCAGCGGCCTTCCTGGAGGACCCGACGGAGAACAATCCGGCGCGGGCCACCTTCATCGTAAAGGAACAGGTATCCGTAAATCGCGAAGCGGTTGTACAACTCGACCGGGACGCCGCACCTACGGCCTACACCATCGCGCCCCGGGGACCGCTGGGGGAAACGATCGGGCCGGAAGTCCATGCCATGCCCATGCGGTTCCTTTACAAGGACTCCGCCACCGGGTTCATTCTGGATTCAGGGCGCGGCCGCTTCCCGGAAATTCGGCTATCCAGCTTCAGCGACACCTACCATTTCGACTGGTACGCGGTAGCCGATCCCAATCGAAATCCGTCGTATGTGTTCAAAGATTATCTGGCCGGCGCTACCGGAGGAGAGCAGTATCTGAACTCACCGAACCACCTGCAATCGCTCGTGTACCGCTTTCCCCAGAACGCGGGTCCCCACTGGATGCTTCCGTGGGTAGAAGATATGGGCGGCGGGTACATCGCCCGATGGGAGGACAACGACCCTGTCGTTAATACAGCTTTGCAGCAGGCCTGGATCGCCCGGGAACCCATACCGGCGCTTCCGGCATCGCAGTCCATCGGACCGTTTTTCGAGGTCCTCCGGCCGCACAGTGCGGGCGTCACGGACAGGAGCCGAAGCGATCTGGCCTTCCTCACGCCTGTTCTGCGGATGATCGCACCCGGCCGTATGGAGACGTACTTTCCACTGGACCGAAGCCGGCCCCTGGCCGTCCTTCCGGCGGACACGGTTACGTTTGGCATGGGACCTGCACACTGGTTCGGGCGGTTCGAATACCAACCCCGGGGCGTCGTGATTCGGACGAACACGCCGGTCGGGCACGCGTGGAACGCGCCTGTCGGCGGGGTGGAGCGGGATTATCTCCCTCTGTTTCTCGGCCAATTCCAGGAGGCTGTCCTGAACCCGGACTGGCGCGTCCGCATCTACGACAACACCGAAAAACTGATTCAGGACCACCGGATTGCAGATCTGATCACCATCGTCTGGGATAAAGGCGTGGAATATCCGGCCGCGCAGCTGCCGATGCTTTTCCCCGACCCGTTCAAAACGTTTACCTATGAAGTCGTGGATTCGAGCTATGTAATCCAGGGCAGGCGCGGAAAAGCCACCGTGCGCGTGGGCGTCGATGACCGGCGCAGGCAAATCGCGCCCCCTTCGATGCGTACACTGAACGTACTGGCCGATGGAAGGGTTACCGACGTGATTCAATCAGGGCAGCAGGGCACGGTGGCTTTCGCGCTGGATGCCAACGGCAGCGTTTTCGAACCGAAGCTGATGTACCGCCCCCTGGAAGGGGACGAGTGGAGACCCCTCGCGATAAGGGCGACCGCGGAAGGGTACGAGGCGGTCATCCCCCGGACGGCTCCCCGCGGCTACCTGTCCCTGCGGCTGCTGGCGGAAGACGGCAAGAGCCGATTCGATTACCGGATGGAGCCCGCCCTTCTGAACAGGAATGGTGAGAATATCCCGGGGTTGGTGGTCCTGAGCGCGCCCATTAACGATGCTTCCGGACAGTCACGATACCCGCAGCTTACCTGGAATCCGGCGCCCGGCGCCGTCCGCTACCAGGTACAGGTTGCCGCCGATGCCGCCTTCAGCCGCATCGTATATAACGATTCGTCCATAACCAGTACC
>CBDUBS010000327.1:0-3233 GCA_965365445.1 uncultured bacterium | reverse complement strand
GAGGCCGTGGAAGCCTCTTCCGGAGCCGAGGCGCTGCGCCTCGTGGAACACGCCCCACCCTTCGACGCCGCCATCGTGGATATGCAAATGCCCGAAATGGACGGGGTGGAGCTGGGTATCTACCTTTCCGAACGCCGCCCGGATCTCCCGCTCATCCTGTACAGTTCCATGGGCGCCGTGCCGGAAGGAGCGGAAACGCTCTTCGCCGCCACGCTCATCAAGCCGGTAAAGGCCCGGCAGCTCTGCACCACCCTGCTCGGCAGCCTCATCCCTCACCCGTCCGCCCCGCTTCCGGAGGAACCCATGCCCGATGCCGCCCCGATGCGCGTTCTCGTCGCCGAGGACAACCCGGTGAACCAGAAGATGGCCCTCGTCATGCTGAAACGGCTCGGCTACGAGGCCGACATCGCCCCCGACGGGTTGCAGGCCGTCGAGATGCTCGAGCGCCGTCGCTACCCGCTCGTATTCATGGACGTGCAGATGCCCCGCCTCGACGGGATCGACGCTACCCGGCGCATCCGGGCCGAACTCCCCGCCGAGCGGCAGCCGCACATCGTGGCGATGACCGCCGGGGCGTTCGCCGAGGACCGCGCCCGCTGCCTGGAGGCCGGCATGGATGACTACATGGCAAAACCCTTCCGCCTGGAGGACCTGGAAGCCTTCCTGCAACGCTTCGCGGAGCTCCACGCGGCGTAATTCCCCACGGGGCATTTCCCGGGACGCCAAGCTCCACTACAAACCGCCTTCGTGCGGGTGCGGTGGAGGGCTTCAACCTTGCCATTGGAGATCCTGAAACTCCGGCTCCCCGGCCGTCATTCCGGCTGCGGCGTCATGCGGAGGTACGGCTTGATCTCGCGGTAGCCCTTCGGGAAGCGTTGTTGCAGCTCCTGCGGGTCCTGAATCTTCGGCGCGATCACTACGTCCTCTCCCCGCTCCCAGTTGGCGGGCGTCGCGACAGCGTATCTGTCCGTCAGCTGGAGCGAGTCGATGACGCGCAGCAACTCCGGGAAGTTGCGCCCCGTGCTGGCCGGATAGGTGAGCATCAGGCGAAGCTTCTTCTCGGGGTCGATGATGAACACCGACCGCACGGTAAACGTATCGTTGGCGTTTGGATGGATCATGTCGTACAGGTCGGAAACCGACCGATCGGCGTCGGCCAGCACGGGGTAATTCATCTGTACCCCCTGCGTTTCCTCGATGTCGCCCATCCACCGCTCGTGCGAGGCGATGTCGTCCACGCTCAGGGCGAGCGTTTTTACGTTGCGACGGGCGAACTCGGACTGCAAGCGGGCCACTTCGCCCAGTTCGGTGGTGCATACCGGGGTGAAGTCGGCCGGGTGGGAAAACAGAATCACCCAGCTAGCCCCTGCCCAGTCGTAAAAGTGGATGTCTCCCATCGTGGACTTCTGCGTGAAGTCGGGTACGGTATCTCCCAATCGTAACGCCATATCGGGTAGCCTGTTCGTTTGTTGTGTCGTTATCGGGGCCGGTTTGCGCCGGCCCTTCCTGCCTCTGTTAGCAATCACCGGACGGCCTCTCCGGTTCCCTGTCAGGCGAGTGTATGGGTTGTTTCTGCCCGCACGCCGCCCGGGGAGTCCGCCTCCTCCGCGGCGGCCTGCACCACCACCAGCGTGATGTCGTCGTTCGGCATGAGCTGCTTGCGCCACCGGCTCGCTTCGCCGGACAGCCGCTCCACAATGGACCGGGGGGGCCGGTCGGCCGCCTCCCGGAAACACCGGCGCACCCGGTCGTAGTCGAACATTTCCCGCTCCGCATTGAACAATTCGGGGAAGCCGTCGCTCATCATCATTACGGTATCACCCGGGTGCAGGGTGCGCTCGGCCTGCCCGTATGGAAAATTGAGCGTATGGCCCAGCGGCAGCCCTTTCAGGATGATCTCCTCCACCGTCTGCGATTCGCCGTGGTACATCATCACGTACGGCATCCCGGCCGATACGGCGCTCAGCCGGTTGCCCCGGAACCGCACGATCTGGAGGGCCATGTACACGGGCCCCAGGTCCATGTGCTTGATCACCCGGGTGCATTCCTCCAGGATCTGCTTCAGATCCTGCGTTTCCGCCATGCTGGTAAACAGGCTCTTGACGGCCGCCACGAGCAACCCGGCGGCGGTGCCGTGCCCCGTGGCGTCTCCGATGGCTATCGTCAGGGCCCCGTCTTCCGCTACGTGGAAGTCGTAGAAATCGCCCCCGACTTCGGAGGCGGTCTGCGTGTATACGGCCAGTTCGAGATGCGGCAACGACGGGATCTCCTTCGGCAACATGGATAGCTGCAACCGGCGGGCGTCATCCAGTTCGCGGGTTTTGCGCAGGTTGTCTATCTCCAGCAGCCGGCGGTCGAACTCGACCTGCTGCGCCTTGCGCTCCTGCGCCAGGGTGCGCTCGGTGAGCAACGCCACCTCTTCGAGCCGCCGCTCCAGGTCGCGGTGGGCGCCCGCAAACCGCTGCGAGAGGTACAGCGACATGGTCAGGAGCAGGCACAGCACCCCGTAGTAGTACACGGGGATGCTGCTGAAGACGGGCACCCATCCGAGCAGCACCAGGAAATGGATGCCGATCGTCAGAATGGACAGAAACAGCCCGGCGGCTACGGCCTTGCCTATCCCGCCGGTCTGGAATCCGGCCAGCACGATGATCCGCAAGATTTCGAGGATGACGACCAGCGAGAATAGCGTGGTCGATACGAGGGTGACCGCCCCCGGAAAGGCCGCCCGGAGCAGCCATACGACCACCCCGGCGGCCGCCAGAACCCGGAACCGTTTCGGCAGCGCGACCTCCCTGAGATCATAAGCCAGGCGGAGCCCGCACAACAACGCGAACAGCCCCGAAAGCCCCGACAGCAACACGAACGTCAGCCTTTGCCCGGGGTTGGCGGCAAAAATGACTTGCAGGTCGAAGTAGTTGTTCACTCCGATGCCCAGCGTGAGCAGGGCAAAGTACAGATTTTCTCTACGCTTCCGGTAAAACAGGAACAGGAAGAGGTGAAGCAGCGAAAAGGCAAGCGGCACGGCGGTAAACAAAACCTCCAGGGTGCGCGCCCGGCGTTCGCGGGTAACGCGCTGCTCGATAAGCGTGGAGAGCGGAGCCACTTCGATGTAGAAGCCCGTACCCAGATCCATGCGCCGGGATACGGCGGCATCGAAGTTGGAGTACCGCACCGCCAGCACGTGCTCCGGGCCGACGCGCCGAATGAGGCGGTCGAGGACCGAGGAGTAG
>CBDUBS010000326.1:0-3236 GCA_965365445.1 uncultured bacterium | reverse complement strand
GATGCGGCGTCGACGGCACAGCCCAGGCCGGAAGCGCCCCCGCCGATGATCAGCAGATCCCAGGGTTCGGCGCGGCGGCGGAGCGCCGCGAGCATGGCCGGGCGATTCATGGGTTACGGCTCCACCCATCCCCGGGCGCGACGGACGGCTTCCTGCCAGCGCCCCATCCGGGAGGTTGCTTCATCCCGCGAAATGGAGGGCTCGAAGCGGCGATCCTCCTGCCATAAAGAGGCGACTTCCTCTTCATCATTCCAGAAACCTACCGCGAGGCCGGCAAGGTAGGCCGCTCCGAGCGCCGTCGTTTCGGTAACGGCAGGGCGGACTACCGGTACGCCGAGCAGGTCGGCCTGCACCTGGAGAAGCAAATCATTGGCGGCCGCTCCACCATCCACCCGGAGTTCCTGAAGCGCAATACCCGCATCGGCTTCCTGCGCCCGGACGACCTCTGCCGACTGAAAGGCGATGCTCTCCAGTGCGGCGCGGGCCATGTGCGCCGCCGTCGTACCCCGGCTGATGCCCGTAATCGTTCCACGGGCGTATGGATCCCAGTAGGGCGCCCCCAGCCCGACGAACGCCGGCACGAAATACACGTCGGCGGTATCGGGCGCTTGCCGGGCGAGCCCCTCTATTTCGGCTGCCGTACGGATCAGGCCCAGCCCGTCGCGGAGCCACTGTACGACGGCGCCCGCCACGAAAACACTCCCTTCGAGGGCGTACTGCGCAGCTTCGTCGCCGCGCCGCCAAGCGACTGTCGTAAGCAGCCGGTGGCGCGAATCGACCGGCCGGACGCCGGTGTTCATCAGCATGAAAGCGCCGGTGCCATAAGTGTTTTTGCCCATTCCCGGGCGCAGGCAGGCCTGCCCGAACAACGCGGCTTGCTGATCTCCGGCCAGAGAGGCGATGGGGACCCTGGCGGCCAGGATATCACCGGCCGTGGCGTCGTAGACCTCGCTGGAGGAGCGCACCTCCGGCAATACCGAATGCGGGATGCCGAGCACGTCCAGCAGTTCGTCGTCCCACCGGCCGGTGTGGATGTTGAACAGCAGGGTGCGGGAGGCGTTGGTCACGTCGGTAACGTGCCGACGCCCGCCCGTAAGCTTCCACACGAGCCAGGAATCGACGGTGCCGAAGGCCAGGCCGCCCGCTTCGGCCTGCTTCCTCGCTCCGTCTACGTGGTCGAGAAGCCACCCCAGTTTGGAGCCGGAGAAGTACGGATCGATCACGAGACCGGTTTTGCGGCGAAAGAGGTCTGCGTATCCGTCTGCTACGAGCCGGTCGCAGTGGCCGGCCGTCCGGCGGTCCTGCCAGACGATGGCGTTATGAATGGGTCGGCCCGTGGCCCGCTCCCACACGATGGTGGTTTCCCGCTGGTTGGTGATCCCGACGGCGGCTACGTCACGGGAGCGCACTCCGGCGCGGCTGAGGGCTTCGACGGCCACGCCGGCCTGCGTGGACCAGATCTCCTCCGGGTCGTGCTCGACCCAGCCGGGGCGGGGGAAGTGCTGCGTAAACTCGCGTTGGGCCACGGCAAGCACTTCACCGCGACGCCCGAAAACCAGGGCGCGGGAGCTGGTGGTTCCCTGGTCCAGAGCGAGAATGACCAGCATGGGCGCCTACCGGCCAAGGCTGATGGGGGGGAGCGGTACGAACCGTGTGGGCGAGTCGGCGCCGCCGATGACGACGTATCCTTCCCGCTCCAGCCAGGCGTGGGCGGCAAAGCCGGTCCGGTCGTCCTTCTGCACACCGATGCGCAGCCGGGTGGGGATGCCGGCAACCCGCAGCATGTGCTGGGCGACGAATGCTTCCGTAAGGCAGGGCCGCTTGCGAAGCACCCGATGCCCCACAGCGGATACGGCCCACACGATGCGGCGCTGGCGTTTGAGCTGTTCGACCGTAAGCGTGCCCTCTTCTTCCTGATGGCGCTGAAACAGGCGGACCATGGTTCGGAAGGGCAATACCCATAACCCGATTCGCACGATGAGGATGCCGGCGGCCGCCTGCAACAACAACCACTTATCCGACCAGGATACCCGAAAAAACGTGCGGCCGAGTGAAGCGATCCGCAAAGCGATGCGCAAGGGACGAGACACAGGTTTTACCGCCGGAAGCGAGGTTGAGGATGTTTCCAAGGGGCAGCGTGATTGACCGGAGAGAAACGTTATGCATCAAAAAACGAAGACGCTCCAGCCGGCAGCCGCCTCCTTCGGGAAGCTGCTTTCGGCTATGCCCCACGGTCCCTGAACCTGACCGGAAGCCCGTGGGTTCGCAACGAGCGTTCAGCCATGCTGCCGGCGGGCATCCCGAACGTACCACTCCATGGCGAGGGACAGTCCTTCGGCGGCAGGATAAACGGGTTGATACCCCAGTCGGTTTCCGGCGGCCGTGGTGTCGGCCAGGGAATGCCGGATATCGCCCGGACGGAAGTCCTCATAAATGGGTCTTGCATCGGCAATCCGGGGATCGAAGCGGGAGAGGTTCTCTCGCAGGTAGCTGAATAGCTCGTTGAGCGTCGTGCGGTCTCCGAAGGCGATGTTGTAGAACCCGCCCGTCGCTTCCGGGCCGGCCGTGGCGGCAAGGAGGTTGGCCTGCACCACGTTGGCGACGTAACAAAAATCGCGGCTCGTTTCGCCGTCGCCGTAGATGTAAACGGGTTCGTGCTTGAGCAGGCTGTCGATCCAGCGCGGGATAACCGCCGCATACGCCCCCTCCGGGTCCTGACGGGGCCCGAACACGTTGAAGTACCGCAGGCCAATGGTCTGCAATCCATAGTTGTGCTGATACACGCCGGCGTACAGCTCGTTGACCCGTTTCGTTACGGCATACGGCGAGAGCAGGGCGCCCAGCTCCGCCTCCAACTTGGGGAGCCGGGGGTCGTCGCCGTAGACCGAACTGGAGGAGGCATATACGAACCGCCGGACGCCCTCCTCCCGGGCGGCTTCGAGCATGTTTACGAATCCATCGACATTGACTGCGTGCGCCGTCAGCGGCTCCTCGATGGAGCGCGGCACCGAGCCGAGCGCCGCCTGGTGCAGCACGACATCCACCCCCTCGACGGCGGCGCGGCAATCGTCCAACCGGCGGATGTCTCCCTCGATGAACTGAAACCCCCCGCTGACCGGATCGGCGGCGGCCAGCGCCTCATCTATGTTGCGCCGCCGGCCGGTGGAGAAGTCGTCCAGCCCGACGACCTGCTGGCCCAGGCCAAGCAGTTCCTCGACCAGGTTGGAGCCGATGAA
>CBDUBS010000325.1:0-3262 GCA_965365445.1 uncultured bacterium | reverse complement strand
CACAGCCGCCGCGAGCGCCGCCAGGAGAAACCACCCGGCCTCCAGGCGCAGGTTTTCCATGACGGCCAGCGGCCCCGGTGTCGGGATGACCAGGCAATGCGTCGTGATCAGCCCGATGGAGAGCGCAGCGATGTACGGCCGGGCCGGATGCCCGGCGCGCCCCGCCACCCGCCGGGCCAGTGGCATGAATATGACGAACGCCGCATCGAAAAATACCGGGATGGAGGTCAGAAACCCGGTGGCATTGACGGCCAGCGGAGCGTTCTTTTCGCCGGTCGCCCGGATGAGTTCCCCGGCGATCCGGTCGGTGGCTCCGGCCTCCAGGAGCAGGTTTCCGAGGATGATACCCAGACCGATCACGATACCGATGCCTGCCAGCGTGTTCCCGAAGCCCTTCGTGATGCCTGCCGCGATGTCGGTTGCCGGCATACCGACAAGGAACCCGGTAAGCACAGCCGTCGCCAGCAGCGCCGGGAACGCATTCATCCGGAACCGGATGATGAGCGCCAGCAAGGCGACCACGGAGAGGACGAATACACCCAGCAGGGGCGGTCCGGTAAGCATGAAAGCGAGAAAAGAGTGGGGGGATCGAAATATAGGGGCTGCTCAACCTGTAGCCAATATCGGTTGCACCAATTGCCGAAAGGGCTTCCATGTCGTAGGTTTACCTGAAACCAATCTGAAGCCGCCGATGAAGCTACGGTACGTTTTTACCCTGTGCGCCGTGATAGCCACGGCCGCTCCGCTGCGCGCCCAGCCGCAGATCGAACTCGTGCAACCGTTCCAGGCGGAGCACGTCCACGGGTCGTACATAACCGAGCTGCCCGGCGGGGAGCTGCTCGTCGCGTGGTTTCAGGGGACCGGCGAGCGGCAGGCCGACGACGTGCGCATCCTGGGGGCCCGGAAAAAGCCGGGGGGTTCCTGGAGCGATCCGTTCGTTCTGGCCGACACGCCGGGGTTTCCGGATATCAACCCGGTCGTGTTCGTCGATCCGGGCGGGCGTCTCTGGCTGATGTGGTACACGGTGCTGGCCGGCCAGTGGGATACCTCGCTCCTGAAATACCGGATCAGCGAGGATTACACCGCGCCCGGCCCCCCGAAGTGGGCATGGCAGGACGTGCTGCTCGTCCGGTTCGAGGATGCCGGGTACGGCATCAGCCCCGCAGACAGGTTCGTCTCGTCCGTCCGGCGGCAACTGGAGCGCTACGACCGGCTCACGTTCCCTTCCGAGGTAAGCGCCCTCTACAACGACTGGAAAGCGAGCACCCTGGACCGGGCTGCCGGCGCGGATATGCGGCGCGAGGGCCGTATCTATGGGACGGACGGCAGCTACCGGGATACGCTCCTCGGCTATCCGCTCGGCCGGCGCATCGGCTGGCAGACGCGCAACAAACCGGTCTTTACCCCCTCCGGGCGGATGATCGTGCCGCTCTATTCCGACGGCTTCAGCTTCTCGCTGATGGCTTACTCCGACGACCACGGAGCAACCTGGGGGTTCAGCGAGCCGCTGGTCGGTCCGGGCAACATCCAGCCGGCCATCGCCCGGACGAGCAGGGGAGAGCTGGTGGCGTACATGCGGGATAACGGCCCGCCGCCGAAGCGCCTGCATGTCAGCCGCTCAGCCGACGACGGAGAAACCTGGAGCCCGGTGGAGGATTCCGACCTGCCCAACCCCGGCTCCGGCGCCGACATCCTTACGCTCCGGAACGGAAACTGGGTGCTGGTTTATAACGACACCGAGAGCGGCCGCCACAGCCTGGCCGTCTCCCTCTCCGACGACGACGGCCGAACCTGGAAGTGGACGAAACACCTCGAACAGACTCCGAATACGCGGGCGCACTACCCGGCCGTGATCGAGGGCCGCGACGGAACGATCCACGTATCCTACAGCTTCTTCCACCGCGAAGGGGATCGGGAGATGAAAACCATCAAGCACGCCGCGTTCCCTGAAGCCTGGCTCCGGGAGCCATGACCGGGCTCGATACGGCGGTTTTCGCCCTGTACCTCGTCGGGATCGTCGGGTTCGGCCTGTCGTTCTACCGCCGCACGCGCACGGCCGAGGAGTACTCGACCGGCGCCGGGACGCTGCCTGCGTGGGTGATCGGCCTGTCGGTATTTGCGACGTTCGTCAGCAGCATCAGCTACCTGGCGCTTCCGGGCGCGGCGTTTCAGTCCAACTGGAACGGCTACGTGTTCAGCCTCTCCATCCCGATCGCGCTCTGGGCGGCGGCCCGGTTTTTCGTACCCCTGTACCGAAGCGTGGGTAGTCCGTCGGCGTACGCCTACCTGGAAATGCGCTTCGGCCGGTGGGCCCGGCTCTACGTGGCCTCCTTCTGGCTGCTCACGCAGGTGATGCGGGTGGCGGTGATCCTGTATCTGCTCGCCCTGCCGCTGCACGTCGTCCTGGGGTGGGATATGCGCCTGATCATCGGGCTGACCGGCGCGGGGGTGCTGGCTTACTCGATGCTGGGCGGCATCAAGGCGGTCATCTGGACGGACGCCATTCAGGCCATCATCCTCATTCTGGGCGCCCTGGTTACGCTGGCCGTGCTGATCTTTTCCCTGCCGGGGGGCCCGGGTCAGTACCTCGGGGCGGCCGCCGAAGGGAAGTTCAGCCTCGGCAGCTTCCGGTTCAGCCTGACGGATTCGACGTTCTGGACGGTGCTCGTCTACGGCATCGTCATCAACCTGCAGAACTACGGAATCGACCAGAACTACGTCCAGCGATACATGGCCGCCCGCACCGACGGCGAAGCGGTGCGCTCCACCATTGGGGGCGGATTGCTGTACATCCCGGTGTCGCTGCTGTTTTTTATGATCGGGACGGGCCTGTTCGTTTACTATAGGACGTTCCCGGAGGGCCTCCCGGAATCCTTCCGGGCGCCCGGCATGGCGGACAGCGTGTTCCCGTACTTCATCGTCCACGGGTTGCCGCCGGGGGTCACCGGGTTGTTGCTCGCTTCGATTTTTTCGGCCGGCATGAGCACCGTCTCGACGAGCCTCAACAGCGGCGCCACGGTGATCCTGCACGATTTCTACCGGCCCCTTCGCATCGAGGTTGCCGATCGGGAATCCGTCCGCGTGCTGGCGCTGGCCTCGGCGGGTTTGTGCGCCCTGGGGGTAGCGGTGGCGTTTTTCCTGATGGGCGCGGCCAGCGCTCTGGACGTGTGGTGGAAGCTCTCCGGCATCTTCAGCGGCGGGATGCTCGGGCTGTTCCTGCTGGGCCGCTTTGCTCCCGGCGTGACGGCTCGGGCGGCGCAGG
>CBDUBS010000324.1:0-3268 GCA_965365445.1 uncultured bacterium | reverse complement strand
GGTCCGGGCGCTGGAGCGTAATCGAACGGGAATGGCGCTGAAGCAGTTGCAGGAGGCGCATCTGATCGATCCGTCCAACGGGGATGCCCTGTACTGGTTGGGGCTCGTTCTGGGGCAACAGGGGCGGCACGAAGAAGCCGAGGAGGCGCTGTCGATCGTAGCGGAACGGATTCCGGGTATGCCGGAAGTAGAAACGGCGCTGGCGGATGCCTACCTGGCGATGGGAGAGCCGGAGAACGCGGTGTACCACGGGCAGCGGCTTCTGGAGGCGGCGCCGTACGAACCGGCGTCCCTGCTGAAACTGGCAGAGGCCTTCGAGGCGGCGGAACGGCCGGACATGGCTATCCGGATTCTGGAGCAGGCGCCGCTGCACAAACAACGCCTCACGGAGGGGTTGCTGGAGATTCACTACCGGCTCGGGCTGCTTTACGAGCGGCAAGGCGACCCGTCGCGGGCGCTGGAGCATTTCAAACGGGTATTCGCCGGAAACATTCGTTACCGGGATACGGGAGCCCGGGTACGGGCGCTGGAGGGCGGTCCGGTTGCGGAGTGAGGCCTGGCAAAGCGAGCCTTTCGCGCCCGGAGGAAACCGCCGGAGTGGTTGAATTAACGGGACCCGTTCAGACGATCGCAACCTCCTCGGCGGCGAGGACGGGGTTGGCCACCGTTTCGTCGCTGACGACGAGGCCGTCGCGCAGGTGGATGACGCGGCGGGCGTGCCGGGCTATTTCGTCTTCGTGGGTGACGACCACGATGGTGTTGCCCTGACGGTAGAGGGCTTCGAAGAGGCGCATGATTTCGTCGCCGGTGCGGGTATCGAGGTTGCCGGTAGGTTCGTCGGCGAGCAGAATGGAAGGGGTATTGACAAGCGCGCGGGCCACGGCGACGCGCTGGCGCTGACCGCCGGAGAGTTCGTTCGGTTTGTGGTGCATCCGGTCCGCGAGGCCGACGTTCGCCAGGGCAAGAGCGGCCATTTCATGGCGTTTCTTCTTGCGGATGCCGGCGTAGATGAGCGGCAACTCGACGTTTTGCAGGCAGTTGACACGGGGCAGGAGGTTGAAGGTCTGAAAGACGAAGCCGATCTCCCGGTTGCGGACGACGGCGAGGGCGTCGTCCTTCATGCGGCTGACGTCCTCGCCCTTGAGGAAGTAGGACCCCCGGGTGGGCGTGTCCAGGCAGCCGATGATGTTCATCAGCGTAGATTTGCCCGAGCCGGAAGGTCCCATGATGGCAATGTATTCGTTGCGGCCGATATCCAGGGAAACGCCGGCGAGCGCATGGACTTCCTGCGCACCCATCTGGTAAAACTTCCGAACGTCCCGGAGTTCGATGACGTGATGGTCGTTGGTTCGGGTCATTTCCATGGGCTTGATTACCGGGCCGACGCGACGGCCCCTGCGTCGGGTTTCAGGTTCCTGTTTTTCAGGTCGATCAGGGTATCGGGCTCCAGCTCGCGGCTGATTGCCCGATAGGGGCCGATGATCACGGTTTCTCCGCCCTGCAAGCCGGAGCGGATCTGGACGTGCGTATCGTCGGAGATGCCGGTTTCGACCTCGACCATGCGGGCCCGGCCGTCGTCGGCGAGAAAGACGACTTTCCGGAGATCCTCATCCCGCGCGGCGGGGGTTTCTCCGGCCTCTTCCTCCGGCTCGGTCTTCGCGGGGCGCTGTTTCTTCCTGTCGTTCAGGGTGTTGAAGTCGCGGATCGTGACGGACTGGATCGGGATGGCGATGACGTTATCGACGGTTTCGGTAAAGACATCGACCGTGCCGGTCATGCCGGGCCGGAGCACCGCGCCCTCGGCGACGAAGGGCACCTCCGGCCGGGCGAGCGTGGTGGGAGTTCCGACATCCACGTTGTGCGCGTCGAGTATGCGGACCTTGACGGGGAAGTTGGTGACCTGCTCCTGGGACCCCGCCCCGGTTATCCGGGCGGAGTTGGCGATTTCGGTGACGACCCCCCGGAATTTGCGTTCGGGGTAGGCGTCAATCTCGACCATAGCCGTATCCCCGACGGACACGTTGACGACGTCGTTTTCGTTGACGTCCACTTCGAGCTCCATCTGCTCCAGGCGGGCGACGCGCATCATTTCGGTGCCGGCATACTGGGCCGTGCCGACGACCCGCTCGCCGAGTTCGACGTTGAGCTGGCTGACGGAGCCCGTCATGGGGGCGTAGATGTTGGTTTTGCCGAGTTGTTCGCGGGCTTCGCGGAGGCGCGCCTGAGCGCTCTCTACGGCAAAGCGGGCGGCGTCGAAGCCCGCTTTCGCCACCTCCAGCTGCGTCTGCACGGCCTGGAAGTCGCTTTCGGAAACCACCTTTCGGCTGAACAGATCCTTCTGGCGGTTGAAGTCGATTTCGGCCTTGAGCATATCCGCCTTGCGCTGAGCCAGGTTAGCCTGAGACTGCGATACGCCGGCTTCGGCCTGTTCGACCTGGGCGAGGTAGAAATCGGGTCGGATGCGAACGAGCAGGTCGCCCTGACGCACCTGATCCCCTTCGTTGACGCGAAGCTCGATGATTTCGCCGGAGACGTCGGGGCTGATTTTGACTTCTACCTCGGGCTGGATTTTCCCGGAGGCCGTCACGACCTGCGTGATGGTGCGTTTCTCCGCCGCAGCCACCTCGACCTCGATGCCTTTATCCTTGCCGCCGATGAGTCCGGTGGTTTTGCCGATGACGGCCAGGACGGCCAGCACGGCGACGATACCGAGCGTCCAGTACAGAATGCGGCGCGTGGCGGGCGAGAGGTTTGCCATGAGGTAGCGTGGAGCCGAGAACGTTAAGGGTAAGATCAGTCGAACAGGGGTTGGGCCGGATCGAGGGCGCCGAGGTAGTAATCGATGACGCGGGACTGGAACACGAAATCGTAGCGGGCCTGCACCTGGTCCGAGAGGGCGCGGACGTAGGCCGTGTTGGCCTGCGTTACTTCGATGAGGGTGGCCGCCTGCACCCGATACCGTTCGTTGGCCGCATCGAGAGCGAGGCGTGCGGCTTCGAGTTGTTTTTCGGTGACGTCGAGGCGAAGGCGGGCCATCTGGTAATCGAGGTAAGCCTGCCGGACCTGCACCGCAATGTTCTGCTGAAGCTCCTGGAGTTCGAGGCGGGCGTTTTCGTACTGGACCCGGGCCTGCTGGACGTTGTTGCGCGTGAGCCGGCGGTCGAAGATGGGAAATCCGAGACTGAGCCCGATCTGACCGCCCCGGTTCTGGTCGAACTGATCGATGAGGCCGATGGTGTTTCCCTGGAATGTAGCGGCGGTGGAGTAG
>CBDUBS010000323.1:0-3286 GCA_965365445.1 uncultured bacterium | reverse complement strand
GCGGGGTGGTTGCCGCACCGGGCAAGCATGTCCGGGCAGCGCGAGGCGGCAGCCGGATCTCGTAAGGCCTTCATACAACCCTGAGCAGATCCCGCCTCGAGCGTGACGCAGGTCATTCGGTCCGCAGGAGGTCCTCGTAGAACGCGAGGGTGCGTTCGGCCACGCGGGTCCAGCTAAAGAGCGCCTCGACGCGCTGCCGTGAGGCGGAACCCATCCGTTCGGCCAGGTCCGGGTGGGTCATGAGCCGGTCGATGGCGGCGGCCAGGTTCCGGGCGAAACCCTCCGGGTCGGCGGGCTCGAAGTCCATGTCGCCTTTCCGCTCGAACCCTACGAGCAGCCCGGTTTCCCCGTCCACCACGATTTCGGGGATGCCGCCCACGGCGGAAGCGACCACCGGGGTGCGGCAGCTCATGGCTTCCAGGTTGATGATCCCGAAGGGTTCGTATACCGAGGGGCATACGAACACGGAGGCGTGGGAGTAAATCGGGATGATGTCCTGCCGGGGAACCATCTGCTGCACCCAGATCAGGTCGCTGTCCGAATGCGTCCGGGCCTCGTTTACGGCAGCCGTCATCTCGGCGGCGATTTCCTTCGTATCGGGCGCACCGGCGCAGAGGACCACCTGCGTACCGGGGGCGAGGTGCTTTACCGCACTTACGAGGTGGATGATGCCCTTCTGTCGGGTGATGCGCCCTACGAACAGCACATACGGCCGATCCGGGTCGATGCCGTAGGACCGCACGACCTTCGGGTTCCGGGTTGGTTTGTACTCATCCGGGTCGATGCCGTTCGGGATGACTCGTATCCGCTCCATGGGCACCCCGTACAGCTCGTGCACGTCCTGTTTCATCGACTCCGAGACGGCGATCACCCCGTCGGCGTTCTGGTAGGCCGTTTTTTCGATCCAGGAGCTGGCCTGGTACGCCGACCCCAGTTGTTCCACCTTCCAGGGGCGGTGCGGCTCCAGGGAGTGGGTCGTCAGGACGAGGCGCGCCCCGACGAGTTGCTTGAGCAGGATGCCGGCGAAGTGGGAATACCAGGTATGGCAGTGGGCGATGTCGGCCCGGCGCACGCTGGAGGCCATGACGATATCCTGAAGCAGGGTAGCCATGAACTTGCGGTGGCGGGGGTCCTGCGTGGCGAACTCGAAATCGGGATCGATGCCCCGCACGGTGAGGTTCCCCTGCCGGACGTCCTGGTCGCCGAAGCTCAGCACTTCGATCCGGTGCGCCCCGCCTTCCAGATGGGCCAGCTCGCGGGTGAGGTATTCCACGTGGACTCCCGCGCCGCCGTAGATGTAGGGGGGGTACTCGTTGGTCAGGATGGCGATATTCATGGGTGTATCGGGTGTCGGATGGAGCGGGCGGCGTTTGCTACGCCGGGCGTCGTAATACTACGGCACGCCGGGTTACGGAAAAAGCCCGCCGGTGGGTGTACCTCCGGCGGCCGGGGCGTATCTTCTTCGCGGTATATGTTCGTACAACGATCCGAAAAGATCCAGCCATGAGCCGTTCCATTCCTGTTGTTCTCGTTACCGGAGCCAGCCGCGGGTTGGGCCGCGGCATCGCCGTCCATCTGGCGGGGATGGGCTACTCCGTTGCCGTCAACTACGCCGCCAACCGGAACGCGGCCGAGCACACCGCCGAGTTGTGCCGGGCGGTACAAACCGACGACCGGCAGCAGTTCGTGCCGTTCAAGGCCGATATCGGCGACCGGCGGGAGCGCAACGCGATGATCGAGGAGGTGGTGTCCACGCGCGGCGGCCTCGACGGGCTTGTCAACAACGCCGGCATGGCCCCCCGCAGGCGGGCAGACCTCGTGGAAGCCACCGAGGATTCGTTCGAGGAGCTGATGCGGGTAAACTTGCAGGGGCCGTATTTCCTGACGCAGCGGGCGGCCCGGTACTGGCTGGCCGAGCGGCCGACGCCCCGGCTTCCGGGCGGGTTCAAGGTGGTTTTCATCACGTCCATTTCCGTCTACACCGCTTCGGTCAACCGGGGGGATTACTGCGTATCGAAGGCCGGGCTGGCGATGGCCGCGCAGCTCTGGGCGACGCGCCTCGCGGAAGAACAGATCCAGGTGTTCGAATTGCGGCCCGGTATCATGGAAACCGACATGACCTCCGGGGTCAAGGAAAAATACGACGCGCTCATCGCGGAAGGCCTCGTACCGCAGCGGCGGTGGGGCTCCGGCGAGGATGTAGGAAAGGCCGTCGGGGCGTGCCTGGACGGCAGCCTCAACTTCTCCACCGGCGCCGTCATCGACGTGGACGGCGGGTTCCACCTGCGGCGGCTGTAAAACCGCCGGTTGCCTCGATCCGGGGCGACGGCTATTTTGCGCCCTCTGCCACTCCAACCTCCCGATGCCATGATCGACATCAAGCCCCTGAACCCTGCCGGACTGCTCCCGGCCACCGATGCCGTATTCGCGGCAGCCGCCCCGAAGGTGCGGTCCATCGCCCGGACGCTTCCGCCCGGAAGTGCGGCCCCCGTGTACACGGTGCAGGGGAAATACACCTCCCGGGGGTGGACCGAGTGGACGCAGGGCTTTCAGTACGGCAGCGCCCTGCTCGCCTACGACGCCACCGGCGACCGTGAACTGCTGGAGCTCGGCCGCACCCTCACCGTGGAGCGCATGGCGCCGCACGTCACCCATATGGGCGTCCACGACCACGGCTTCAACAACGTCAGCACCTACGGCGCCCTCCTGCGGCTGATGAACGAGGGGAAGATAGAGGAAAACGCCTGGGAACGCCGTTTCTACGAACTTGCCCTGAAAGCTTCCGGAGCCGTGCAGGCCGCCCGGTGGACCCGGCTGCCGGAGGGCCTCGGGTACATTTATTCCTTCAACGGCCCCCATTCCCTGTTCGCCGATACCATCCGGTCGTTGCGGTCGCTCGTCGTGGCCCATCAGCTGGGGCACGACCTTCAGGGGGAACGGGACCGCCGCTACGACCTGCTCGACCGGTCGCTGCGCCACGCCGAGACGACGGCCCGGTACAACGTATACTTCGGGGAAGGGCGGGACCACTACGACGTGCGGGGCCGGGTGGTCCACGAGTCCATTTTTAACCTGAACGACGGCTCGTACCGCAACCCGAGCAGCCAGCAGGGGTACTCCCCGTTTACCACCTGGACGCGCGGCCAGGCGTGGATCCTGCTGGGCTACGCCGAGCAGCTGGAGTACTGGCTCTCGCGGGATGATGACGGCGTGCCGGCGGAGGACGGATCGCCTTTCGGCAGCCGGGAGGAGGTAATCCGCCGCTACCGGGAGACGGCCGTAGCCG
>CBDUBS010000322.1:0-3288 GCA_965365445.1 uncultured bacterium | reverse complement strand
CCGCCGCGCAGCCGACAACCGACCCGAACGAAGCCTGGGCCGACGAAGCCTACCGGTTCACCCGGCAGCGGTTGCAGGAAGCCGCCGCCGCGCTCGATCCGGCCGACGGTTACCCGCACGAGGGCCGCCCCGACGGATCATGGATGTTGAAGCATGTCGGAAGCTGGACCAGCGGCTACTTCCCGGCCATGTTCTGGCTCATGTACCGCCACACCGGAGGCGAGGAGTGGCTGGCCCATGCCCGCCGCTGGACGGACACCCTGTTGCGGGATGCCGAAAAGTCCGTACCCCAGGGCTCCGGGTTCTATACGTGCCTGCTGCGGGCTTACGAGTCCGACCCCGATCCGCAGCGCCGGGCGCGATGCCGCGCCATGCTGATGCGCTCGGCAAGCCGCTTCGCCGCGCGGTATGACGAACGCGTAGAGGCGTTACTCGCCTGGGACCGCGGCGGCCAGTCCTGGACGCCTCCGGATCGGTGGCGTTTCCCCGTCATGGTGGACCACCTGGCAAACCTGGAACTGTTGTTCTGGGCCGCATCCGACTCGTCGGTGTTCTTCGATCGGGCCGTCCGGCACGCCCGGACGACGTTAACCCACCACATCCAGCCCGACGGCAGCGTGTATCAGGTGGTGGACTTCCACCCGGAGACCGGAGCCGTGCGCAGCCGGGGGTCGTACCAGGGCCTCGCCGGAGCGCCTACCTGGTCGCGAGGCCTGTCCTGGGCGATATACGGCCTCCCGCTGGTGTACCGGCGCACCGGCGACGAAAGCTACCTGCAGGCGGCGGAAGGAGTAGCGGATTATTTCATGGCGCACCTGCCTTCGGACGGCGTGCCCGCGTGGGACTTCCGGGCGTCCGGCAACGCCGAAAAGGACGCGTCCGCCGCCGCGCTGGCTGCCTCGGGCCTGTTGCGGTTGAGCCGGGTACGGGATGAAGAGGCGGATGGGCGATACCGCAAAGCGGCCGCCCGGCTGCTCCGCCGGCTGGCAAACGGGCCGTACCCCTCGCCGGGGGGCCAGGCGATCTTACGGCACTCCGTGGGCAACCGTCCCGACGGGCGCGAAGTGGACGCGCCGCTCGTGTATGCGGATTACTATTTCGTGGAAGCGCTGCTCCGGTACCTCGACGGAGCGCCTGCGGGCGAGCCGGTGCTCGTGCATCACATTACCCTCCCGGACGCCCTCGTGTCTCCGGAAGGCTACATGGGCGATGTCCGCATGGGCGACCTGGACGGCGACGGCCGCGTCGAATTCGTGGCTTACCGCTCCGTGGCCGGGGGAATGAAGTCCGCCGCCAGTACGGTGGCCGGAGCGATGAAACCCGCCTACCTGGCCGCGTTCGACCTCGACGGCAGACCGCTCTGGGAAGCCGGGGAGGGAGGCGAGCAGCCCGCCCGCCCGGGCCCGCTGGCCCTGTACGACCTCGACGGGGACGGGCGGGATGAAATAATCCACTTCTTCACCTACGCGAACCGGCCGGGCGCACCGGATACGAGCATGGCCGACGTGGTTGTGCAGATCCGCGACGGGCGCACCGGAAAGGTGCTGCGCGAGGCGGCCCCGGATGCACTCCGCCGGATCGACATGCGCGGCCACCCGGCCAACTGGGTGCACCAACGCATTCTGATCGCCAATCTGGAAGGTTCGGAACGACCGGGCGATTTCGTCGTGAAGGTGGACTCGACCCTGCTGGCGTTCGACGCCGATCTCAATGTGCGCTGGACGTACCCGATCCGCTGGCGCAAGTACGGCCGCCATTCCGCATACGTTCCGGCCGTGGGAGACATCGACGGCGACGGGCGGGATGAAATCTTCGGCGGCTACTATCTGCTCGACGGCGACGGAAAGCCGCTCTGGGAGGCCGAACTAGCCCCGAATATGGATTCGGTCGTCATTACCGAATGGGACGGCGGGACGACGAGGGCCGTCGGCAGCGGCGGCGGCCGCGTCCTCGACCGCGCCGGCAACACCATCCTGAACCTCGGGGAAGAAGTGGTTCCGCACGGGCAGGAGGTGCGCGTGGCGGACTTCCTGCCCCACTCCCCCGGCCCGGAGATGGTCATCCGGCATCAGGGGCACCACCCGAATGTCGTGGTGGTTTCCACCGAGGGGCGCCTCCTCCACCGGTTCCTCCTGAACTCCTCCCCCAACGAAACCGGGATGGAGGCCGTGTACTGGCACGGCCCGGATAAACCGGCGCTGCTCTACAACGGCGGCATGTTGTGGAAGGCCGACGGCGAACGCTTTGCGGCGCTGCCCGGTTTACCTCCGCCGCTCGGAGAGAAAACGATGGGCTGGTACCACGCCGTCCCGGCGAACGTCTATGGAGACGACCGGGAGGAGGTGATCGTGTACAACCCGTGGGACCGCCAGGTGTGGATCTACAGTCCGGCCCCGCTCGATCCGGAAGCCTTCGGAGGATATAAAGCCGGGCCGCGCCAGTACAACGTGCGTCTGATGGATTGAGCTACAGAGAGACCACCCGATTCCGGAGAACGACTTTGCATCCGAGAACCACCTTTCCGGCGATGTCCTTCATCGCCTGTCTGCTTACCCTTTCGGCTTCGGCGCAAGCCCCGCTGCACCTACGGCGATCGGTGGAGTCGGCCCGGCCGGATACCGCCGCTCCGTTCGCCACCGAGAAGGCCCGTTACGTACCGCTGTTCGGCGCCGGGGCATCCCGCCCGGATGTTCCGAAGGGGGTAGCCCGCTACGGGGTGCTTTCCGTCGATGCGGGGGGCGGAAGCCGCACGGTGCGGTTCGACGACGCCGAGACGGTGTACTACGTGCTGAAAGGTACGGGCCTGCTCGCCTACGGGGACCATACGCTGCCCATCCGGGAGGAGGATGTGTTCTACCTGCCCGCCGGCCTGGCTCACCGCCTCGAAAACCCGCGGGAAGGGCCGCTCGACGTGGTGGTGATGGGCTTTCAGCTGCCCCCGGGCCCGACCTCCGGGGAGGCCGCCGTGCGGATTGCCAACGCCGCCGACGTAGCCCCGGTGGAAATCGGGAGCCACGGGCCTACCGTCGGGTTCCAGCTGCTGCTCGGCATGGCGGAACGCGGCCGCAACCGGCTCGCGTGCTCGGAGCAGGTCGAAAGCCTGTACCTGATGACCTTCCGGCCCGGCGGCGAAAACGGCATCCACGACCACAAGAAGGCCGAGGAGATTTACCTGTTGCTCCAGGGGCGCGGCCGGATGGCCGCCGGCGCTCCGGACGGCCGGACCGAACGGTACGCCGCTGAAGCCGGGGACGCCTTCTTCTTCACGCCCGGCTCGCCGGTAGGCTT
>CBDUBS010000321.1:0-3330 GCA_965365445.1 uncultured bacterium | reverse complement strand
CAGGCCATGTCCGAATCCGGGAAGACGCCCGGCGGGGCGGCCAGGATGCGCCGCCGCCGGCTTTCGTCGTACAGGGCGCCCCAGTACGTCTGTCCGGCATCGGCCTGGTAGCCGACCACCTCGGTGGAACCGGGCAGCCGCTCGGATCGGAACTGGATACCCGCGTTCGGGTCTTCCCCGGCGAGACGAATCTGAAGGCGAAGCACGAAGTCCCCGAAGGACTCGGCGGAGCAGAGAAAGGCGTTATGCTCCAGGCTTCGGACAAGCGACCCCCCGACGATTGCCCCGTCATGCACGCGGAACAGGGCGGCATCCCCTTCCCACCCGTCGAGGGTGCGGCCGTCGAAAAGCGGGCGCCAGTCCTGCCCGACGGCTGCGGCCGACATCAGGGTGAACGCCGGCAATAAGAGTCCGATTTTCATGGTCCGAGCCGTCATGTGCGTATGTCGAGGTTATTCGTCCTTATGACGTGGTCGTCACTCTCCGGCGCATCCTTGCCGAACCAAGTTCCGCAAATCGGGGCATTCGTACAAGGCGAAACGAACAGGCCCCGGATGGTTGGTCCATCCGGGGCCTGTGGAGAAAGGTCAAGGAAGGCGATTACAGCCGGAAGTTGCGGAACTTGTAGCTCAGGTTCAGCAGCACGTACCGCCCGAGCACCTGCGAGCGGCTGTCCTCGATGTACATCTCGGTGATGTTCCGGTTGATGCCCGTCTCCTGATTGAAGATGTCGCCCACAACGAGCTTGAGCTCGGCCGCGTCCTGCTGGAGGAATTTATACCCGAGCCCGGCGTTCATGATGAACGTCGTGGGGTACAACTCCTCGTTCAACCCTACGTAGTCGTTATAGGTAAGGCTGCTTTCGAGGACGAGCCCGCCGATGGGCAGCCAGGTGAACCGCACCCCGGCATCGTGCCGGTAGAAGTTCTCGTCGAGCTGCTCGTAGAACGAGTTGGATGCGATGGTGTAGCTGCCCCCGTAGGAGAGGGTAAAGTCCAGCCGCTCGCTGACGTTGCTGGCGAGGGTGATTCCGCCGTTCATCCCGTACTGGGTCGCCATGTTGACCTGTCCGTTGATGAGGCCCGGGGTATGTGAGTAGGAGGCGCCGCCCCGGAAATTCAGGTTGCTCTTGAGCAATCCGAGGGGCGTACCGAGACCGAAAAACGACCGCGCGCTGATGCTCGGATCGGTCAGATTCACCGGATAGGAGAACTGCGCTCCCTGTTGCAGCACTACCCCGCGAGCCAGCACCGTATCCTGCACGGCCAGCAGCGAAGCCGTCCCTATCGGGTTCAACTGGTAGTTGACGTTCATGAACCCGAAAATCACCCGTCCGGCGCGCCAGTCGCCCCGGCGAGCACGCAGGTTTACCGAGTGCGAATAGCTCGGCTCGAGGTTCGGATTGCCGCCGGAGAGGAACAGCGGATTGGTGTTGTTGATGACGTCCTGAAGCTGGCTGACCGACGGCGTATTCGTATCGGTGCGGTACTCCAGGTCCAGATCCAGCGCCTGCCCGAACTCGAGCTCCAGCTCCATCTCCGGCAGGATGCTAAAAAACGACCGGTCGAGGTCGAACGTCACAGGGTACGTCTGATCCCCGAGCAGGCGCTCGCTTTGCGCCTCGACGCCGATCTGGAACTCGAACTTGTCCTCGATGCGTTTCTGGTACGAAACGCCGCCCCGCTGGGAAACGACCTGGTTGTCGAACAGGCTGGAGAACGTCGGATCGAGAATGGTGTACAGGCCCGTTTTCAGGTCGAGCGCGTAAGCCGAGCGGTCGGAAACGTTCTTCCCGTAAGAAGGCTCGTAGCTCAACCGGATCTGGCCGTTCTTGCCGACAGGCTCCGTATAGTCGATTTCCAGTCCGACCGATCTTCCGGCGGTTTCGCTGTCTACCTGCTGGTCGTAGGTCGAGTCGGCCGAGGCGTCGGCCTCGAAGTACTCGATCCGGGAAAGCTGATCCGTATCGCCCCACCGGTCGTTCAAGCCGATGCTGAGGTTGGCCGAGATCGTCCGTCCGGCTTTCGGGAAACGGTGCCTGTACAGGATATCGGTGGAGGAATTATACCCGAAGTTATCGGTTACGTAATTTGTCAGGGACTGGTTGAGCAGAGAGCCCGCTTCGAGCGTGTTCAATCCGTTCTGGAAACTCCGGGACATATTATCCTGGAAGCTCAGGCTCGGGCGAATAAGCAGGGAGTTGTTGGCGTCGATGGTATGCTCGATCCGCGCGTTGATGCGGTGGTTGTAGTTAGTGCTGCTGGAGCGTGTGGTTTCGTTATACAACTGGTACGACTCTCCGGGAAGGAAGAACTGCCGATCCAGGAAGGCATCGTTGTCGTTGCCGATGCGGTTGAAGAAGTAGCTGCCGCTGAGCTTGGTTTTCGAGCCGAGGTCTTCGCTGTAGTTGAGCCCGATGGAGGTCGTATTGTTCAGACCGCCCTGCTGCCCGACGAGGAAGTTGCGCGGGTCGAAGCTGCCCCCGCCTCGCGGCCCCCGATAGCCGCTTCCACCGCTCGGGCGTCCCGGGGGGGAGCCGCTCCGCATTCCGCCCCGGGGCGGTCCGCCGCGGAAGCCGCTGCCGCCCGTCAGGCCGAGCAGATCCTCGAAGGCGAAGTTCTGCTGGTTGATGTTGTTCGAGAGGCCGATGATCGAGATGCGGCGGTCGCCGTCGAAAATGTTGGCGTTGCCGCCGGTGATGTACCGTGTGTTTTCGCCGTATCCGCCGTACACCTTTCCGAACTGGCCGTTGCTCATCCCCGTCCGGGTGATGATGTTGATCGTCTTCTGCGTGTTTCCGTCGTTGAAGCCGGTAAACTGAGCCTGGTCGCTCTGCCGGTCGAAAATCTCGACGCTCTGGACGACCTCGGCGGGGAGGTTCTTGAGCGCCACCGTCGGATCGTTGCCGAAAAACTCGCGCCCATCCACCGTGACGCGCTGTACCTGCTCCCCCTGCACCTGCACCTGCCCGTCCTGCAACACGACGCCCGGAAGCTTGGTGACGAGGTCTTCGGCGGAGGCTTCCGGATTCACCTTGTAGGCATCGGCGTTGAACACCGTCGTATCGCCCTTTATTCGGAATCGCTCCTGTACGTCCTCCACGACGACCTCGCCCATCTTAAGCACGGCCTGTTTCAGGGCGACAGGGCCGAGGCGGTTGAGTACACTATCCACGACGACCTCCCGAACGAGGGTCTCGAAGCCCACCGAGGAGAGCCGCAGCCGGTAGGTAGCCATCTGCGGGGCGCGAAGCATAAACTCTCCCCGGGCCCCCGTAATGCCCGCATGGATGACGGTGGAGTCCGTCCGGCCGAGCAGCACGGCGGTTAC
>CBDUBS010000320.1:0-3334 GCA_965365445.1 uncultured bacterium | reverse complement strand
CTGGTGACATTGGTATCTGCAAGATCGTGTCGGAAGGAAGTATCTCCGCCGGCGGACAAACCGGTGCCGACTTTTTCTACGGCTTCAGAGCAAGAGGAACACGACCCGCCGGGACCTGCACCCCTGGCGGCTCCGCGCACCGCGCCGGCCGAACCGGGGGAGGCGCAGGGTGCGCCGAATCCGTTCGGAGTTCCGGCGCTCAAACGCCGCCCGGACCTCCCTGGACCGGATGCCGGCGGAAAACCGGTAAGCCGGGCGGCCGAGTACGAAACCGATACGCTCGTGGCGGAACCGCCGATAGGCCGGACGACCTCGTCGCTGGACAGTCTGCCTCTGGATTGGCCGGTGTTCGTAAAAAGCATCGCGGCCGAGCGGATTCACGTCGGGGCGATGTTGCAACACACCACGCCCACGGGTTTCGATGGGGAAACGCTCGTCGTGGGTGTACCCGACGCGTTCCACTACCGTTTGCTCGAAAACCAGGGCGCCTTCCTGCTGGAGCGCCTGACGGCGGATTTGAAGAGCGTCGTGAAACGGATCAATTTCGAAATCCATGAAATCCCTGACCGGCCGGCGGCCGGGGTGGAAACTATCGTCAAAGAGGACCCGTTCGAGTACATGCAAGCCCGGAGGAAGGATAACCCGGTAATCCGGGCCATCTTCGACCATTTCGGTGGCGAACTCGTCTGGTAAACCGATTCCCTTACACGCTGGCAGATTGCGAGGCGACTATGGCAAACGGACTCAATATGGCCGATATGTTCGGCAAAATAAACGAAATGCAACGAAAGGTAGCCGAAGCTCAGGAAGCGCTGGCCGCCAAGACAGTCAGTGCGGAAGCCGGCGGAGGCATGGTTAAGGTTACCGCCAGCGGAGCGCAGCGCATCACGGCCATATCCATCGAGCCCGACGCCGTAGACCCTGAGGATATCGAGTTGCTGGAGGACTTGATCATCGCCGGCGTCAACAAAGCACTCGAAGCGGCTTCGGAACTGGCAAAAGAGGAAATGTCCAACGCAGCCGGAACGATGCTCCCTCCCGGACTGGACCTGAGCCAGTTCGGCATGTAGAGCGTGAGACACAGGGGTGTCTCGGGTGATGCGTAGCTTGGCTGACTCGTACCAGGAACAGGCCCCCACGAACCGTAATGCAGTTTACCTCGGAATCCGTCGAAGCACTGGTCGAGCAGCTTACCCGGCTGCCCACCATCGGGCGCAAGACGGCGCAGCGATTGACGGCGTACATCCTGAAAATGCCCCGTGAAGAGGTGGTCGAGATCGCCAAAGCACTCGTAGCGGTGAAAGACCGGGTGAAGTATTGCAGCATTTGCTTCAACGTAACCGATCTGGACCCCTGCCCCATCTGCCGGTCGGCGAAGCGCAACCATAGCCTGATCTGCGTCGTGGAGGAGCCCAACGATGTAATGGCGCTGGAGCGCACGAACGAGTTTCACGGGCTATACCACGTTCTGGGGGGGGTTATTTCTCCTCTGGACGGAATCGGGCCCGATGACTTGCGCATCCGGGAGCTGGTGCAGCGCATCACCCGATCATCGACCGGCGGGGAACGCTCCGATGAGTCGGCGGAACCTGATGGAGAAACCACGCCGGTGCAGGAAATCATCCTGGCCATGAATCCCAACGTGGAGGGCGATACGACGGCGTATTATCTCTCGCAACTCGTCAAACCCTTCGGCGTGCGGGTAACCCGCATCGCCCGCGGGCTGCCCATCGGAGGCGACCTGGAGTACGCCGATGAGGCCACCTTATCGCGGGCGCTCGAAGGGCGGCTTTCGATCTGAAGCCCCCGGTGCAGAGCATCAGGGGTCCCGGTAGAGGCGGATGACGGACCCGTTCGGCGGCTCCTCGGATTGGGTGAGCAGGCGGCTGCACAACGCCACGACGGAGGCGGCGGATACCGCTTCGGATGCCTCCGCTCCATAGAGAATGGTTGAGGGTGCGACGACCCAGCATCGTATCCCGGAGGCTCCAAATTCGGCCGTTACCGACTCCGCAAGGCGTATGATACCGGCTTTGGCCGCGCCGTAAGGCGCCTGCATCGCCCTCCCCTGATCGGCCCCCTGCGCGGAGCTGAACAGGATGATCCGCCCGCCTGTGCCCTGCATGGCCCGCACCGTTTCCCTGACGCACAGGAAGGCCGAAGTAAGGTTGGAATCGAGCAGGCGGCGCCAGTCCCGGAGGCCGGTTTGCAGCAGGGGTTGAGAATCCCAGGAGCCCGCGGCGTGAATCAATGCGTCGATCCGCCCATGCCGGCTGAGGATGTTACGGAAGCACCGCTCCACCTCGTTTTCGTCGGCCAAATCGGCGGTGAAGAAATCGGAGGGGGAGGATGCGGGAAGGTCTTTCCGCCCGGTAGCGGGCGGGCGGACGACGGCGGCGACCGTGTCGCCAGAGGCGGCAAGGGCCTGCGCCAGCAGGCGGCCCAACCGTCCATCGGCCCCGGTCAGGGCTACAACGCGACCGTTTGTTTTCATTTTCAGGGGTTTATCTACAAGTAAACGTTCGGACGAAATTCCTGTCAAACACCGAACAAAAAAACGACATTCTTGTAACATGGCCTGTAAACGCGAAGGAAGGCCGGGCTCCGGCAATCCGTAAAGGGGCGCATTGTTTGCTCTTGAAGCTTTTCGCCCTGTTCGTTAGCTTCCTCGCGAAGCACGACCGTTTGCCGGAGCGTTCTCTCCACGGAACGCCCGGCGCCGAAAAACCAAAAAGCAGATCGTCTATCGGCCCATCTTGCTACGAATCCGCTATCCGTTTCGCTCGCCCTCCTACCGAATGGTAGAACAGGCTTGTATCGGATAGGACTCTGCGTTCACGCCATACGAACATAAGGGAAACGGACGGCTCGCGCCGCTTTCCTTGTGATCCGATTTAATTCAGTACCAGGATTCGTGCGCTCACGTCCCTACTTCGCCGTTTCGACAGGCAAAGCGTGGCTTAACACGGCACACCCGATGCGGCTGCTGTTCGGGGTTGTCGGCGGAGCTACGATGGCCCTGGTGGTTCTGTTGAGCCAGGCGGCGCCCGTACGCCCGTTCGACGCCCGTTGGGAGCGAGCCTTTTTCGTCGCCCGGGCGGATACGGATACCACGCTGAAGCGGATCGTCCCGGTTGATTCCGCCGCCGTCGATTCGAGCGTAGCCGATTCCAACCTTGCAATGCGGTACCTGACGCCGTTCAAAAGCGACCGATGGACGGCTCAGGTGCTCGAACGGAGGCGAAGGCCCCTGGCTGCCAAAATCGGACCGTACTGGCGGCAGCAGGTGGAGATGGATTCCACGGGACGGTACGTGGCGAACGAGCTCGTAGGC
>CBDUBS010000319.1:0-3343 GCA_965365445.1 uncultured bacterium | reverse complement strand
CGGGATCTGTTCAGGTATGCAGCATCCCCTTTGATACCTAAACATAAAACGTCATCCCGGACTAGATCCGGGATCTGTTCAGGGCTTCATTACGACCTTGCAAGGGTTTCATACGTACCTTCTGAGATCCCGGCTGCCGCTGTCGGTAGACGGCGGAGGGGCCGGGATGACGTGGTTTTGTTGAGGGATGACAAAAAAGGGAGGAAGGACGGTGCGGACAGGGTTCGGCGGTAAAGGGCGTTATACCAGTCGGTTTCGGAGAGCCGCGTAAACAGCACGGCACAATGGGTTTACTCGCAAGATTGGGGCTCGGGCCGAAGGCGCCCCGCCCGGTCGGTCAAAATCTGGAAAAGGGAAGGCCGAGCGACAAGCCGGCCCGGAAGAAAAATGCGGCGGTGAAAATCGCCATTTTTCTGGGGCTCGGCATCATCACCCTCATCGCGTTTCCCCACGGCGACCTGCTCCGGAACATCGTTCAGGTGGGCGAGCCCTGGCAGCACGAAACGCTGATCGCCCCGTTCGATTTTACCATTTACAAGGATCCCGAGCGGCTGCGCGACGAGCGGGAGCAGGTCCGGTACCGCACCCCGCCCCTGTTCCGGGAGTCGCCGGGGGCGCTGGCCCGCATCGAGGCCAACCGCGATACCGTGCGGAGGCAGCTCGACCGGATTTTCGAGACGTACGCTTCCTACCGGCGCCTGCTCGGGCGCGGGCGCGAGAACGAAGCGCTCCGCGACTCGCTCCGGTTCCAGGAAATCCGGCGCAGCGCCCGCCTGAAACTCGTGCAGAGCGCCTGGCAGGAGCTGCTGGAGGATTACATGGCCCGGCTTCCGGAGCTGTCGGCCAACCCGCTCGAGATCGAAGAAGGGCCGCGCCTGGACGAGCGGTTGCTCAACAGCGCGTGGGAGTTCAGCGCCCAGCTCGTCAGTCTCGGCGTGATGGACGTACCGCTGGATAGCGTGTACGCCGACCGGGTGATCGTGCGCAACGAAGCCGAACGGATCGACCGGGTGAAGGACGTCGCCCGGGCCGACACCGCCGGGCGGTTGCAGGAAAAAACGGCGCTTTACGGGCTGGATGAAGCCTACGACGCCGCGCACCGCCATTTCGTACGCACCCTGGGAAACGACGAAGGCGACCTCGCCTATGCCTTCTTCCGGGCCATCTTCAGCCCTTCGCTCGACTACCTCCGGACGGAAACGCTGGAGGCATGGGAGCGCGAAACCGAACGCATATCCCCCACGCAGGGCATCGTGCAGAAAGGCGAGGTCATCGCCCGCAAGAACGAGATCATCACCCCGGAAATCCAGCGCAAAATCCTCTCCCTGCAAAAGGCGGAATCCATTCAGGGGGGCGCGCTGATCGTCTGGAAGGTGCTCATCGGGCAGGTCATCCTGGTATTTTGCACCTACCTCCTGTTTTTCCTGTACCTCTACCTGCTGCGGCGGCACGTGTTCGAGGACAACCGGCGCATTCTGCTCGTGGCGCTGCTGTTTGCCGGCATCATCGGGTTGTTTGCGATAGCCCTCCGCCTGCCGACCCCCGCCATGCTGGCGGTGCCCGTAGCCATCGCATCGGTGCTGCTCACGGTCATCTTCGATTCGCGCGTGGGCATCCTCGGCACGCTGGCGCTGGCCCTCATCGGGGGCCTGCTGCTCAACCTCGATTTCGAGTACACGTTCGTCACCGTATTTGCCGGAACCCTGGGCGTGTTCAGCGTGCGGGACATAAAGAACCGGGGCCAGTTCTTCCTGAGCGCCGGGCTGGTGTTCCTGGCCTACGTTACCGCGCTGTTCGGGGCGTGGCTCATTTACGGCACCCCCTGGGAGCGGTTTACATCGGAGCTGCTGCTGGTCGGCATCAACTCGATCCTGCTTATCATGGCGTACCCGCTGCTATGGGTGTTCGAGCGCGCCTTCGACGTAACCACCGATCTGACGCTGCTCGAACTCTCGGACACCAACCGGCCGCTGCTCAAGGAGCTGGGCCTGCGCGCTCCGGGCACGTTCAACCACTCGCTCCAGGTAGCCAACCTGGCGGAAGCCGCCGCCGATTCCATCGGGGCCAACGCCCTCCTGACCCGCGTGGGCGCCCTGTACCACGATATCGGCAAAATGCTCAAGCCGGAATACTTCGTGGAGAACCAGCGCCCGGGCGCCAACCCGCATGACGCGCTCAAACCCCGTATGAGCGCCCTCATCATCGCGAGCCACGTCAAGGAAGGGCTCGAGCTGGGCAGGCAGTACAACCTGCCGGACCGGGTGCTGCGCTTCATCCCCATGCACCACGGCACCACCCGCATCGAATACTTCTACCGCAAGGCCGAGGAACAACGGGGCGCATCCGACTCGCCCGTGCTCGAGTCGGAGTTCCGGTACCCCGGCCCCCGACCGTCCTCGAAGGAAGCGGGCATCCTCATGCTGGCCGACTCCGTGGAGGCCGCCAGCCGCAGCCTGGCCGACCCCACGCACAAGCGGCTCGAAACCTTGATCGACATGATTTTCAAGGCCCGCATCGAGGACAGCCAGCTGGATATGACCGACCTCACGTTCAGCGACCTCAACCAGATCAAGGAGACGTTCCTCTCGATGCTGCTGGGCATCTACCACGTGCGGGTCAAATACCCCGGGCAGACGAAGGAGCGGGCCGAGCGGGCGCTTCCGGAGCCGCCCGTACCGGGCCCATCCCCCGAAGTGCTCCACGACATGGATACGCAGGGCATCGTCGGCATACCCGAGCAAAGCGTGGCCGTGTACAGGGGCCGGAACGACGTGGACGACGGGCCGGATGAGGACGCGCCGGAAGAACCCCCCCCGGCGGATGAACCCGCCCCGATGGATCTCGACCCGGAGCGCCGGGCGCAACCCTCCGGCGGCGACGGCAACCCGGGCTTCCCCGAACTGCCCGCGGAGCGGAAAGAACCGGGCGCGTGAACACCCCTCCGGCAGGCGCCCCGCCCTCACTCCGTCATCCCGGCCCCTCCGCCGTCTATTCCCACCGCCTCGCGGTGGAACGGCGGCAGCCGGGATCTAAGAAGGGATGGATGAAACCCTTATGAGATCCCGCATCGAGTGCGGGATGACGTGTTATATGCGGGATGACGTGTTATATGCGGGATGACGTGTTATATGCGGGATGACGTGTTATATGCGGGATGACGTTTTTTCGTGAGGAACCGCACGAGGGTGCTGCATACCTGAACAGATCCCGGGTCAAGCCTGTCCCGCTTTGCGGGGCCCGGGATGACGAATTGGTTTAGGGATGACCTGCTTTGTTAAGAACCGTTGACTGGACTTGACCCGGTTCCATGGACAGTGAGTTAAGCAGCAAGAGCATGGTTATG
>CBDUBS010000318.1:0-3362 GCA_965365445.1 uncultured bacterium | reverse complement strand
GCCCTGCGGCGCGCCCGTTCCCGACATTTCGTCCGGCCTGTACTTGCGAGGGCGGCGACTGGAATCCCGCTACCCGCCTGCGCGGGGACAGGCTGCGCGGGCATGACAGGATGGGCGGGCATCCAGACCAGTCGGCTCTCCCTTTTTGAAAGGGAAATACCGGTAGGAGTAGGTGTTGGCTCCAGGCCAGCCGAACCGATGAAAGAGCAACCACCCCCGGCCCCTTCCCGCATTCCGCCCGACGACCGGGCGGAGGCCGGACAGGCTTTTGAAAAGGAGGGGAGAAATATTGTGCTCACCCTTTACCGCCGTCTTTCGGCAGCGGGGAAGGGTGTTAAATTCGCGTGGAGACGGCCCCTGCTGAACAGTCCTTTACAGGATGCTTCCCGGGCGGGCGGAACGAGAACGACCTCCACGGAGTGAATTGTCCGGATTTCTTTTCTCACCAACAACCCGCACCCCCATGCCTTATCAGGTTGCCCTGCTTCCCGGAGACGGAATTGGACCCGAGGTGGTCGAAGCCACGCTCGAAGTGCTGGACGCCACCGGCGTCGAAATAGAGTGGGACCGGTACCCCACGGTCGGCGCCGCCGCCGTGGAGGCCTTCGGCACGCCCCTGCCGGATGAGGTGCTGGAGGGGGTCCGCCGGGCCGGCGTGGCGCTGAAGGGTCCGATCACTACGCCGGTAGGCAAGGGGTTCAAGAGTGTGAACGTGCAACTCCGGCAGAAGCTGGACCTGTACGCCGCGATGCGTCCGTGCCGGTCGATACCCGGCATCCCGACGCCCTTCCCGGATGTGGACCTCATCATTTTCCGGGAGAACACGGAGGGACTGTACTCGGGGATCGAGTACTACGACGAACGCCTCGGCATAGCCGACTCCATCGCCCGCAACACGCGGAAAGGCTCCGAGCGCATCATCCGGTTCTGTTTCGAGTACGCCCGGCGGCACGGCCGTAAGAAGGTGACCATTGCGCACAAGGCCAACATTCTGAAGGTATCGTCCGGGATGTTCCTCGAAATCGGGCAAACGATGGCTCCCTCCTACCCCGAGATCGAGTTCAACGACCGCATTATCGACAACCTGTGTATGCAGCTGGTGGTGCGCCCACAGCAGTTCGATTGCATCGCGACGACCAACCTGTTCGGAGATATCCTGTCCGATCTGTGCGCCGGGCTCGTCGGCGGCCTGGGGGTGGTTTCCGGGGCGAACATCGGGGATGACTGCGCCGTGTTCGAGGCGGTCCACGGCTCCGCACCGGATATCGCGGGGAAGAACCGGGCCAACCCGACGGCGCTCATCCAGACGGCCGAGATGATGCTCCGGTATCTGGGCGAGCCACGCGCCGCCGCGGCGGTCGAAAAGGCCCTGTACGCCACGTTTGTGGAGGACAAGTGCCTCACGCCGGACCTGGGCGGTACGGCCGGCACCACGGACTTCGCCCGCTGCGTAGCCGGGCGGGTGCGGGAGTTTATGGCGGCTTGAGAAGGCTTCGTGCCGGCAGGGTGATACCCTGCACCTATCCTGCACTCCGCTGCCCCGGCAGGGATTTGCCGTTATACGGCTTCGGCCCGGCGAAGTGGTTCCTTTTAACGTCGTACCGTACGCGCTCGGGAAGCTTGCAGATAAGGCATTTCACCTGATCAGATTCCGGCCCGGGGCCTATTCCGCCCAGCGGGGGCCGGAATGACGAGGTTATCATGGGGCTCGAGCCTGCCTCGGACCTGAGGCGGGGTAATAAGACACCCTCCTCGCCCTCTGGAAAAAACACCCTCCGGCCCCCTTCTCCTGTCGGAGGAGGTAGGCTGCGTCCCTCCAGGGATGGATTTTGGCTCATCAACATTACAAGCGCTACATACATACTGCCCCGCATGGCGGGATTCCCCGCGAACCAGGGTGGGGTGTTTTTCCTCACGGTCGCACATCCTTTCTCTCAAGGGAGGGGGGTGTCTTTTTCGTTCCTTACCCGTGTTTCCAGTACTTAACTGAACGGCGTGAGACGGCCTTGATATTTCGTTAACCGGGGCGGAGTTCTCTGGGCTACGGGGGTGATGCGGTAGCAGAGGTGGGGAGCGACGGCGCCAACCGGCGCGTTTCAGGCAAGGCCGCAAAAGCAGCGGGTGGGCAGCCGTTATCGAGCGGCGATCATTTCTACCTATGAAAAAGGGCGGCCCTTACGGGAACCGCCCTTTTTCTTGCACAGCCCTTTTCATCCCTCATCACAGGGGGGTATACACGGGGCGGGCGGCCCGGTTCGCGAGGGATTTTAACGAAGTCGATACAGATTCATCATTCGTTCATTTTTTCCACCCGATCTCTGTCTGCCCGGATACAGGTGCAGGTTATGTAAATCACCTTTCGCGAGCGGTAGGGGGCGGCGTACGTTGGCCTCTGTAACGGAAACCCAACCATTGCAAGGCGAACGGTATGAACAGCGAAGAACACAGCGGGCGGCGCAGGCTGCGCGATCTGGTGGTGCATGCCATCTCGTTGGTGCGGCGAGGAGCAAACCGCAGGCAGTTCGTGGTGCGCGAAGCCGGGAAGGAGGTGATCGAGCGCCCGGTGCGGGTGGTGAAGACCGACCCGATGCGGAAAGTGGTGTACGGCGTCGTGTACGCTCCCGACGAGATCGACACGGAAGGAGATACGATGAGCGTCGGAGAGATCGAGCGGGCGGCCTACGACTTCCTGAAGGCCCAACGCACGAGCCACGTGGACGCCGACCATGACGGCCTGCTCGGGCGGGGATACGTAGCCGAGAGCTGGCTGGTGCGCAGGGGCGACCCGCTTTTCGCGGGGGAGCCGGAGGGGGCGTGGGCCGTGGGGATCAAGGTGACGGACGAAGCAACGTGGGGGCGCATCGAGCAGGGGGACCTCCGGGCTTTTTCGCTGGCCGGGTTTGCCCGGGCGGAACCCCTCGTGCGGGAAGAAGCTGGGCGGGCGGAGCGGCGCACCGCCGGAAGGCAATCGGTGATGGGCGGAGAGGACGCCGCCCCGAGGGGCAAAGGCTACCGCGGATTATCCATTCTTTAACGCCCCCGACAGCCCTTCCCGGGAAGGCTACAGGAGCCTTGCGGACACAGCCGGGGAGCGGCAGGGGATTCTCAATCAACGAGGTGATGTATGATGACCAACGACGAGTTGCTGGAAGTTCTGAAAGCGCAGATCGACACGACGGCGACGGCCGGGATATCGGCGCCGCAGGATGCGGAGGAGTTCATCGACCTGAGCGTCGAGCAGACGCCTATCCTGCAGGAGATTCACGTCGAGACGGGCATCCGGTCGGCGTTCAACCTGGATAGTCTGTCGCTGGGCGAGCCGGTGACGCGTGGAATCCAGGCAAGACTGCCATGGCTGAATG
>CBDUBS010000317.1:0-3384 GCA_965365445.1 uncultured bacterium | reverse complement strand
GAACGAGAAGCCGCAGCCCCTCATCATCACCATCGAGGAGGCGCACAAATTCCTCAGCCCCGGCGTGGCCCACGAAACCCCCTTCGGCAAAATCGCCCGGGAGATGCGCAAATATTTCGTCTCGCTGCTCGTGGTGGATCAGCGCCCGAGCGCCATCGACGAGGAAGTGCTATCCCAGATCGGCACCCGCATGGTGGCGCAGCTCAACGACGACAAGGATATCGCCGCGGCGCTCGTGGGCACGCACGATGCCTCCGCCCTGCGGCAGGTGCTCGCCTCGCTGGATTCCAAGCAGCAGGCTCTCGTGCTCGGGCACGCCGTCCCGATGCCGGTGGTCATCAAAACGCGCACCTACGACGAAACGTTCTACCAGGCCATGCGCCCCGCCAACGGCGGCCAAACATCCGAGGAGATCCGCCGAAGGGCGCAGGAAATATTCGAGTAACGCCGCCCGCCTCAGCGCGTGTTGTCGCAGTGGCGCAGGTGTGTGTCGATCCGGATGATGTGGTTGCGCACCCACTCCCCGAGCTTGTTCTGCACCTCCACGACCAGCGAGAGCGAAGGCCCTTCCTTGCTGATGCGCTCGCTGAGGCCCGAGAACGTATCGATAAAGCCGGCGTGGGCTTTCTTGTTGGCATCCGCCACGGGGCAGTTCCGCCGGGCCATACACCCTTCCTCGTGCTTGAAATGCGTGGCGGCGTATCCCCCGAGGAATTCCAGCAACCCCTCGATCTCCGCTTTGCCCTTCCCCTCCTTCATCGCATCGAGCAGGCGGTTCAGGCCGTCGATGAGCTTTCGGTGCTGGGCGTCGATCACGGCGTCGCCGGTGGACATGGTTTCGGGGTTCCAGGGAATAGCCATAGCGTATAATAGGTTTCGGTGCGTTATTTTACCGACCGGAGTATCGGCAGCGCCGCCGCCGTTTTAAAACCCCGGCTGCCTCTTTTCCCTCACGCACCCTCCTTACCGACATGGCTTCCTTCATCAATCGCCGTGACTTCCTGAAACACGCCGGACTCGCCGCCGGGCTGGGCCTCACCGCCGGTTGCGCCGCCGGCCGCAAGAACCCGGCGGATCCCCTCTACCGGATTTCTCTGGCCCAGTGGTCGCTCAACAAAAGCCTGTTCGGCGGCAAACTGGACAACCTGGATTTTGCCCGAACGGCCCGGGAGCAGTTCGGCATCGAGGCCGTGGAGTACGTCAACCAGTTCTTTATGGATAAGGCCGCCGACCGGGCGTACCTCGGCCGGATGAAGCAGCGGGCCGACGACCACGGCGTCCGGAGCCTGCTCATCATGTGCGACCGGGAAGGCCGCCTCGGCGACCCCGACGCCGCGAAACGCATCCAGGCCGTCCAGAACCATTACAAGTGGGTCGAAGCCGCCGAATTTCTCGGCTGCCACTCCATCCGGGTGAACGCCGCCAGCGACGGCAGCTACGACGACCAGATCGGGCTGGCCGCCGACGGCCTGCGCCGCCTCACCGAGTACGGAGCGGACCACGGCCTGAACGTCATCGTCGAAAACCACGGCGGCCTCTCCAGCAACGCCGAGTGGCTGGCTGAGGTCATCCGCCGCGTAGACCACCCGCGTTGCGGCACCCTCCCGGATTTCGGCAACTTCCGCATCAGCCCCACGGAGCAGTACGACAACTACAAAGGGGTGGACCTCATGATGCCGTTCGCGAAAGGCGTCAGCGCCAAGAGCCACGACTTCGACGCGCAGGGCAACGAGGCCACGCTGGATTACCCCCGCCTCATGCGCATCGTGCTGGACCACGGCTACCACGGCTACGTCGGCATCGAGTACGAGGGCAAAACCCTCAGCGAGCACGACGGCATCTTGGCTACGAAACACCTCCTGGAGCGCGTCCGTGAGCAGCTATCCTGACACCGCCGGTCGTTTTTCGTCCCCCGGGGCCGTATACTATACCCCTTCCGAAACCGTTGAAGGAAATCAACATTCGGCCGCCCGGCGGTGCGTTCCGGGCGCGTATCTTACGCCAACCACGACCATAACCCATTCGACATGGCCAATACGACATACGATGTAATCGTCCTCGGCTCGGGGCCGGGCGGTTACGAAACGGCGATCCGGGCGACGCAGCTCGGCCTGAAAACCGCAATCATCGAGAAAGACAAGCTCGGGGGCGTCTGTCTCAACATCGGATGCATCCCGACGAAAGCCCTCATCCGTAGCGCCGAAATCATGGAAGAGGCCGGCCATTACACGGATTACGGCCTGGTGCTCCAGGGCGAGGTAAAACCCGACTTCCCGAAGGTGGTCGAGCGCAGCCGCGGCGTAGCCGACAAGATGAACCGCGGCGTGCAGTACCTCATGAAGAAGAACAAGATCGACGTGATCTTCGGGCGCGGGCGGCTGGCCGGAAAAGGCAAGATCGACGTGCAGCCCTCCGAAAACATGGACGGCCAGAAAATCGGCGAAGCCCGCACCGTCGAAGGGAAGCACATCATCATCGCCACCGGCGCCCGGGCCAAGACCATCCCGCCCCTCCCGGTCGACGGCAAGAAGGTGATTACCTACCGCGAGGCGATGCTCCAGAAAGAACCCCCGAAACGCCTCATCATCGTCGGAGCCGGAGCTATCGGCGTCGAGTTCGCCTACTTCTACCACAACATGGGCACGCAGGTAACCCTCGTGGAAGTGCTGGACCGCCTCGTGCCGGTGGAGGACGAGGACGTCTCGAAGGAACTCGGCCGGGCGTTCAAGAAAGCCGGCATGACGGTGCTCACGAGCACGCAGCTCCAGTCCGTAGACACCTCCGGCGAAGGGGTCAGGGTGGTCGTCAAGACGAAATCCGGTGAGCAAACGCTCGAAGCGGATCAGGTGCTTTCGGCGGTCGGGGTGACCGGCAACACGGAGGATATCGGTCTGGAGGACCTTGGGATCGAGTTCAAGCCGGGCCAGATCAAGGTGGACCCCTACTACCGAACCAACGTGGAAGGGTACTACGCCATCGGCGACGTGGCGGGCCCGCCCTGGCTGGCGCACAAGGCGAGCCACGAAGGCATCCTGTGCGTGGAAGCCATCGCCGGGCACGACGTGCGGCCCATCAATTACAACAACATCCCGGGGTGTACGTACTGCCAGCCGCAGATCGCCTCGGTAGGCTATACCGAAGCGAAGGCGAAGGAAGCCGGGTATGAGGTAAAAGTCGGGCGCTTTCCATTTGCGGCCTCCGGCAAGGCCACCGCGCTCGGCCACACCGAGGGCTTCGTGAAGGTGATCTTCGACGCGAAGTACGGCGAGTGGCTCGGCTGCCACATCATCGGCCGGGACGCTACCGAACTCATCGCCGAGGCCGTTACGGCCCGCCTGCTGGAAACCACGGCCCACGAAGTCATGGAGGCCATGCACCCCCACC
>CBDUBS010000316.1:0-3412 GCA_965365445.1 uncultured bacterium | reverse complement strand
GCCGGTACACGTCCACGTTGAGCGCCGCATCTGTCGCGCCACGTACTGGTTAGGCCCTGTGCGGATGACATGAAACAAGGGGTTTTCGAAGCAGGAGTTGTTTAAATTTAGCAGGTATGTATCCCAACGTGAAAAGCAGATAATCGATGGGTGGAACCCGTTATTCAGCGGCCGTTGAGCCGAGCGCCCTGGCCGTCGCGGCCATGGCGACAGGCGCGGCGCTCGTCGTAGCGCTGGCCGTCTGCCGGCTGATTCAGGCGCCGATTTCCTGGTACCCTCGTCTCGCACACGGTACGCCGGACGAACGGCGGAACGTGATAATCGAGTGCGACGGCGAAGCACTCCACTGGCCGGACCTTGACGAAGATATTTCGGTCGAATCCATCGTCGCCGGGTGCCGGAGCATGGAGAGCGAAAAATCACTCCGCACCTGGATAACGCGCCGGGATCAGGCCCGCACGTCCGCGTAACGTACACCGAGCATATGAAACGCTTCCTGCTGGTAGGCGTGCTCGCGGCGCCCACGCGGGGATAGACGCCAACGTTGCCCATGTCAACCGCGCGGGATATGCCATACAGTGTACCACGGATAGATTTTGCAGCGCTTGCCGCCTTTTTCCCGCCGGATGATCTGGAATGGAAACCGGTTACGATAGCCAGGGCACAGGGCAAGGCCCTTGCGGCCGCCTATGTGACGAATCGCGCCATCATGGACCGGCTGGATTCCGTCGTCGGGCCGGACGGATGGAAGAACGAATTCAGGCCCGGGCCGCACGGGGGTGTTTTATGCGGCCTGTCGCTGCGAATCGGGGATGAGTGGATAACCAAATGGGACGGCGCGGAAAACACGGATATCGAGCCGGTAAAGGGCGGTCTGTCCTCATCCATGCGCCGGGCCGCCGTGCAATGGGGCATCGGGCGATACCTGTATGCCCTGCCCGGGCAGTGGGTGAAGGTGGACGACCGGGGCCGGTTCGTCGAGACGCCGCGCCTACCCAAGCAGTTTCTACCGAAGGCCCCGGATAACGGCAGGCCGGACGCCCACGCCGGAGAAGCCCTGCCGGACCGGAAACAGGAAGAGTACTTCAACCGGATCGGGGCGCTGGCCTATGGCGACCGGTGGGTCGGCATCAAACGGGAATGGGCAGACAAGGTCGGCGTCGAATCCCTTGAGGCTTGCGGCATGTCGGCGTATGCCTCGTACACCGAGTCGGTTGAAGGCAAGTACATCGACCGACTGGAACGCGAGATGCAGGACAGCTTTGAGAACCGCCCATCCGGGGTAAGCCCAACGGACGTTATCGTACATTGGGAGGGCCTGCTGGAAGAACTCCCACCCGCCATCGCCAGGCCGCTCGGAGCGTACCTGAACGAGCTTGCACCCAAATACCGGGGCGTTTTGTAATGTCGAATAAAAGCGCGGTTTACCATTCCATATTATGAAAATCGGCATTTGTGTCATGGCAAAATTCATCATGTAGAGTCATAAAACCCTATCCATGCATGGGCTAATACGGGAACACCATATCGAACAGTTTAATACCGCCGCACGATACGCGCTTCGATGGGCGCATCGGCCTGCCGGGTATATTCAAATACTTCTTCAAACGGGGCCACTGACGGGGGTGGAAGGGGTCGTCGCGGATTCAGCCCGAACCCGGCGGCATCCCCGCAGGTGATTCGACGTCGGTGCGGCCGCCGGGTTGCCCCTACGACACCCCTCCGATGTGTATCCGCTGCGGCCGCGCCGCCCCCAGGCCCATGCCGGTGCGGGCCAGCAGGACGAACATCAGAAACAGCAGCGGCCCGGACCACCCCAACGTCACGTCGCGCAGGAAGCCGAACAGGGCGGGGCCGGCGGCGGCCAGCAAATACCCGACCGACTGCGCCATCCCCGAAAGCTCGGCCGCCGTCTCGGTATCGGCCGAGCGCAGCACGATGAACAGCAGCGCCAGCCCGAACGAACCCCCGAGCACAAACCCGATAAGCGCCACCCACAACGGCGCCAGGCCCCCGCCGGGAAAGAGAATGCCCGCCAGCCCGATCCCCTCCAGCACGGCCAGCGCGCCCACGAGGCGCCCCTGACGCGCCAGCCGATCCGCCCAGACGGGAATGACGATGGCGCCCAGGATGCCGGCGCCCTGAGAGAGGGCCAGCATCCACCCGGCGTACCCTGCCCCGAGCCCCCGGCTCTGAAGGATCTCGGGCAACCAGGCCAGGACGGCATAAAACGTAAGCGACTGCAAGCCCATAAACAGGGCCACCTGCCAGGCGGGCCACGAACGGCCGAGGTCCTTAAACGACCCTCTGAGGGTGCGGGTCGGGCGGGGCCGCGTCCGGTGCGCGAGTTGGGGAAGCCACATGATCAGCGCCGCGACGGCCGGAAGCGCCCACGCCCCGAGCGCCCCCCGCCATCCCAACGGCCCCGCCAGCGGCACGCTGACGCCAGCACCCAGCGCGGCCCCGAGGCCCATCGCGCCGGAATACACACTGGTCATCACGCCGCTATATTCCGGGAAATCGCGTTTGACCAGGCTCGGGAGCAGCACATTGCCCGAGGCGATGGCTACGCCCAGCAACGCCGTGCCCCCGAAAAGCAGCCACACCGAAGGGAACATCCGCAGCCCGATCCCGACCGAGAGCAGGCCCATCGACGCGGCCAGCGTGGCTTCCATGCCCAGGCGGCGCGTAACGACCGTCATGAACGCCGAAACCATCCCGAAGGCCAGCACCGGCAGCGTCGTAAGCAGCCCGAGGGCGGTGTTCGAAAGCCCCGTATCCTGCCGGATGTAAGCGATGAGCGGCCCGACCGCGGCCAGGGCGGGCCTCAGGTTGAAGGCAATCAGGACGATACCGGCAATCAGCAGGCTTCGATGCAGCGCCGTCCGAAGGACGCGCGGCGCGGGACCGGAAGTAGACAAAGGCTCAGATAGTGTAAAGAGATACCGGCGCCGGATGGCGGACCACCCCGGGGTGCACGCACCGGTCCTACCCGTAACAGCCGAAAAGGTCCGGCCCGGCGGTAGATTTTTGCTTTCCGGTTGTTTTTCGATCCGCTGTACCAGTCGGCATTTTTCCTCCGACGGCATTTTTCGGCCCCTCTCCTACCGACCATTACAAACGATAACTTATCCTTATCGCTTGTATTATACAGGGGCATTTCCGAGCTTATCCGTAAACCCCCGACCGCCATGAACACCCTTCGCACGACTCCCTCTACCGATGCCGCCGCGCTTCGGGCTTCGCTCGAACGCCTGGAGCGGTACGCCCGGCGAAGCCGCGCCGAGGCGACGGGCCGAGCGTACCGCTCCGACTGGGAGCACTTTTGCCGGTGGTGCGAGCGCTACGGACGCACCCCGCTGCCGGCCGACGTGGAGACGGTCGGGCTGTACCTCGGCGACATCGTGGAGCG
>CBDUBS010000315.1:0-3437 GCA_965365445.1 uncultured bacterium | reverse complement strand
CCGAAAGCCCCCACTGGATGAGGGAAGCCGAACCCTCGGTATACGTGTACCGACTCATCATGGGCGAACGGGAGCAAACCGGCCTTTTCGCGTGCGTATCGGTGGACGACTACGACCGCGACGTGATCCTGAAGCACGAGAAAACCCGCATCGCCAAGGAGGACGACCGCACCCGGCACATCCTGGAGCAGCAGGCCCACGCCGAGCCGGTGATGCTCGCCTTCCGGGGCACACCGGAATCGGCCGCCCTGATGAACGAGGCCCGCAGCGGCCGGCCGCTGTACGACTTCACGGCCGACGACGGGGTGCGGCACACCCTCTGGCGGGCCCCTCAACCGCAGCCCTTCGTGGAGGCGTTCGCCTCCGTCGAGCGGCTGTACGTGGCCGACGGACACCACCGCTGCAAAGCCGCCTCCCGGGCCGCCGAAACGCTCCCCGGCGAGGGCGAACATCGGTACTTCCCGGCGGTGCTGTTCCCGATGGACGAAATGCTCATCCTGCCGTACAACCGCATCATCTACGAGCTGCCGTACCACCCGGTCGAATTCCTGGACCGCCTGGAGGCCCGGATGCCCGTGTGGCGCAACGGCGGCGCGGCCGCGCCCGACCGCAAAGGCCGCATCGGGTTGTACCTGGAGGGAGCGTGGCGGCAGGCCGAGCTTCCTGAAACCCGCCGCCCGACCGTCGCCGACCGGCTGGACGTGGCCCGCCTGAACGAGCACGTCCTGGAGCCGATCCTGAAAATAACCGACCCCCGCACCGATCCGAACATCGACTTCGTGGGCGGCATCCGGGGCGCCGCCGAGCTGGAGCACCGGGTGGATTCCGGCGAGGCGCAACTCGCTATTGCCATGTACCCGACCTCCATCGAGGAGCTCGTCGCCGTTTCGGACGCCGGGCTGCTCATGCCGCCAAAATCCACCTGGTTCGAGCCGAAGCTGCGCAGCGGCCTGCTCGTCCACCCGTTCGATTCCTAACCTTCAACGCACATGAACATTCTGATAACCGACAAGCTGGCCCAGGCCGGGCTGGACGCCCTGGAGCAGGCCGGCCACACCGTCCACACGCGCCCCGGCCTCAAGGGCGACGACCTCGTGCAGGCCGTAACCGAACTCCAACCCGACGCCCTGGTGGTGCGGTCCACCAAAGTGCCGGCCGCCGTGATGGACGCCGGGCGGCGGCTCGAGCTGATCGTGCGGGCCGGGGCCGGGTACGATAACATCGACGTGGCCGCCGCCTCCCGGAAAGGCATCTTCGTGGCGAACTGCCCCGGCAAGAACGCCGCCGCCGTTGCGGAACTCGCCATCGGGCTGATGATCGCGCTGGACCGCCGCCTGCCGGACAACGTAGCCGACGCCCGCGCCGGGGTGTGGAACAAGGCGAAGTACAGCAAGGCGCAGGGCCTGAAAGGCCGCACGCTCGGGGTGGTCGGGTTGGGAAACATCGGGCGGGAGGTGGTGCGCCGGGCCCTCGCGCTGGATATGCGCGTGATTGCCTGGAGCCGCTCGCTGACCGAAGAGGCCGCCGAGGAAATGGGCATCCGCCGGATGCCGTATCCGCTTACCGTCGCCCGCGAAGCCGACATCATCAGCCTGCACCTGGCCTCGGCCCCGGAAACAGAAAACCTGGCCGACGCCCGGTTTTTCGACGCCATGAAACCCGGCGCCCTGTTCATCAACACCGCCCGCTCGTCGGTGGTGGATGAGGACGCCCTGCGCCGGGCGATGGACGAGAAGGGCATCCGCGCCGCGCTGGATGTGATGGCGGGCGAGCCCTCCGGCAAGGACGGTCCGTTCGAGCACGGGCTTGCCGGGCACCCCTCGGTGTACTTCACCCACCACATCGGCGCATCCACCGAGGAAGCCCAGGACGCCGTTGCGATGGACGCCGTACGCATCCTCCGGGCCTACGCCGAAACAGGCCGCGCCCCGAACGTAGTCAACCTTTCCGAACGCAGCCCGGCCACGTATCTACTCACGGTGCGGCACCTGGACCGCGTGGGCGTGCTCGCGGGCGTCCTGGATGAAGTCCGCAAGGCCGGCTGGAATGTTCAGGAGATGGAAAACGTCGTGTTTTCCGGGGCCGAAGCGGCGGTAGCCCGCATCCGGTTCAACGGCTCGCTCGATGAAGCCGTCCTGGAGCGCATCGCCGATCAGCCGGAAGTCATCGCCGCCTCGGCGTTGCCGCTCTGATGTTCCCAATCACTCACCTATAGTGCACCCGCCATGATGCAACCCGTCGATTACCAGACCCCAGCCGGGGATAAAGCCCAACCCGGTAAACGCCTGCATAACTTCTCGGCCGGTCCGGCCGTGCTGCCCGAGTCCGTTCTGGAAGAAGTAGCCGCCGATCTGCCCGTCTACCGTTCCCCGGAAACCGGCCGGCCTATCGGCACGTCGATCATCGAGATCAGCCACCGCTCGCCGGAGTACGACCACATCGTCCACTCCGCCGAAACCCTGCTCCGGAAGTTGCTCGGGCTCGGAGAGGACTGGCACATCCTGTTCCTCCAGGGCGGCGCCTCGATGCAGTTCTACCAGGCGCCCCTCAACTTCCTGCCCTCCGGCGGCTCGGCGGACTACCTCCTCACGGGCTCGTGGGCGAAAAAGGCCTTCAAGGAAGCGAAGTTCGTGGGTACGGCCCGGGCTGCGGCCTCCTCCGAGGACCGCAACTTCTCCTACATCCCCGACCCCTCGACGTGGGATCTCGACCCGAAAGCCGCCTACCTGCACTTCACCTCCAACAACACCATTTTCGGCACGCAGTTCGCGGACGAGCCGAAGGCCGAAGCGCCGCTCGTCTGCGATGCCTCCTCCGACTTCCTCAGCCGCCCCATCGACCCCGACCGCTACGGCCTCATCTATGCCGGGGCGCAGAAGAACCTGGGGCCGGCCGGGGTCACGCTCGTCCTCATCCGCGACCGTTTCCTCCAGAAGCGCAACAGCCCCCTGCCGACCATGCTGGATTACGGCACCCACATCGGCACGCTGTTCAACACTCCCCCGGTGTTCGCGGTGTACATCGTCGAAAAAGTCCTCCGCTGGCTGGACGCCCTCGGCGGGGTGGAGGCCATCCGGGAGATCAATACCCGCAAGGCGTCGCGGCTGTACGATCGCATCGACCGCACCGACTTCTACCGCGGCACGGCCGACCCCGGCTCTCGTTCGAAGATGAACGTCTGCTTCCGCCTCGCCGACGAGAACCTGGAAAAACCATTCATTGCAGAGGCCAAGGAAGCCGGTTTGCTGGCGCTTAAAGGCCACCGCTCGGTGGGCGGCATCCGGGCCTCGCTGTACAACGCCCTGCCGGAAGAATCCGTGGACGCCCTGACCGCGTTCATGGACGACTTCGAGCGGCGCAACGGCTGATGAAGGTTTGATAATCACTGTATCGTTTCAGCCTTTGTTTTACAGCCACATACCGACTTACGGTTCGCG
>CBDUBS010000314.1:0-3447 GCA_965365445.1 uncultured bacterium | reverse complement strand
TTCCTCTACGACAAAGGCATCCTCGACGGCGGGCCGGACGGCTCCGACTTCACGGTGGCGCAGCGGGCGGTGCCCCGCTGGCCCACCTACCCGGATGGCCGTCCGGAGCATACCACCGGCTTCGACGGCGTGCTGGGTGGCCTGGCCGTATACGGCCGCGCCCTCACTCCGGAGGAAATCGCCGGGCTGTACCGGGGCACGATGCGCCCGTAACACCTGCCACGGCGGTTCCTCCGGGGCCGTCCCTTCATTCGGCCCGGCAGCGTCTCATACGTTCGGCGAGGAACTCGCGGCCAAGGGCGTTGCACGCGCCGCTGTCGAACAATCCGCAAAAAGCGCTGTACAAAGTGGGGCAGCCTCAGGGACCTGCCCGAGGCTTATCTATCTCCTTTTTCCTGACAACCCGGAGCGGCCATGACTACCGAACTCGAATCCAGACTACTTCAGTTGCCCCGGCATGAACGGGCGCGGCTGGCTGAAAAACTCCTGTCGAGTCTGGACGAACACGACGAAGTGGAAGAAGCGTGGATAGGAGAGGCCGAGCGACGGCTGGAGGAGGTGCATTCCGGTCGTGTTACGCCTGTTACATACGAATCCGTTCTTTCGGAAGCTCGCTCGCGTCCGCTGTGAAGCCCGTCGTTTTTCATCCGGATGCCCGCGCCGACTTGCTGGAGGCCCGGCAGTTTTATGAAAATCAGGCAGCGGGATTAGGAGCGCGGTTTGTTGATGAAGTCGATCTCGTGGTACAGCTCATACAGGCCCATCCCGAACTCGGCGCTCCTTACGGTAGCCCGGAGCGTAGTACCATGCCGTTGCGCCGCTGGTCGCTCCATCGATTTCCGTTCTATCTGGTATATACCATCGAGGACGACTCGATCATCGTGCTTGCGACGGCGCACCAGCGCAGGCGACCGGGGTACTGGCGCAACCGAAAGCAGTGAGGCATTTGCGAGACAAATCGCCGGGCTATACCGGGGCGTGATGCGCCCGTAGCACCGGCGCCGCGGTTCTTCCGGGGCCGTCCCTTCATTCGGCCTTACCCGTTCGCGCCGGTTGCGTGAGCCGCCGCGAAACCCGGATCAAATCGGCCCGTATACCGGCCCACGAACGGAGAAACCGTTCGCCTCCAGCATCGACTGTTCGGCTTATGCTTGCGTAGCACATCGGGAAACTGGCCCCTTGCGCCGTTTTCCGAATCCACTGAAGCGCTCCTCCTCCCGACGACCTGCCGGAGAGGCTCCTTTCTTTTTGCCGAACTACTTCGATGAACTTATCCCAACTGGGGTGGAATCCGTATTTCACCGCCTGTTTCAACGCGCTTGACCGACCCGACTTGATTCCCGCACGGGTATCCAGACGGAACAAATACGACTACATCCTGCTTACCGATTCCGGACCGTGGACCGGTATTTTACCGGGCCGGTTGAAAGGCGACGCTTCCGCCGTGCAGCCGGCCGTAGGCGACTGGGCGGCCGTTTCGCCTGTCCCCGATGAGCCGAAAGGGTTGATTCATACCGTCCTGCCCCGAAGAAGCGCCTTTTCTCGCATGGCGGCCGGGGAAACAACGGACGAACAGATCGTAGCCGCGAACATCGACATTATCTTTGTCGTCACCGGTCTCGACCGGGATTACAACCCCCGGCGTATCGAACGCTACCTTACCCAGGTCTGGGAAGGCGGCGCAAGACCTTTCATCGTGCTGAACAAGATCGACCTGTGCCCGAATGCGACTCAGCGCCTGGCAGAGATCCGAAGCATCGCGCCCGGGGTAGATGTAGCGCCCGTATGCGCCGCCACCGGTGAAGGGGTGGACGCGCTTCGCTCCCTACTGACCGAAGGCGTTACCGCCGCGTTCGTCGGCTCCTCCGGCGCAGGTAAATCTACCCTTATAAACAGGCTGCTTGGCTCCGAGCGCCTGGCGACGGGGGCCGTCCGGCCCGACGATCAGCGGGGTCGCCATACCACCACGTTCCGCGAGCTATTCGTGTTGCCCGGCGGCGGGGTAGTCATCGATACGCCCGGTATGCGCGAGCTGCGGTTGTATACCGACGGCGAATCGATGGAGCAGGCTTTTTCCGACATCGAGGGGCTGGCGCGCCAGTGCCGCTTCAGGGATTGTTCGCATCAGGAGGAGCCCGGCTGCGCCGTGCGCGAAGCATTGGCGGATGGAACGCTCGACCCCGGCCGATACCGGAGCTACCTGAAGCTTCAGCGGGAGGTCGATTATACCATCCGCCGGATGGACGAATCGTACGAGCGCAACGAACGCGCCCGCGGGCGAGCGTTTTTCCGCAAGCATAAGGAGATCTTCCGCAACAATCCCAAGCGATAACGACATCCAGAACGGGTGAAATGGCCTCTCGGCGCTTCACCCGTTCGGTTGGCCCTTTTGAGCCTTTCGCGTATCGCCGTGCGAAATGCGCGGAATGTTTCCCGGCCGGATCACTCGGCCTGGTTCACCCGGAACGCGATCAGCCGGTCGGACATCATCACCGGAACGAACAGCAGGCTGGATTCGGGTACGAACGTCAGGTCGGCCGTGCCTTCACCCGGTTCGGCCAGCGTGATCGGTCCGTCCGCTTCGGTAAAGTGCGACACCGTGCCGCCGCCCCAGTCCGAGAGGAACAGTCCGCCCCGTCCGTCCGGCTCGATGGCGTCGAGAGCGCCCATGGGCATGGTATCGCGCAAGGGTCGGGTTTCCATACCCGGCAGGGCTACTTCCTGGAGATACCGGTTCTGCCCCGGTTCCGCCGAGGTGCTGTCGCCGGCGGCCAGCAGGAGCCGCCCGTCGAACCAGCGAATGCCGTTCGGCATCCGGAACGCCCCGTTCTCCATCCACACCGAAAGGGTGTCGTTCTGCAAACGGTACACCTTGCTGTACCGCGAGTCGGTTACGTACACCACGCCCTGGTCGTCCACGGTTACGTCGTTCAGATAGGCTTCGCCGGTAACCGGGTGGCGTTGCACCACGGCGGCGGCCTCCGGGTCGATCACGAGCAGTTCGTTTACGTCGGAAGCATACAGACGACCTTCGCGCAGAGCCAGTCCTTTCGGAGCGTTCAATCCCGTGATCCACGCGCTATCGAGCAGCTCGCCGGCGGGAGAGACGCGGGCGATGTAGCCGTTGCCGTTGGGGTCGGCGGAGCGGTCGCCCATGTTTGTAACGTACAGCACGTCGCGATCCCGGTCGTACACCACCGACTCCGGGAAACTCAGCCCGGTATCGACCGACCAGGCTTCTTCCAGAACAGGCCGGGCCGGAGCGGTTTCCTCCTCGGAGGCACAGGCTGAAAGCATGAGAGCGGAAAACAGGAGAACGAGGGCCGTACGCATGGAATCAGGAGGTTGGGTGAGAGGGTTCGGCTCGAATAAGTTAATCCCCCGGGGGTATTAACCAAAACGAAACCCGATTACCGCTCTCGCACGGTATACTCTACGGCATAGATA
>CBDUBS010000313.1:0-3490 GCA_965365445.1 uncultured bacterium | reverse complement strand
GCCTCGGCTGCTACGTCCTTCTTGCTGTCGGCTCCGAAGAGCACCGTCCTGTTCGCCTCGGTCACGACCACCACGCCGTTCGGAATGAAATGGCGGCCGTACTCGTCCAGGAACCAGGGTTGCGCCGGCATCCCCTCCGGGTAAGCCGGGGCTTCCTGCGCCCGGGCGGTCAGGCCCGCCAGGAGCAACAGACCGAGCAGCAGCGCCCCGCGAAGGGCCGCCTGCCGCCGAAGAAGAGTGAGGTTCATCGCGAGGGGAAAGGGATTCATGGTCACGATACGCTGGGGTTTGGTTATAAACAGATCGCTGTCGTAGTGCCGGAAGTTGCTCAGCGCCATCTGGTTCTCCGGGTGGCTGCGCACAAACCGGAAAGCCCTTTCACGGCGTTGCCGAACAAATAAGGAACGGAGGGTTCATCACAAAGCAGGACTGATTAACGAAACACCTCCGCTACAGAAGGAGCCATGATTTCACGCTATGGCGCCGAGCAGGAGCTTGCGAAACCCCTCCGGTCATTCCGCCGGGGCCAGTTCCAGAATCTCCTGGCTCATGGTTGGCAGGGCGAGATCCAGGGCGCCTTTCCGCAATGCGGCTCCGGTAAGGGTCCCGAAGCGTTTTCCGCTCAGCAGGCCGGTGACGGCGTACCGCCGCTCCGCCGCAACCCAGGGAATGTTGATCGCACGCCGCCCGGCGCCTTCGCTCCCACGCAGCACCACCACTGCGCCGTAGCCGTCGTCGTTGAGTTTGCCCCACCAGTGCCAGTCCGTATCCGTCGGCTCCGGTACGCCGCTGTACTGGAAATAATGATAGATGCCGTACTCCCGGTGCAGCCTCCTGATCTCATCGAACCGCTGCCGGTAAACGCGGATGTTTTCCGGCGTAAGCGAGGACAGGTCGCCCGCGTACACCTGGGGCCGGCCCATCAGCCAGCTCGCCACCTGCCGATCCTGCACCTGCGGCGTCAGGCTTCCGTTTACATTGACCGTGGCGGCGGCGTAGTATTCCAGGCGATCCAGCGGCAACCCCCGGTGAGCGAACAACCGGGTTCTGGCGTTGTACGCCCCGGCGTACAGGGCGCCGCGCAGGCTGTCGGCATTCACCTTCCAGAATGCCTCTACCGGCCTCATTCGCACGATACCGGAGAGATCGTTCCTGGGAATGTGAAACAAATCGGCGTGTTTGAGCACAGCCATATCGGCCGGCGCTCCCGGCGTGCCCCAGTACACCTCGTGGCTGATCTGCAACGTAACATCCGGGGCCTGCTCGTGGATCAGGTCCTGCGCCGACAGCAATCCCCGCAGGCTGCGCAATAACGACTCGCGGATCGTCCGGCTTTCATGCCCCCGGGCAATATCGCCGAACTGGATGCTGGAAAGGTCCTGCTTGACATATCGAACGCCGTACACGTCGCGCAGCCGAACCAGGTCGTTTGCGTAATACCGCCGCCAGGGCCCGGAAAAACTCATCGCCACCCCGTCGCCCTCGGGATTGCCGCCCCGTTGCAGCGGCGGTGTACTTCGGTGCAGCGTCGGAACGGAAGCCGCCTCGGGGAGCGCCTCGAAGTCCTTCGAGTAGTTCGGATTCCGGTACGTCGATACCCATACTCCGAAGTGCAGCCCCTTGTCCTTCACGTACCGGGCCGTCGCAGAAAAGTCGGGGAATTTCTTGGGGTCGGGCGTCGTGCCGCCGACGAGCCAGTGTTGCAGCTCATCCGTCTCGGCCCAGCCCGCATCGAGCTGTACGGTCGCAAAACCTGCCTGCGCCGCCAGATTCGCTTGCTCGCGTACCACCGCGGCGTCGATAGCCGACGCGAAGTTCGACCACGTGCACCATAGCGGAACCATCGACGAAAAGCCGACAGGTTCGGGACGGATGAGGCGCTCCCGTAGGAACCGCTGATAGGGCCGCTCTACGGCCCGCGCCATCGGCGTCGATACGCCTGAAAGGGTCCGTTCCACGGGTCCGTCATACGCATAGAGGAACGCAGGCTCGGAGGTGAAGGACTCGGCCGGACCGATCACCCACTCGAAGTACGTGGGGTTGTACCCGACGCCCCCGTCTTCCCGAATGAGGCGGGTAGCCGAAGGCGCTTCGCTGACCGCAATCACGCCGGTAGCCGAGAGCTCGTCTCCGAAGGCCACGACGCTCGCTCCCGCGCCGCGCTCCGAAGGGGTAAGCGGCGTTGGGCGGCGGTACGCCTCCGCCAGTTGGATGTCGTCCACCACCAGATCGGCTATTTTTAGCCAGTCCATTCCGTTGTTCGTAATCGTCACCCATTTACGAATCACCGGATAGCCGTCGTAAATCTCATAGGTCATCGTGACGGATACGCCCTGCCATGCCGTTTGCTCGTCCGCCCGGCGCCGCACGTTCAGGCGGGTTACACCGGGTTGCGGGGTGGATCGAACGACGTTTACCTTCCCGAAGCGCCGTCCCCAGTCCGTTCCCCGAAGCGCTACCGGCTCTACCCACCCCACCGCGTTCGGGTTGCCGCGCTCCACGTCGTCGTAGCGGCTGCCGGCGGCGATGGAGCCTCCGCGCAGCTCGAAGAACGTCGCCAGGCTTTCGGCGGCCGGGCTGCCCGGCTCGATGCCGCCCGGCTCCCGGTTCGGAGATGCCCGGTAAAGCGTCAGCGACACCTCGCCCCCGGGTCCGGCTAACAGGTTCTTCCCGTTGACGCTCAGTTGCTGCGTGACGAGGTTGTTTCTTCGAATGCCGATCCGGCGTTCGAGCATCCCCGCCCGGATGGTGATCTCATCCCCGTTTATCCCGATATGCCAGTCGCCTTTTTCTACCGGACTGACCTGTGCAGGGTGTACTACGGGCGCCTGCGCGGCGCATCCGAGGGATACCAGCGCTCCGGTATAGAGCATCCAGGTTATTTTCCCTATCCGGGGCATGGAAGGATCCGTTTATGACCTGTGCGGCGGTTTCGGTTAAACCCCGTTCGCCCTGGCTGAAGTAAGGACGGCAAGGAAGGTTAGGCCTCCGGCGCGTGCTTCACCGATACAGCCGAGCGCCGCAGCGCCTCTGCGAGGCCGAGGTGTTCGAGGGCCAGCAGGCAGGCCCCGACGACCGGCGGCCGTTCCGGCCGTACCAACCGGCTGTGCGGTAAAAGCCGGTGGATGGCGGCCTCCAGCGGAGCGCCGATGATCTCCCCGGCGTTCAACAACCCACCGACCAACACCACTTCGGAGGGCCCGGCCCCCATGCCCAGCCGCTGCGCCACCGCGCCCACGCACCGCGCCAGCTCGTGGGCGGCTTCTCCGATGAGGCGCAGCGCGGCCTCGTCTGCTTCCCTGGCCGCCTGAATCACCACAGGCGCCAGCGCGGCGATGCCGGACCGGGAAATTCCCTCCACGTACAGGCGGTGCATGATGTCGCGCAGTTCCGTCAGGCCCAGGGCGTCGCGGCAGCGCTCCAGGAGCAGGCTCTCGGGGCCGCGCCCGTCGTGGGCCTGCACCGCTACGCGGAGGGCCTGCACGCCGAG
>CBDUBS010000312.1:0-3533 GCA_965365445.1 uncultured bacterium | reverse complement strand
CGGGCGTGCCCCGGCCGGCTCGAGCACCCCGCCGATCTGCGCCGCCGCCGAAAGGTGTACGCGTTTCCCGATCTGGGCGCAACTCCCGACGAGGGCGTGCGAATCGACCATGGCGCCCGTATCGACGTAGGCCCCCACGTTGATGTACATCGGCGGCATACAGATTACCCCCGGCGCTACGAAGCTGCCGGAGCGCACGGCCGAGCCTCCCGGAACGATGCGCACTCCGTCCTCCAGCCGCACCGGTTTCGGCGGGAATGTGTGGCGGTCGAAATAGGCGAAGGGCCCCGACGAAAAATCGACGAGGCGCCCCAGCCGAAAGCCCAGCAGAATCCCCTGCTTGACCCACGCATGGGTAACCCACGACCCGTTTTCGGGGGCCGCCGCCCGGACGGTTCCGCCGTTCAATGCGTCGAGCAGGGAGGAGAAAGCACGTTCGGCCTCATCCCGATCGACCGAATCGGCGGGTAGGGCGACCAGGGCTTCGATTTGTTCACGCAGGGAGCCGGGCATACGGTGCTGGTTTAAGAGTGCAGGCGGTGTAAACACGCCCAGGGTTTCCGGACGTCCCAACGATACGATTTTTCCGGCAACCTTTCTCGTGCAACCTGCGGCCCTGCCCCGTATCGTGTAAATGACGTGTAACGATGATCCGGAGAGCGTACATCCGAGCGCCCTGAAAAGTAGAATGCGTGATCCATCTCACCCGTTCCGGAATGCAGACGCACCTGTTCCTCCTTTTCCTTCTTGCCACACTGGCGACCGGCTGCGGCGCGTACCCGAATGGCCCGCCCTATGATTTCGCCGATCCGCGGCGCGTGCTCACCATGCCGCCCGAGCTGGCGGAAATATCCGGCCTGGCTCCGCTGGACTGGCAGTTCGCCGCCGGCGTGGACGACGAAACCGGCAAGTTTTTCGTGATCGACATGTCGAACGGCCGGATCGTCCGGGAGCAGGATTTCGGTCCGGACGGCGATTACGAGGACCTCGTGCGGCTCGGCGCGACGCTCTACATCCTGGAAGGGAACGGCGCCCTTCACGTGGTTCCCAACATGCGCACGCATACGCCGAAAACCGAGCGGTTCGATACGGGCGTGCGGAATGCCGAAGGGCTGGCCCATTTTCCGCGGTCCCGCCGGCTGCTCATCGGAGGGATCCACGTTACGGATCGGGGCGATACACTGGGCGCCGTATTCCGGTACGACATGCGCGACCACCTCCCCGTAGCCGAACCCTTCATGACGGTTTCCATGGATCAGGTCCGCGCCTTGCTCGGGGCAGGGGCCGCCTCCGTGGAAGGGATCGATGAGCCCGTATACAAACCCTCCGCCCTGGCCGTCCAGCCGGGCACGCTGGACATATACCTCATCAGCGCCAAGGTGCACGCCATCCTGATAGCCAACCGCGACGGCGAGCTCCAGGCCGCCTTCCCCCTGCCGCCGGATATCTTTCCCGAACCGGAGGGGCTTGCCTTTCTGCCGAACGGCGAATTGTTCATTTCCAACGAGGAGCACGGCGGCAAGCCGGCCACGCTGGTGCGCCTGAAGCACCGCCGGGCCGCCTTCTAGCCGGCCTGCTCATCGAGGACTTGCCGGTACACACCATACGTTACCGGGTCGAACGCCACGAACCGAATTTCGGTAAAGCTTCCGGGGCTGCGTTCCAGAAACCCGATTACCGTTCCCACGGCCACACGGGCGGCTTCCCCGACCGGATACCCGTACACCCCGGTGCTGATCGAAGGAAAGGCGACCGTTCGGGCGCCGATGGACTCCGCCTGAAGCAGCACGGAACGGTAGGCGCTCTCGAGGACCGCACGCTCGCCCTTTCCACCGCCCTGCCAGATCGGCCCTACCGTATGGATGACCCATCGGGCGCTGAGTCTACCGGCTTCCGTTACGACGGCCTCCCCGGCGGGCAGCCCCTCCGGGTGCGTCGTCGCCCGTATCGCTCGGCACGCGTTCAGGATGTCGGGGCCGCCCGCCGCATGAATGGCCCCGTCCACGCCGGAGCCGCCCAACAGCGATGAATTAGCCGCGTTGACGACGGCATCCACCTCCTCCCGCGTGATGTCTCCCTGCACCAGCGTGAGACGGCTTGCGTGTACGGTGTACGAAACGGGACTCACGGCATGGTGCATGCAAACCCTCTCAGGAAATACCCCCGTACCGGCTCCCGCAGGGCCCGGTGCGGGATGGACGTGAATGGGGAGACGATGCGCCCCGGAGAGGTCCCGCACCGGTTGATCAGAGCACCTTGATCGGCACGGTCACTTTCGTGTTCTCCCACATCATGTTCATCGCCGACCCCGATTTCTGTTCATCGGGTTTGTCGAAACTGATGGCGAACGCTTCGTGCACCTCCTGGGTGGGCGTTACCGGCGTTTCAATACGGAGGAGGTCCTGGGTTTCGTCGTACTGCGTGCCCCACTGCCCGACCGATTTATTGACGATGAGCGTCCACTTGTCCTTCTCGGGGATGGCATACAGGGAATACACCCCCGCCGGAAGCTTCTTTCCGCCAAACTCGAGGTCGCCCGTCGATACGAGCATGGTGGCCTCATTGGCCCCGAGCCGCCATACCTGGCCGTACGGCACCAGTTGTCCGAAAATGACGCGCTCTTTTTTGTCCGTCGCCTTCGGGTCCTGACGGCGCGGCGAGCCGTAAATGATGCGTACGAACGTGCCTTTATCCAGCATGACCTGCGCCGCCGCCATCGGGCTGACCCGCGGCTTGGGCGGGAGCACGACTTCCTGACCTGCCGCCGGCGAGGTGGTCGCCGTCCATCCGAGCGCGAATAATACTATGAAAGCGGCCGACCGGCGACTGGAGTAAAAGAGGTTTCGCATCGTGTTGTTTCGACTGAATGGATGGAACGCTTCCGGTTTGCAAGGAGGGGGGCCGGGGCGCCGAACGGGCAATCCTTCCGGCGCCCGACAACCTGTTCTTCTCCCGGAACGGCCTTTCGGTTCCGGAACGGCAAAAAAACGCCCGAACCCTGTCGCGGATCAGGGTTCCCGGCGCGTACATTGACCGTTACCACCCCATCCTCCGACTTCGTTCGTTACCATCCGCCGGGCTTGCCGGACGCGCACGTTTTGAAACCCATCGTACAGATCTCCCTCGACCTGACCTCTATCGACGAGGCCCTGGAAATGGCGGACATAGCCCTCCGGGCCGGCGTCGACTGGCTGGAGGCCGGCACGCCGCTCATCCTGGCGGAAGGGATGCACGGCGTCCGGGCGCTCCGCCGGCGGCATCCGCATACGCCCATCGTCGCCGACCTCAAGACGATGGACGGGGGGTGGCTGGAAACGCAGATGATGGCCCGTGCCGGAGCCACCCATGTGGTGGTCATGGGCCAGGCCCACCGCGAAACCATCGAGCTCGTCGTTCGCGCCGGAAAGGACCTGGGCGTCGCCGTAATGGGAGACAACATGGGTATGCCGGACCCGGTGGAGGGCGCCCGGCTGCTCGCGGACCTCGGGTGCGATTACGTCATCCACCACATCGGGTACGATTACCGCACCCTA
>CBDUBS010000311.1:0-3538 GCA_965365445.1 uncultured bacterium | reverse complement strand
CCGCCGCACCGTATACAGGTCGTTCAGGAGCGACCCGTATTCCCCCCGGCTCGTGCGGGAGAAGGCCAGCGTGCGGCTGTCCGGGCTCCAGTCAACAGGAGCATTTATCGCCCCTTCGGCCACCACCTGCCGCCGCCGGGTCGTGCGATCCACGACGTACAGGCGCCGAACCGGGCGTTCGAGCGAGGTGAGTGCGAGCACCGCGACGAAGGCGGTATCGGGACTGTACCGTACGTCGTATATGTACTGCCCGGGAAGGTCGAGCGCCTTCACGCCCAGCGAATCCGGCGTTTCGAGCCGGCCGGCCAGGGTGTTGTAGTATACATTCACGTAACGCCGCCAGCCGTCGTAGAACTCCCGGTACGATTTGCCTGTCGTTTCCTTGAACGCCGTCTCGAAGTCATGCACGCGAGCCAGTCCGAACAATGTGCGCTTGCGGTGGGCCAGCAGCCGGGCCAGCGTCGAGTCGCCGTACTGCGAGGCGAAATAGCGCATCTGTGCATTTCCGACTGCATAAAGCAACCGGCCGTTCCAGATGGTGCGGTTGTCATTGTACGATAGTCGGTCGTCCAGCACCGCCATGCGAAGCCAACGGTCGCCTCGTTGCGCGTCCCAGGATTCAGTCTGGTACTGCGCGAGCCCTTCCGCCCAGAAGCGGGGCATCGGGTTGCCCAGCAGGTAGGCCAGGTTGCCCAGCCCCGACCGGACGGCCCTGTAATGAAAAATGTGCGTAAGCTCGTGGGCGATGACCTTGCGCAGCCACTTCTCCCGCCCGGTCCATACCTCCGCCACATCGTTCTGATGCACCCATATGTTGGTATACCCCTCTCCGATGGATACGGCAAATCCGTTCACGATCTCATCTTCATCGGACAGATACATGCGGATTTTTTCATCGAACTCCACCCCCAGGTTGGCGGCCAGCGCTGCGTAGGACGACTCGGCGATAGGAGCGGCTTCCACTTCTATCCCCTCCAGATGGGCCGGGTACATGATGCGGAAATGTTCGGTTTCGGCCGTCTGCCACTGCAATTCGGGATGGTTGCGGCCGCTCATGGTATTGAATCCCTGAGCCCATACCGCTCCGGTGAAAGACGCGAAGAGAAACAGACTGAAAATCAAACGCATCGGACGACAGAGTTGAATGCAGGATAGGGTTGAATGCAGGATAGGGACGCCGGGAATAGGCTACGCGCTGCCGGACGTACCGTTTCCATCCGCCCGGAGCAACGCGGCAACCTGCATCGCCCCGGCTTCACGGAAAAAAAATGGTTCACTGTATTTTTTCTCCGGAACCTGTGACACAATGATGACACTGCATCATGCTATCTTTGGCACTCATAAGGACTTAATTCATGGAGGTGGTAAGGGATATGAACGAGCGAGGAAACCTGGAGATGTGGCCCCGTCCGGTAGAAGAGGAGCGCGAGCCTGCGGCGGGCGCTCACCCGTTGGTTGAGCCATCCCTGTTTTATGCGCCGCCTTACGAGCGCCCGGTGGAGGACGAATTTGCCTGGCATCTCGTGAAATACCTTGAACCGTCGGCCGGGCTGGCCTATCAATACCGGGTGGAAACGCCGTTCACCCGCTTCTGGATCGATTTCGTGGTGGAGTACGGCGGCCGCCATATTGCTTTCGAGTGCAGCGATCTGTTCACCGATGCCGATGAGACTGCTTACCGCGATGCGCTGATCGTAGGGTCGGGAGCGATCGACGTATTATACCGGTTCAGAACGGAGGATTTGCTGCATCACCTGCACGACGTTCTGCTGCTGATTTCCCGGTGGGAACCGGCCCTTTTCAGTCGCCGGGGTCACATCAATCTTCAGACGCTGGCTTCTCAGACGGCCCTCGCCGAATACCCCCGGCCCGACACGGCCGAGGTGGAGCTTTCCTATCCCGCTCCGATTGAGGAGGACGTGTACGACGGAGACGTATTCGAGTGGCCTGCCCGGGAAGCCGCCGCGCTGAAGGTCCGCCGCATGAGCCGCACCCACCCGTCTACGTGGCTGCGGCAGTACGATCAGGCGCTCGGCCACTTCGGTATCACGCCCGAGCAACTGGGTAACCAGTGGTCCCGAACGGCCTAGCTCGCCGTGTCGTCAACCAAATTTCTTTTATTTTATGTACTCTGAAAGTGAACGGAGAGAACCAATGCAACAGTTGCCGGAACAAGGAGATAACACGGAGCCTTATAACCTGGAAGATAAGGATCTCGTATACGGCGTGTATTATCCGGGTGTGTTCGACCGCCTGGTGATGATGCCCCTGTCGGTGGTTTCTCATCTCATCGAAATGTGTCAAATAATCAACACGGCCGGAACATGGGGAGAAGTGCGCGAAAGAGCGAAACCGTCGGTATACGCAGAATTGGTATCGCTAAAAGAAACGGACTACGATAGTTCGATTATAAGGCTCTGGAAGCGACGGCAGGCCGGTGAGTTTCGCATTGACGAACTGGGAAATGTGGAAGAGAAAAACCCACCGGATGAAGAACCATTCGACGGTAGCCGACTCATTGATCCCGGGTTTTATCCGCCACCACCGGAACACCTCATGCTCAAATGGTTACCGGAAGACATACAGAATCGGTTTGGAGAGGTTCAATATGACAATTATGGAGCTTCCTGGCTGCATATAGAGGCTGACCGAACGGATGAAGTAGTCGCCGCGTTGCAGTGTCTGGGGTACACGCTGGAACGCAATGACACGCTGATCCACAAGGCATACTGCGATGGTGAGGAGTTCTGAACGCCAACTCAGTACTGTTTCGGGAAGTCCACCGGCAGCCCCTCCAGGCGCATGATGTGCAGGGCGTTGGTCGTGGGGGAGGGGCCAGGATGGATGCGATACTCGAAATGCATCCTGTCGCCTATGATTTCTTCCCGGAAATGCATGTTCCGGATCGATCCGACCTCCTCGGCCAGATGCACCAGTTCCAGATCATGCGTCGAGATGACGCCGACGCCCGCTTGCCCCGTGAGAGCCTGGATGTAACTGCGGCTCCCGATGAGCCGCTCCCGGTTGTTCGTGCCCCGGAAAATCTCGTCGATCAGGAAAAATAGCGGGTACGGGTGCGATTGTTCGAGCGCTTCCAGGAGTCGCTTTAACCGGCGCACCTCGGCGTAGAAGTACGATATGCCGTCGTTCACCGAGTCGCTCACGTTGATGCAGGTGAACAGACGAAACGGAATGGTCTGCATGGACGCGGCATCCACCGGACCGCCCGCGAAGGCGAGGGCGAGATTCACGCCCAGCGTCCGAAGGAAAGTGCTTTTCCCCGACATGTTCGAGCCGGTAACGAGCGTGATATCGCCGAGGCGGTCGATTCGGAAGTCGTTGCGGACCTTCGACGTATCGGGCAGAAGGGGGTGGCCGATTCCCTGCGCCTGAAACACGGGTGTGGAATCGAGCGAGACGATGCGTGGAAACGAACAGGCAGGGTTGAGGGAAGCGTAGGCGGCCAGCGAAGAGAGCGCCTCCACATCGTGCCACCGGTCTATCCACTCCGGTAATGCCGTGCGTAGCTCCGTTTTGA
>CBDUBS010000310.1:0-3543 GCA_965365445.1 uncultured bacterium | reverse complement strand
CAGCGACTGGGAGGTCTGGCAGCGGCGGGATCTTCCTCCGGCCGTGTGGGATTACCTGAAGCAGCAACGGTTTTTCGGTCTGATCATCCCGAAGCGATACGGAGGCCTGGGCCTCAGCGCAAGCGCCAACAGCGCCGTTGTGGCTAAACTGGCCGCACGGAGTCAGGTGCTGGCTATTACGGTTATGGTCCCGAATTCGCTGGGGCCTGCCGAACTGCTCATCCATTACGGTACCGAGGAGCAAAAAAACAGGCTCTTGCCCCGGCTGGCTTCCGGTGAAGAGATTCCCGCGTTTGCCCTTACCGAGCCGAACGCGGGCTCGGATGCAGGAAGTATTTCGTCGACGGGCGAGGTGTTTCGGGCGGAAGATGGAGCGCTTTACCTTCGCCTCAACTGGGAGAAGCGGTACATTACGCTCGCCGCCGTTTCTACGCTGCTCGGCCTGGCCTTCAAGCTGCGCGACCCGGAGAATCTGCTCGGAAGGGGTGCTGACCCCGGGATAACATGCGCCCTCATCCCGACCTATCTCGAAGGCGTCGCGATCGATAGCCGCCACGACCCGATGGGGGTTCCCTTCTACAACTCGCCTACTACGGGCCATGACGTCGTCGTGAGCGTAGACGCCATCATCGGCGGCCCGGCCGGTGCGGGCCGGGGATGGCGGATGCTCATGGAATCTCTTGCGGCCGGACGCGGCATCTCGTTGCCGGCTCTCAGCACCGGGAACGCGAAACTGGTATACCGCACCGCCGGGGCCCATGCCGCCGTACGGAAGCAGTTCGGCCTTCCTATCGGCAAGTTCGAGGGAATCCAGGAACCTTTGGCCCGTATCGGCGGCCTGACTTACGTGCTCGAAGCGGCCCGTCGGTACACCTGCGGCGGCCTAGACGGCGGGGCTAAACCGGCGGTCGTAACGGCCATGATGAAATACCATGCCACGGAAATCGGACGGCGCCTCGTTAACGACGGCATGGATATCCTGGGGGGCAGCGGCATTTCACGAGGGCCGCACAATGTACTGGCATCGACCTACACCGGAATGCCTATTGCCATCACGGTAGAGGGGGCGAACATCCTTACCCGTACGTTGATGATCTTCGGTCAGGGAGCCATTCGGTGCCACCCCTATATCTACAAAGAAGTAAAAGCATTGCAGGAGGACGACGCCGTCTCCTTCGATGAAGCATTCTTCGGCCACATGGTTCACGTACTGAGCAACAAGCTCCGGGCGCTGATGCTTACCTTGACGAGAGGCCATGCCGCCGCCGTCAGATTCAGTGGACCCACCGGCCGGTACGTGCGGAAGCTCGCCTGGGCCGGCGCCTCGTTCGCTTTCCTGGCGGATGTTGCGCTCGTATCGCTGGGCGGCAACCTGAAGCGGAAAGAAAAAATCACGGGGCGATTCGCCGACATCTTCTCATGGATGTACCTCGCTACTGCCGCGCTTCGGCGTTTCGAGGCGGAAGGACGGCCTCGGGAGGACCTGCCCTTCATGCAGTGGGGACTTGAATACGCGCTGGCACGCATACAGGAAGGATTCGAGGGGTTGTACATGAATCTCGACGTCCCCGTCGTCGGGGCGATATTGCGGGGGCCGGTTGCTCTGTGGTCCCGCATGAACCCGCTCGGGTACGGCCCCTCCGACCGCCTTGGGAGCCGGGTTGCCGAGGCCATGCTTGTACCCGGCCCGACACGCGAGCGGCACACGTCCGGTCTGTTCGTGTCGAGCGACCCGGATGACGGCCTGGGACGGCTGGAGCAGGCGCTCGCCCTGACCCATCAGGCCGAACAGGTCGAACGAACCCTGCGCGACTTCGTCAAGGCAAGACGGTTGCAACGTGCTTCCCTGGATGAACTCCTCGATGCGGCTACGAACGAAAACGTGATCACGGATTCCGACGCGGAGATCGTCCGCCGAGCCGAAGAGGCACGGCAACTCGCTATCGGCGTGGATTCGTTTACACGGGACGATTACCTGCGCGGAGCCGTGATTCGAGAGCCGATCTCAACCCGCCCGCAGGAACCCCCAGCGCCCGAACCGGCTCATGGGGAAAGCTCGACGATCGGCATCTTGTAAACGGCTCGGGGCAGGTCGTCGGGGATTTTCGCTGGCGGCTGCGCGACCTGCACACGGGCGTGCACAGGCCCGGGTTGGATAGCGACTTCTGAAACGTGATAGTGGCGTAACGGCTACGTAATAGGGCGGAAATTGTCGAAAGCATAACGCCCTGCCCCCTGCATGGCAGAACCAGCTGCGGCTAAGAGGGTCGGATACGAATTCATGTATTCCTTCGGAGCATCCGCAATGCAGACATCCGATACGACCACGCCGGCCAGACCTTCGCAAACCCCTGCTACGGAACGGCTCGTCATCGAGGGCGGCCACCTTCTGGGTGGAGAAATCCCGGTAGGCGGTTCAAAAAACGCCGGACTCATGCTGATGGCCGGCGCCCTGCTCGCGCCGGGAAAGACGGTCCTCCATAACATGTCCGTCCTGCATGACGTATGGACGCTCGCCGACGCCATTTCCTGGCTGGGCTGTCCATTCGAGTATGAGCCGGACCATGACCCCTCCACCCCCGAGACGCTCGTCATCGATGCTTCGAACCTGCATCGTATCGAGCCGCCGGAGCATCTGGTAAACGCGCTTCGGGCTTCATTCTACCTTCTAGGCGCCATTCTGGGGCGCGAGGGGCTGGCCCGGGTCGGCCTGCCCGGCGGCGACGCATGGGGCGCCCGGCCTGTTAATCTGCATCTGGAGGGGTTGCGCGCTCTTGGCGCAGAGGTAGATGTGGCGGGCTCCGTCGCAGAGGCACGGGCTCCACGGCAGGGTCTGACCGGAGGCCGATTTCGACTCGAACCTTCCAGTGTAGGGGCTACCGTAAATCTTCTTCTCGCCGCCGTGACCGCTCGGGGTAGCTCGCGCATCGAGAATGCCGCTCGCGAGCCGGATGTAGTCGTCCTGTGCCGGATGCTGCAAGCCATGGGCGCCCGCATCGATGGAGTCGGATCGGCCATCCTGGAGGTGGAAGGGGTTGGCGGACTGCATCCGATTCGGTTCTGGAACGCTCCCGACCGGATCGAGGCGGCTACCTACATGATTACGGCCGCCCTGGCGGGCAGACCGGGGGACCGGGTCCGGATTTCCCGGTTCGACCCGGAGCATCTGGGTGATGCATTCCTGAATGCCTTCGCCGAGACGGGCACTCCGTTTGAGATAGGCCCCGGATATATCGACGTTATCCCTCTCGAACGGATGCAGGCGGTAGATATTGTCGCCAGGCCGTATCCGGGTTTCCCTACGGACATCCAGGCACAATGGACGGTGCTGATGACGCATGCCGCCGGCCCTTCGACGGTAACCGATCCGATTTACCCGGAGCGGTTCCAGCACGTCCCACAACTCAACCGGATGAATGCCGATATCGAGGTACGCGGTAATCAGGCGGTCGTACGGCCGGCTTTGTTGAAAGGCGCGCGGGTGGAGGCGGCGGACGTCCGAGCCGGGGTAGCGCTCGTGCTGGCCGGGCTCGTGGCGGAGGG
>CBDUBS010000309.1:0-3555 GCA_965365445.1 uncultured bacterium | reverse complement strand
CGCCCGAACCACTCGAACCGACAGCCGCCGCTCCTGTAGCTAGGTTTGCGCTACATAAGAGCAAAGCTACGATACCGGCAATGCGAATGAAGAACGAGCGGACGTGCAAGGAAAAGGTGAAAGGGAGAATCCGGTTCATAATCTCATCTCAACTGGCGTGTAACAACCAAAGCCATCTGCATCTCGAATACCGGTTGGCCGAAACCCAAATCTTGTGCCCATTTGTCGCCCCGGGGAGTAACCACGATAACGCACAGACCACAAGAACGAGCGGCGGTAGAACGGAAACGAACGAGGGTTATTTCGAAATCCTCCTAACGTGCCACGCCGGACAGGCTCCAACAGAAATCCGTTTTGCCCGACCGCTCTGGGACCGGGCGCCGTAAACTACATGTAACATTTGCACCTGGACAAGCCGCATCTCGGGAATAATGAACCTCGCCGAGCAGGACGGGCCAAAAATGGGACGGGAGGGGCCTGGGGCGACTGTCTAAACAGAAAATTCTTCATACAGGCCTCCATTTTCGATTCTGTTACAAGAGTTGCAATTTTCACTGAGATCAGAACGTTTCGTTATTACCCATAAAGAAGTATAACCGAGCCTGAAATGCACAATTCGAAACAGTCTCAGGCCTGATGGTTCCGGTCCGGAGGTTCGGTGGGTCGGCTACGGATGAGGCGTCCGTGGAAAGAAAAAGGGCGCCCCCTTCAGCCGGTGACGCCCTCCTCATGGGCGAGGGATAAGCTATCCTGGTTCCCGGTGTACCGTATCGGGTGAGAAAGCCGGGGAGCAAACGGCCCAGTATTCCGCTTCCTCCTCGAACGGGTTGCTGTACCGAATGCGCTCGCCTGCGCTTACGAAAACGACCTCCCCGGCCGTTACGTCCGTGATAAACTCCGCATGCTCCACACGCAACGAGCCGCGTAGCACGATGGTGGCTTCGTCAAATTCGGGTTGTTGAAACGGCTCGCTCCACCCGGGCGGCGCGATCATGTGGGCCACGCTCATGGATGTGGCGCCCGTGTGGGCCCTTCCGATGAATTCCTCGATGAGTTTGCCGTCGCCGGCGGGAATGACGAGGGGTTGACTGACTTTGGTTACCATTCGTACCTCCCGGTTACATTGTTTCCCGTCTCCTGTACAACGGGTTGCTAGGCTGCATGAGCCCGTTCGGTTTCGGCAATTGCCTCGTGGATCAGCGTTATGCCCTCCTCGATCTCTTCCGATGAAATGGTAAGGGGCGTCCGGAAGCGGATCGAACGCACCCCGCACCCGAGGATGATGAGGCCTTTTTCAAAGCAACGCTCGATCACTTCGTTACGCCACTCCCTGGTGGGTAGATCAAAGGCGCACATCAGGCCGCGCCCCCGTACCTGTGTGACCGAAGGAGATGCTTCCTGGACTTGAAGAAGGCGCCGGTGCAGTACTTCGCCCAGGGCGGCGGCGTGTTCTACGAGATGATCCTCCTCGATGACTTCGAGGATCCGGTCGAAACGCACCATATCCACCAGATTGCCGCCCCACGTCGAGTTGATCCGGCTGGGCACCTGAAATACGTGGTCCTCGATCTCATCGAGCTTGCGGGAGGCGAGTATGCCGCATACCTGGGTTTTCTTGCCGAACGCCAGAATGTCCGGCTCGACGCCGAGGGCCTGATGCGCCCAGAAAGCTCCCGTTATCCCCACCCCGGTTTGCACCTCGTCCATAATGAACAGGCTGTCGTTTTCATGAGCCAGGTCGCGCATCCGGCGAAGAAACTCCGGTCGGAAATGGTTGTCGCCCCCCTCCCCCTGGATGGGTTCGATGATCACGCAGGCGATGTCGTCCTTGCGTTCCAGAAAATGATGTTTCGCCTGTTGTATGGCCAGGTCTTCATTCCGCATCACCCGTTCGGCGGCCTCTGCATCCATCGGAAATTCCATCTTCGGGTTGAGCACGCGCGGCCAGTCGAACTTCGGAAAGTACTGCGTTTTGCGAGGGTCCGCCGTGTTGGTAAGCGAAAGCGTGTAGCCCGTCCTTCCGTGAAAGGCTTCCTGAAAGTGAAGGACCTGCCGGCCTACCTCGCGGGAATATCCTTTTCGGAAATTCTTCCTCACCTTCCAGTCGAAAGCCGCCTTCAGGGCGTTTTCGATGGCAAGGGCCCCGCCGGCTATGAAAAACGTATACGGAAGGTGTTCCGGCATCGCCACCCGGCTGAATGTCTGAACGAACCGCGCTTTGTGTTCGGTAAGCACATCGGAGTTGGTGACCTTGTTGAGGGCGGCCTGCATCAGCCGTACCCGGAATGCCTCATCCCCCGTCATCTTCGGATGGTTCATCCCGAGGGCATTCGAGGCGAAAAAACCGAAAAAATCATAAAAGCGCTTTCCCGAAAGTTTATCGTACAGGAGCGAGCCGGAGCTTAGTTCCATGTCGAGCACCAGCGACAGCATTCCTTTGACGAGCATATGTTTGGCCAGAATCGGCTGGACCATTTCGGGCCTGATGGGGTTAGACCTTTGGGTTTCCATGGTGTCGAACGGCTGAGGGGAGAAGGACGAAGCAGCCGCGCCGTGTGTCGTGGAATCTCGGATCGGGGCGGCTGTTTCTCAAGTTATTCATTTCGGGCCGATTTCGGCATAGCCGGATGGGATGATTTGGTGAGGGGCGGAGGAAGCTTCCCGTGATACCGCCCCGTTCATGAACGCGCCCGCCCCGACGGAAACCGTGCTATCAACTATCCCTTATCGGCGTGAATAACGACTCAGCGATCCCCTTCAAGCCCGGCGATATCGTGCTGCGCCGGGCGCCCCGTGAGCCGCTCGTTACCGGAGACGATCCGTTCGTGGCCTTGCCGGTCGTATCGGTTCCGGAAGCATCGGCCGTCCGTAGCCGCCGCCCGGATTGGCTTCGGATCAAGCTTCCGTATGGAAAGTCATTCAAAAACGTTTCGGAAATTATCACAGGGCATGGGTTGCACACCGTCTGCCAGAGCGCCCGCTGCCCCAACATGGGGGAGTGCTGGGCGGCCGGTACGGCGACCTTCATGATCCTGGGCGACGTATGCACCCGTTCCTGCGGGTTCTGCGCGGTCAAAACGGGTCGTCCGGCGAAGCATCTGGACTGGGATGAGCCGCGCCGGGTGGCCGAAGCAACCCGTCGGATGGGGGTGCGTCATGCGGTAGTTACCAGCGTCAACCGGGACGAGCGAGCCGACGGTGGAGCGCCGATCTTTGCCGAAACGATCCGCCTTATCCGCGAATACCAGCCCGGCTGCACCGTCGAAGTCCTCATCCCGGATTTCCGTGGGAAGTGGGACGCCCTTCAGTTCGTTCTCGATGCCCGTCCGGAAATCCTCAACCATAATATGGAAACGGTGCCGCGCCTGTATCGCAGGGTGCGGCCGCAGGCGGATTACAAACGCTCGCTGGATCTGCTGCGTCGGAGTAAGGAGCAGGGCCTCCGAACGAAAACCGGCATCATGGTGGGTCTCGGTGAATCGAAGGACGAAGTGCTGGCGCTCATGAACGATCTCGTGGAGGCGGGGGTGGACGTCATGACGATAGGCCAGTATC
>CBDUBS010000308.1:0-3568 GCA_965365445.1 uncultured bacterium | reverse complement strand
CGATCGCGGCGCGCACGAGTTGCCGCTTCAGTTCCGGCCCGCGCCGTAGCGTGCACGTGGGAGCCCCGCTCCCCCTGCCGATCCCGAACCCCTGCCGGAGGCCCCGCCCGAGCGGGTGCGCCGCGCCCAGGAGGAACGCCTGCTCAGGGCCTGGGCCACCCCGAAGGGATGGCGTTACTGGTCGGCCGTCAACAACTCGGAGGTCGGCCTGTGGTACGTAGCGGCCTCCTTCGGCTTTTTGCTGTTCGGTGGCCTGCTGGCCGTACTCATGCGCCTGCAACTGGCCGTGCCCGAAAACGACTTCCTGAGCGCCGAGACGTACAATCAGGCCTTTACGCTCCATGGATCGGTGATGATGTTCCTGTTCGCCGTACCGATCTTCGAGGCCATTTCCATCCTGCTGCTCCCGCAGATGCTCGGGGCGCGCGATCTGCCCTTTCCCCGACTGTCGGCATACGGTTTCTGGAGCTTCATCATCGGCGGCGTGTTCGTCTGCGGCTCCATCCTGTTCGGCGCGGCCCCTCAGGGGGGCTGGTTCATGTATCCACCCCTGACCACCACCTACCAGCCCGGCATCGGGGCGGACATCTGGCTGCTCGGACTGACGTTCATCGAAATCGCCTCGATTGCCGCGGCGGTGGAACTCATCGTCGGGGCGCTCAAGACGCGACCGCCGGGTATGCGGATCAACCTCATCCCGCTGTACGCCTGGTACATTCTGGTCGTCGCCGGAATGATCCTGTTCGCCTTCCCGCCGCTCATCGCCGGCGACATCCTGCTCGAAATGGAGCGGGCATTCCACTGGCCGTTCTACGACCCCACCCGGGGCGGCGACCCGCTCTTGTGGCAACACCTGTTCTGGATTTTCGGCCACCCGGAAGTGTACATCATCTTCCTGCCCTCGGTGGCGCTCGTCGCTATGATGGTTCCGACGTTCGCCCGGACACCCATCGTAGGGTACGGCTGGATCGTGCTGGCCGCCGTGGGCACCGGATTCATCTCCTTCGGCCTGTGGGTCCACCACATGTTCACCACCGGATTGCCGGGCATCTCGCTGGGCTTCTTCTCGGCCGCCTCCGAGGCCGTCGCCATCCCGACCGGGGTGCAGATATTCTGCTTCATCGCCACGCTGGTTGCCGGGCGGGTTACCCGCTCCCTCCCGATGCTGTTTGCCTTCGGCGGGCTGGCCATCTTCGTGCTGGGCGGCCTCACCGGGGTAATGATCGCCCTGGTGCCGTTCGATCTCCAGGCGCACGATTCGTATTTCATCGTGGCGCATCTGCATTACGTGCTCATCGGCGGGGCGCTGTTCCCCATCCTGGCGGGGATATATTACTACTACCCGCTCATCGGCGGCAAAACCCTATCCGAGAAGCTGGGCCGGATCGCTTTCTGGCTGCTGTTCATCGGGTTCAACGTAACCTTCCTGCCGATGCACGTCACCGGGCTGCGCGGGATGCCGCGCCGGGTGTACACCTACGCCGCCGACATGGGCTTCGACGGATTGAACCTCGTTTCCACCATCGGGGCGGTCATCCTGGCTTCGGGCTTCGCCGTGCTCGTGTGGGACGTGCTCCGGCCCAAGACGAAACAGCCGTATGCGAAACGCAACCCGTGGGTTGCCGGCACGCTGGAGTGGCTTCAGGAGATGCCGGGCAAACCGTGGGGCGTGCGCTCGATACCCGAGATCGACAGCCGCTACCCCCTGTGGGATCAGCCGAACATCATCCGCGACGTGAACGAGGGCCGGTTCTACCTGCCCGACGCCGAAGAGAAAAAGCGCGAAACACTCATCACGACCACCGTGGACGCCCGCCCCATTCAGTGCCTGCGCGTGCCCGGACCCACCTTCCTGACGTTCTGGGCGGCCGTATTTACTGGCGGGTTCTTCATCCTCTCCACCTTCAAATGGTGGTACCCTGCCGCCGCCAGCGGCATGGTTGCCTTCGGGCTCATCCTCACGTGGCTGTGGACCGGCACAGCCGTCATTCCGGAGAAGGAGGGCAAAAACGTCGGATCGGGGCTGTCGCTGCCGCTCTACGCTTCCGGATCGGCTTCGGTGGGCTGGTGGGCCATGTTCATCACGATGCTGGGCGACATGACCGCCTTCATCTCGCTCGTATTCGGATACTTCTTCTACTGGACCATCCACGACGACTTCCCGCCCGACCCGTCGCCCGGGCCCGGCGTGTTCTGGCCCGCCGTCGCCCTCGTGCTGTTGCTCGGCAGCTGGGCGCTGACCGTACTGGCCCGAAGATGGAACAGCACGGACCATGCGGGCCTGTTCTACGGAGCGCTCTCCGGGGCGGCGGTCGCCGCCGCAGCCGGCGGAGCGGCGCTTCTGGCCGGACCGTGGCTCGCCGGCCTCGACCCGACGAGCCACGTCTACCCGGCTACCGTCTGGATTCTGGCGGGCTGGACGGCTCTGCACGTGGCGCTGGGCGTTATCATGCACCTGTATACAATCGCCCGAAGGGCCGCCGGGCGCATGACCGCCCGGTACGATATCGATATACGTAACATTACCCTGTACTGGCATTTTACGGCGCTTACCGCGTTCATCACGGTGGCCGTAATCGCCGGTTTCCCGCTGGTAGCCTGACGCAACCATGCCCACGGAAAAACGGGAAAGTCTCTGGATTCTCATCGTGTCCCCGGTGATGTGGGCGGCACATTTTCTGCTGTGCTACATCACAGTAGCCGTCTGGTGCGCGAAAGTGGCCGGGCGGGACGGACTTCTGGGCGACGCCCGCCTGTTGATCGCCGTGTACACCGTGCTGGCCGTCGGCGGCATTATCCTTACGGGATGGACTGGCTTTCGGCGCCACTGGTATACGCGCCCGGAGGACCCCTCCTCCGCCGATACCGCACCCGGGCGGCGGCGCTTCCTGGGCTATGCCACGGTACTGCTCTCCGGGTTGAGCCTGGCCGCCGTACTGTACACGGCGCTGGCCGCCCTGCTCATCCGGACGTGCCACTGATGCAGCGCCTCCTGTTCATATCCGGATGCTTCACCCTGGCCCTGATGTGGGTCGGGCTTCCGGCGCTACTGCCGGGAGGAGCGTTCTGGGCGCACATGACGATGCACATGGGCGTGGTGGCCGTAGCGGCGCCCCTCATCGCGCTCGGCGTGGCAGGCTCCCGGTGGGACCCGGCCGTCCACCGACCCGGCGTGTTCTCCCCCATCCCGGCCTCCATGGTGGAACTCGTGGTGGTGTGGCTGTGGCACACCCCGGCGCTGCACCACGCCGCCCGCAGCCACACCGGGCCGTTTCTGGCCGAACAGGGAAGCTTCCTGGCGGCGGGACTGCTGCTGTGGCTCGCGGCCGTAGGAGGCGCCCCCGAGGTGCGCGAAAACCGCCGGGCCGCCGGCATCGTCGGGTTGCTGTTCACGGCCCTGCACATGACCCTGCTGGGCGTGCTGCTGGCCCTCGGCCCCCGGCCGCTGTTCGAGCACGGCGGCGGGCACACGACAGGGCACGGCGGGCTGTCGCCGCTGCAGGACCAGCACGCGCCACGCCGGACGCATCCAGCCCGGCCGCAAGCTGAAGGTCTTGCGCGAGGCCGG
>CBDUBS010000307.1:0-3589 GCA_965365445.1 uncultured bacterium | reverse complement strand
CGAGCTACTGGGGGCGGGCAGGGGCTTCCCTGTTTGAAACGCTTGACTGGCTGCATATGGCCTCGAACGGAAAGATCGACGTGTACGACAAACCGCTCGTGCGAGAGATGGGCCGGTACATTTACAAAGTGTACATCGCGGACGACTTTTTCATCGACTTCGCCGACGCCTCGGCCCGGATGCACCCGGAAGTGGGGATCGTGTACCGCTACGGCAAAGCCATCGAGGACGAGACGATGCAGGGCTTTGCGGCCTACGTAGCCGATGCCGTCGGCTACGGCGACGGCGTCATCCCATCCTCTTTCGGGTGGCTCAACCGGACCGTCCCGGCCCTTATGCTGCTCAGCGAGATCCGCGCCACCGAGCCGAAAGAACCCTTGCTTCTCGACGCGTGGTTTCCTGAACTGCAAGTGATGACGGCCCGGAGCCGGGCCGGCAGCCGCGACGGGTTTTACGTAGCCGCCAAAGGCGGGCACAATGACGAAAGCCATAACCACAACGACGTAGGCAATTTCATCGTGTACCACGATGGGCAGCCCGTGCTGATCGATGCAGGGGCGCAAACCTACACGGCCAGAACCTTCAGCAGCGCCCGGTACGATCTGTGGAACAACCAGTCGGCTTACCACAACCTGCCATCCATCAACGGGGTGATGCAAAAGGAAGGACGGCCGTTTGCGGCGCGGGACGTGAAGTATGAACCCGGCGCAGGCCGCGTGCGCTTCGCGCTGGATATTGCCGGAGCCTATCCGGAAGAGGCCGCCGTGGATTCCTGGGTCCGTTCGATTACGCTCAATCGGGGGAACGACGTGGTCGTGAGCGATGAGTACCGGCTGAAGCGGCGGATCGGTCCGAACACGCTCAATTTCCTGACTCCGCTCGCCCCCGAAGCCGCCGCGCCGGGTCGCATCCGGCTTGCCGGCACGGAGGGCCGCTCCTACACCCTCGTATACGATCCGAAGCAGTACGGCCACACCTTCGAGACGGTGACGATAGACGACGAACGCATGAGGAGCAGTTGGGGCGACCGGGTGCAACGCATCGTGCTGACCTCGAACGACACCGCAACGCGAGGAAAATCGGAAATCCGTATCAAGGCGGAATAAGCGATCAGGCTCCGACGAGCAGCAGCGCCGCATACAGGCCCGCCCCGAAGGCGAACGCCCAGAACCGGCTCTGCCGTTCCTCCGGCAGTTCTTCCTTGAGCACGTTCAGGATGATGCCGCCGGCGAGGAAAGCGAACAGGACGATTACGGCCGGCTCGGGAACGTCGATCAGGACGCCGAGGCCCCAGCCTGTCAGGATGGCGGCCGACAGCAGCCACCGACCTACCCCGGTGTAGCGGTGCTTGTGGTGCTCCCGCAGGCCGTAGTCGTTCACCATGAAGTGAAGGGCCATCGCCACGATGTACCACAACAGGGCCGCTCGCCCCTCCTGCTCCCGGTGAAGCAAAAGGTAACCGACGAGCAGGTTATACAGGGCAAACGATACGATATGAATCCAGAAGACCGAGGGAGGGGCCGCTTCATCGCTGCCCTTCCCTCGGTTGCGGTGTTGCAAGGCGTAGCGCTCGATGCCGTAGAAAACCAGCAACCCGACCAGGGCTATGAGATAAGCGTGGCTGGAAAGGGATTCGATGATTCCGGCCAGCGTTTCCTGCCCCTCATGCAACTCGGGCAGCAGGTGCAGGAAAACGTACGCTACGGATACACCCCCGGCGCCGGATAGCCAGCGGCTGCGGGGTATACCTTCCAGAAAGCGGAGCTTTCCGGAAAACAGATGGACGCCCACGAAAAGCAGGCTGCCGGCAAGCGTCAGCAGGTATTCCGATAGTCCGTTCATGGTTAAACAAACACCGGGCAACGGCTGGAACACCCTTGCACCGGCCCTTTTCGAATCACACCGGCTCCTCTATATCGTCTCTCCGCCTCCCCACTCGTCGCTCCGTACCTTCTCTTGCGTCGTTCCTGTCCCGCTATATCACCCCAGCCCTTCATTTTTTGTCATTCCGGCCTCCGAGCCGGAATCTTGAAAGGACAGGTTGAACCCTGAACAGATGCCGGACCCTGACTTGATCCGGGGCCCGGCATGACTGGTGGGTGGTCTGCATGACGCTATTGTTATCCTTCGGTGCTAAAGTAGTATCCTTGCCAAACCGTTTTTAATAATAGCGCCATTTTCGGCCGGCGCATTTTGCAGCGACGCCCCGGGAGCGTAATACCCACGGGGCGTCGGGATCAGGGGGCGCGGCCGACCGAAACTACCAGCGATAGCGGGATTCCTCGCTCAGCCGATCCAGATCCTTCTGGATGTCGGCGCGGGCGCGGCCGGTTTTCTCCTGGATATGGCCTTCGAGTTGATCCCGCTTGCCTTCCAGCTTATCGAGATCGTCGTCGGTCAGATCGCCCCAGGCTTCTTTCAGTTTCCCTTTGAATTGTTTCCAGTTGCCTTCGGCTTGTTGTTCGCGTGGTGAGTCCATGATAGCCCCTCCGTGTTTCGTTCGTTACGGCATGAGCGGAGCCGGGTGCTCCGGTTATCAGGGGATACGGTCCGAAGGAAGCGGAGTGCCGGAAGCGGTTTCCAGATAAGAACAACTTCACATCAGGCCGGAGGAGGTTACCACACCGGGTCATTTACGCTTCTCCTGCCCCCCGAAAACCCGCCGCATACGGTCGCGGTAGTCGTCGTAGCAGAGATCGAAGCGTTTCTTCGAGGCTTCCTCGCCGATGAAGTAGCTGCTCGTCAGGACGATGGGAGGTTTGTTGAGCCGGGTGAGGCGTTCGGCTACCTGACATTTGATGGCATTGACGACGGCCGCCCCGCCTATGGTGGAGCCGGGGCCAACCGGATCGGACAGGCCCTCGATCTGCACCAGGGCATCGCCGCCGGGCGTGCAGTTGTCGATGGTAACATCGGCAATATCGATGAGGCGCTTGCCTGAGCTGTGCCGGGGCTTGGACGCCCGGCTGTGTTCCATCGAGACGACGGCTACGACGGGCAGTTTCAGCCGTTTGGCTTCCAGGGCCACTTCCACAACGACTTCGTTCACCCCGCTGTTCGAGAATACCAGAAAACAATCCGGCGGCTTCAGTACGAAGTTGCGCAAGATAGTTTTACCGAGGCCCTCGACGTGTTCGAGAAACATGGCCTGGCGCTGGCCGTTGGCGCCGACCACCGGATTGTGGAACGTCAGCGAAAGTTCGACGATCGGATGAAAACCGGGGAAACTGCCGTGGCGGGGAAACATCTCCTCGATGAGCATACGCGAATGCCCGGTCCCGAACAGGTGAACGAGCCCTTTGCGGGAAATGGACCGGGCGCACACTTCGGCCGCCTCCAGTATGGCGTCCATCTGGGTGGTCAGGATGCGGTACAATATCGAGGCGGACGCCTCGAGGTAGGCCGTGGCGGGGTTCATCGGGGGGTTATCCGAAGGCGTACTCATGCAGAAAGCGGATAGATACCGTAGGTATGGGCGGCGTTGAACAGGGCAAAAACATGCTCCGGAGGAACGTCCCACTGGAGGTGATTGGACGGGGCCAGGATGTAACCCCCTCCGCCCGCAAGGGCCGCTATGCGGGTACGTACT
>CBDUBS010000306.1:0-3605 GCA_965365445.1 uncultured bacterium | reverse complement strand
GCAAAACCGTGGAAACCTACCGCCGCCGGGCCAAGGAGAAGCTCGGCTTCGACACTGTCTCGGAGCTTCTCCAGTTTGCCGTGCAGTGGACGCACGGGCAGGTGCAGTCGAGCTGATCCTCACGTCGTCGCAGCGCCCGCCGGAGTGCTTCCGGCTATTTCCCGGCCCCGGCCTCTCGTCGGCCCTACCCCGCCCCAACAATTCGAATCATCCGGGGTAGGGTCCGCCGGGTGGTGTGTGTCTTACCAGAAAAGCCGATCTTACCGATGCGGTCCGGGCATACCGGTCCGGCGGCGTTTTCCGGTGAAGCCATGCACAGGTTTGAGGTCCGGACCCTATCCGAAGCCCGCGTGACCCTGCGTGAAAAAGAAGAGCAGTGGAAACGCTGCATCCGAGCCGGCGACGAAGGCGCCTTTCAGGACCTTTTCGATGTTTACTATGCCCCCCTCGTTCGGTTTGCGCGGCACTATGTGGGCTTTCGTGGAGAAGCCGAGGAATCCGTACTGGATGTATTTACCGACATCTGGCGGCTGGGACCTAACTGGGACCCACGGGGATGTCTGAAAACCTATCTCTACAGTGCCGTACGGAACCGCAGCTTGAATCGGTTGCGAGGGTTTCGACCGCTGCGCGGCGGCGGTGAGGCGCTCGAAACGGTAAAGGCCGCCGAGTCATCCGAAGAAACCCTCCACCTGGACGAATTGCAGCAGGCGCTCACACGCTCCGTAGATGCCATGCCCGAGCGCCGCCGACTGGTATTTCTCATGAGTCGCGTCCAGGGTCTGACCTACGCCGAGATCGGAGCGGTGCTCGGTATCTCCACGAAGGCGGTCGAAAAACACATGACCCTTGCCCTGAAGACGCTGCGGGATCGTCTCGCACCCTTCATGGCTCTGGTGATCGGAATGGCCTCTCTGGCCGTTATCCCTATACCGCTGCTCTGATCGCAGCGGATTGTTGACGAAGAAGATGCGATACTCGAATGACGATACGCGGTTGCTGGTGCGGTACCTGACCGGTGAATGCCGGGCATGGGAGGAAGACGAACTCCGGGCGCGAATCGCAACCGACGCCGAACTGGCCGCCCGCCTGGCTGAACTGGAGCAAACCTGGGAACAGGCCGGAAAGTACCCGGCAGGCGACGTGGACATAAACGCTGGACGACGGCGCATTGCCGAAATCGTCAAGATCAGGCCCCTGCCGGCTACTTCCGCTTCTGTAGGGCGTTCCCATCACCATGCCTCCGATCGGTTCTACTTCCTTCGTATCGCTGCCGTTTTTCTCATTCTCATCGGCGCAACCGTCACGGCCGCTCGCCTGGGCCTAATCGCTCCCGGGGCGCCTGCCGAACCGGAGCCGCCCCACGAATCGGTTTTCGCCACACGAGCCGGTCAGCGGGCAACGATTCAGCTGACCGATGGCACCCAGGTACGGCTCAATGTAGCCAGCCGACTGACGGTATCCGCTTCGTTTGCTGAAGGCAGCCGAGACGTCTGGCTCGAAGGGGAAGCCCTGTTCGAGGTCGCTCCGGATTCCACGCGTCCGTTTACCGTTCATGCTCACGGGGTGCGCACCCGGGTGCTGGGCACGCAGTTCATTGTGCGTCACTACCTTGGTGAATCGAATACTCGCGTAGTAGTGGTCGAGGGTAAAGTCCGGATGGCCAACGACGAGGGGTTGCCGCGTGATTCGGTGGTGCTGCGAGCCAATGAGCTGGGTCTCGCCGCGGGCGGCCGCCTCCTTCGGCGAACGGCCGTTCCCGTTGACGAATATATGGCCTGGACCGGCGGGCGGCTCGTCTTCCGAAAAGCCCCATTTCCCGTCGTAGCAGCGGAGCTTGAGCGCTGGTTCGATCTCGATGTGCAGTTTCAGGGGCGGCATAGCGAGGTGTATCGCCTGAATACCACCTTCACCGACCAACCGCTGTCCGAAATTCTGAACGTGATAGCTCGATCCCTGAATCTGGAATACGTCCGCCACGGCCGGCACGTATTGTTCCGTCCGGCAACCGAGTCTGCGTCCTGAACCACAAGATCCCCTTCCTACCTCACCCCCTTTTTACCATGATGCAAGCGTACGTCCGACACCCATCACGGAGGCCGTTTTCGAAAGCGCTTCCTGTTCTTCTGCTTGCCGTTGGTTTAACGCTCGCCAACCCCGAAACGGCGCCGGCCCAGGTGCCGCTGGCAGGAAGCCGAAAGGTGGAAACCGAACGCTCTTCGCCGCGCACCCTGCCGACCGCCCTTGAAGACAACCTCCCGCGGCTCAACATGGTCATTACGATCAAGGAAAAGCGTATGCCTTTATGGAAGGCGCTTGATCGGATCGCCTCCGAAGCCGGCCTGGAGTTGAGCTATGCGGAGGAACTGGTGGCCGATGCCGAGCCGGTAAAACTGGATCTGCGAAAAGTGACCGCACTGGAGGCGCTGTATCACGTACTGGAAGGCACCCGGCTTCGCCTGAACATCAGCCCCAGCGGCTTTCTCATCGTGGTGCCGAAGCCTGCAGAAGCAGCCCGCCCGATGTTCACCTCGGTCGTCGGGTCTGCCCCCGGCGGCAAACTGACCGGCCGGGTCACCGAGGCTTCTACGGGCGATCCGCTCCCGGGTGTAAATATCGTCATCGTCGGCACCAGCATCGGTTCATCCACCGATCCGGACGGGTACTACACCATCCTGAACGCGCCGACCGGCACGCATAGCGTCACCGCATCCATGGTCGGGTACCAGGTCGTCACGCAGACGGACGTGCGGATCAATCTGGATCAGACCACCACCCTGGATTTCGCCCTCAACGAAGAAGTGGTGGGTGCGGGCGAACTGGTCGTCGTGGCCGATCGCTCGGTCGTCCAGCGCGACCTTACCGCCTCAAAGGAAGCCATTACCGCACAGGAGTTGACCGCTGCGCCGGTGCATAGTATTCGGGAGGCCATAGAGCAGCAATCGGGGGTAAACGTGCACGGTGGTGTGCGCGGCGGTATGGGCAACGATGTCGTGTACTACGTGGACGGCATGGAAATGCTGGAGGGCGGCGGAAACGTCAACTATACGGGCATCAATACCACGTCCGTCGAACAGGTGGAGGTCCTGACCGGCGGGTGGAATGCCGAGTACGGCCGGGCTCGAAGCGCCGTCGTATCCCTCCAGACCAAAACAGCCACCGATCGCATTCATGGAGCCGTCCAGGCTCGGATGCGCCCGGCCGGCCAGTACCACTGGGGCCGCAACTTTTACAGCCACGACAACTACGAGTGGGCCCAGATGGCAACGCTTGACTACTGGACTCAGAACACCGGCGGCGGGCTCTGGCAGAACAAGACGCCGCAGGAACGGCTGGATGCGTTCCAGGCCTTTATCGACATGGAAACGTATGGCGGCAAAGACCTGCTCGAAAATTACGCCAATCGGGCCCAGTGGGAAGTGGAAACAACCGTATATGGCCCCATTACCAACCGCCTGAACTTCATGCTCTCTGGGCGCCATCTGCAAGGGGTCAATCCGTTCCCGTCGTCGCTGGACTACAACCCCGAGTGGCACTATCAGGGCAAGCTCAACTACAACTTGAGCAGAAAAACCCGCCTCACGCTGGATGTGCTCCACGGCGGC
>CBDUBS010000305.1:0-3650 GCA_965365445.1 uncultured bacterium | reverse complement strand
CGTCCGTAGAGCCGGGTGCGGCCCGTTGGTACGCCGGGGGGAAACGCACCATCAGCGGCACCCGCAACCCGGAATCGTACAGCCAGCGCTTCGCCCGGGGCAGGCCCATTCCGTGATCGGAGAAGTAAAACACGATGGTCCGGTCGGCCAGGCCGTCCGTTTCCAGGTCCTCCAGCACCCGGGCCACCTGCCGGTCCATCGCCGCGATAACGTCGTAGTACCGGGCCCAGATTTTACGCACCTCCGGCGTATCGGGGTAATACGGCGGCAGAACGAGGCGGCCCGGGTCGGCCCGCTGATCGGCGGGGAGGTCCTTCACCGCGTTCTCGTAGGCGGCATCGGACGCGAGCCGGCTCTCGTGGGTCGTCTCGAAATTGAAGACGGCGAAGAAAGGCTGCTCCGGTGTTTTCCGGTTGCGCCAGTGGGCGTCCTTGCCGGAGACGTCCCAGGCGGAGTCGGGGGTGGCGAAGTTGTAGTCCTCTTTCGCGTTGTTCGTGCAGTAGTATCCGGCCCGCCGGAGGTACTGCGGGAAGGGCTTTACCACCTCGGGCAGAACGGCCGTGGAGCGCATGTTGTGGCTGCCGAGCGAGGGGGCGTACACGCCGGTGATGATGCTGGACCGGGCCGGAGCGCATACCGGAGCCGTAGCAAACGTATTGGTGAACCGCACGGCCTGCCGGGCGAAGGCATCCAGGACAGGTGTGTCGGCCTGAGCGTCGCCATAGCTTCCCAGGTGCGGGCTCATATCCTCCACCGTGATCCATACGATGTTCGGCCGCTCCGGGGTCTGGGCGGCAACCCGACCCGTTAACAGGCCCAGGGCGCACAGGATGGCCGGCAGGAAGGAAGCGGTTTTCATGAGAAGGAAATAGAGAAGGAAACGGGGCGAAAGGCGCCCTGAAAATAGGGATATCCCTTTGAAAAAACGACGCGGCCCCTCCGTTTCGTATGGGTGAGGCGCTCTGCCGGGCCTGTCTGCGCCCGTTCATTACGGTGTTTCGATGAATTATCACTCTACCTTCTCCCCTGCCCGATCGGGAAATATGCAGCCGCGGGCTGCCGGGCAGAACAATCGGCAGGGTGAAGCGTCCCGCTGGAGATTCATTCACTCACCAAGCTGGAGAACCATGGCCAAACAGTGGAAGACCCCACCGGAGATGCAGATCGATCCGTCGAAAACCTACACCGCCCGCATGGAAACCAACCAGGGCCTCATCGAGATCGAACTGGCGGCGGAGCACGCCCCCATGACGGTCAATAACTTCGTATTTCTTGCCCGGGAGGGTTTCTACGACGGCGTTTCGTTCCACCGGGTCATCAATAACTTCGTGATTCAGGGAGGCGACCCTACGGGTACGGGCTCCGGAGGGCCGGGGTACCGCTTCGGGGATGAAGTGAAGGACAATCCGCTGAAGCACGAAACCGGAGTACTCTCCATGGCAAACGCCGGACCGGGCACCAACGGCAGCCAGTTCTTCATCACCCACAGCCCGCAGCCGCACCTGGACGGCAAGCATACCGTGTTCGGCAAGGTGGTCGGCGGTATGGACGTGGTCAACCAGATCCGCCAGGGCGACGTGATGCAGTCCGTGACCATCGAGGAAGCGTAAATCCGGGAACGCCCGGCTCGCGAGGGCCGGGCGTTTTTACCGTCCGTTCAGCACGTCCCACCCCTGCTCGAAAATCACGTCTACCGGGATGGCCGCCGCCCCGAGCCGGTCGAGGTCGGCCTGCAGCTCGGGGCCGAGGGTGCTGTACCGCTCGATGAACCGCGCCACCGCTTCGTAGTCGCCCTCGCCCTGGAGGGTCAGGATGCGCTCGGAGAGGCGGTTTACGGCTTCCTGCATGGCTTCGGGATGCACGCGGTACGCGCCGGCGGCGGGGTCGCGCGAGAAAGCGCCCTGCTCCCTGAAGAAGTTGAACCGGATGAGGTTGGCCCGTCCGTGCGCGCTGGCCGCCCCGAACCGAATGGATCGGAAGATGCCCGCCAGGAACGTGGCGTAATGATCCAGCAGGTCGGATTCAGACTCGCCCCCGTCGCGGAGCGCGCCGACCATGTACAGGCCCAGTACGTCGGCCTTGCCTTCTTCCATGGTGGTGTAGTGGTCGCGGAGGGCTTCGCGGACCGCCCCCCGGCCCGTGATGGTGTTCTTGATGCCGAGGCCGTGAGCTACCTCATGGAACATCGTGTTGCCGAAAAAGGCGTCGAACGTGACGTGGGGCCGCTGATCCGCCGCAATCAGCACGCCGGCGATGGGCTCCAGGATGTGATCGAATTTCGCCCGCATGGCGTTTTTCAGCTGCAACCGCCGGGAGCCCTGCTGAAGCTGCACCTCCTCGTCGTTGGGCAGGTTGATGGCGATGGTTTTCGATCCGGCGTTGGCATCGCCCGCGTAGTACACCGCATCGTAGGCGTTCAGGTCGGAATCGGCCCCCGGCGATTCCTGTTTGTACCGCTCCGGAACAGGCAGGTCGCGCTGGAGCATGGGCAGGAGTTCGGCGTAGCGGGCCAGCCGGCGGCTCCAGGCTTTATCCTTTACGAGTACGTAGGCCTCGGCCGCCGCTTTGTACCCGAACAACCCATCCTCGTACGTCTCGATTGGCCCGATGACGAGGTCGAGCGTGTTGTTCTTCATGTCCATCCAGGCGCGGTCGCTGGGCTGGTAGTTGTCGGTGAGCAGCGCGTCGGCCCGAAGCTCCAGGTACCGGCGCAGCCCTTCGTCCTCGGCCAATCGGGCCGCGGCCCGAAGCCTGTCGGCGGCGCGGCCAAGGGGCTCGGCGAAATAAATGTGGTAGGGAACGGCCCGGAGCGCACGCTCCCCGTCCCGCCGGATCATGGTGTACAGGCTCCGCAGGGCCGGATTTCCGGCAGCAGCCGCTTCGAATTCCTCCTTCGTCATGTCAACCGGGTAGAAGTTCGCTCCGGCCGGTTTCGCCCCTACCCCTTCGATGAACGGCTCGTTGCCGTCGAGGCGGTCCCAGGGGCCGTAGTTGATGCGGGCGTACGCCCGTGTCACCGAATCGGGCATGGCAAACAGAAGGCTTTCGGGGCGGCCGTAGGCCTGTTCCCAGAAAATGCCGTTCATCAGGTCGGCCGCTTCGATCAGAAGGGGCATCATCTGACGCTCGGCCGGCGTGAGGGCTTCGAGGTCGGTTGTGAGGCGGACGGGTGTGTACCGGTCGAGGCGATGCTTCAGGTCGGGCGTCTGTCCTGCGGCCCCGTGGGCCGAGGCGCCCAGTAGTAGAGCGGCGAGGAGCATGAAACGGATTCGCATGGTTCAGGGTGAGGCCGGGTAGGATCGGGGTTGCGAGGCGTCGGTGAGGATAACGAAGTCGCCGAGGCCGCCCATGCGCTCCGGGTCGAACGCCGACACGTCGTTTTCAGGCCGTACGGCCACGACGAGGAGGCGGGCGCCCGGTCGGTACCGGTAAAGGTGCTCGGCAATGCCGGTCCGCTCCTCTACGTGGAACCCCCCGGCCACGTGCAGCACGAGCGCGTCCGGGCGGCGCATGAGGTGTTCGGCTACCGAGTAGGCCATGGTGGCGTCCCAGAGGGATTGGGCGTCGAGCAGGTGCTCGGCGTTCATGGCCGCCGTGCCGCCGTGAGCGGGAGGGGCGGCTTTCCCGGTGGTATCCGCTGCGGCCGTATC
>CBDUBS010000304.1:0-3671 GCA_965365445.1 uncultured bacterium | reverse complement strand
AGGGCAACTTCGGCTCGGTCGACGGCGACTCGGCGGCGGCCATGCGCTACACCGAAGCCCGCCTGACCCGCCTGGCCGAGGAGATGCTGCGCGATCTCGACAAGGAAACCGTCGATTTCACAGACAACTTCGATGGTTCGCTCCAGGAGCCCGTGGTGTTGCCGGCTGCGGTTCCCAATTTGCTCGTCAACGGCGCGGACGGCATCGCCGTAGGTATGGCAACGAAGATACCCCCGCATAACCTCGGGGAAGTGATCGACGGAGTCGTGGCCTACATCGACGACCGGGAGGTTTCCTTCGAGGAGCTCATCAAGCACATCCCGGCGCCGGATTTCCCGACGGGAGGCATCATCTACGGATACGCGGGTGTGCGGGAGGCCTACCAGACGGGGCGGGGCCGGGTGCTCGTAAGGGCCCGGATGCACGAGGAAGAGATGCGCGGCGGGCGCACGGCCCTCATCGCTACCGAGATCCCGTACCAGGTCAATAAAAGCGCCCTGATCGAAAAGATCGCGCAGCTCGTCCGGGAGAAGCGCATCGAGGGGATCAGCGATCTGCGCGACGAAAGCGACCGGGAGGGAATGCGCATCGTGATCGAGCTGCGCAAGGACGCCGTGCCCGGCGTGGTTCAGAACCAGTTGTTCAAGTACACGCAGTTCCAGACGACGTTCGGAGTAAACATGGTGGCCCTGGTGGCCGGGCGGCCGCGCACCATCACGCTCAAGGAGGCCATCCAGCATTATGTGAACCACCGGCACGAGGTGGTCACCCGGCGTACGGAGTTCGAGCTTCGCAAGGCGGAGGAACGGGCCCACATCCTGGAAGGCCTGACGATTGCGCTGGACCATCTCGATGAAGTCATCGCGATCATCCGCCATTCGGAAGACACGGACGACGCCCGGCGCAACCTGATGCAGGGCGTCTTTCCGGAGCGCCTCACCTCCGAGCAGCGCGCCCGCATGAACCTTCCGCTCGGCGAAGGGTCCATGTTTGCGCTGACGCAGATTCAGGCGGACGCCATCCTGGCGCTTCGGCTCAGCCGCCTCACCGGACTCGAACGGAGCAAGATCGAACAGGAATACCGGGAAATCCTCACCGAGATCGAGCGTCTGAAGAGCATTCTGGCGAGCGAGCCCCTCCGGATGCAAATCATCAAGGATGAACTGCTCGAAATCCGCCGGAAATACAGCGACGCCCGCCGCACGGAAATCGACTTCGCGGGCGGAGACGCCATCGACCTGGAGGACCTGATCCAGGACGAACAGGTCGTGGTGAGCATTTCGCACCAGAGCCTCATCAAGCGGACGAACATCGACGAATACCGCACCCAGGGACGGGGCGGCGTGGGCTCGCGCGGCAGCGGCATCCGGGACGAAGATTACATCGAACACCTGTTCGTATCGAGCAACCACGATTACCTGTTGTTCTTCACGGACCACGGCCGATGCTACTGGCTCCGGGTGTTCGAAATACCGGAGGGCAACCGGACGACCAAAGGGCGCTCCATCCGCAACCTGATCGATATCGACCTGGAGGACCGCATCCGGGCCGTGCTTGCGGTGCGCAAAGCCGATTTCGAAAATGCCGAGTTTCTGGAGAAGCATTACGTAATCATGGCGACCCGGCAGGGGCTGGTCAACAAGACGCGCCTCAAGGATTTCAGCCGTCCGAGGGCCGGCGGCGTGAATGCGATCAAGATCGCCGAAGGGGACGAACTCCTGGAGGCGGACCTGACCAACGGCGACAGCGACATCATTCTGGCCGGCTCGAACGGCCGTTCCGTACGATTCCACGAACGCGACGTACGGCCGACCGGGCGAGGCACCCGGGGTGTTTACGGCATGTGGCTAGGTCCCGACGACCACCTCGTCGGGATGATCGTGCTGGACGACCCGAGCCGGTTCGTGCTGGCCATCAGCGCCGGCGGCTTCGGCAAGCGGAGCCCTCTGGACGATTACCGCACGCAGAGTCGCGGTGGCAAAGGCATCATCACCATGAGGACGACCGAAAAAACCGGCCCCCTGGTTGCCATAAAAGCCGTTTTCGAGACGGATGAGCTGATGATCGTCACCCAGAGCGGCATCATGATCCGCATGAACGTCGGACGGATCAGCACGCTCGGGCGCAATACACAGGGGGTGCGCCTCATCAGGCTGCAAAACGGCGACACCATCGCCGACGTAACGCGCCTGGTAGTCGAGGATGACGAGGACGTCCTGACCGAACCGGTAGGGGGTGAAATCCTTCAGGAGGACTCCCTTTCTCTCACCTCGGAGGGTACGGAAGAAACGGGAGCGTAGGCGGCGCGCCGAACGATCGGACCGGGAGGGAATGTATCAGCCGGGCGCGATTCGCTCGGAATTACGTCCCCTGCCGCTTCGGTTTTCCCCGGCGGAATCTCGCTTTTCTGGGCGTTCTTCCGCATATTCCAACAGATGCCGGTCAGGCGTCCGGTTTACGCATCGCTGATAAACCGGCGCCTGTCGGTATCTCCATCGAGGAGCCGCTGTAGCCGGCGGCAGGTCACTGCGTTAATCACCTTTCACCTATGAGGTTATCATGAGGATCATCAAGGCGGGTGTCATCGGAACCGGTTTCATGGGCAAGGCCCACGTAGAGGCATTGCGCCGGGTGCCGGGCATCGAGGTTGTCGGTATCGCGGATGAAAAGCTGGAAGATGCGAAAAAGCTCGCCGAACCCTACGGCATCGGCTTTGCGACGGCCGACTGGCGCGAGCTGGTCAACCACCCGGATGTCGAGGTGATTCATAACACCACCCCGAACAACCTGCATTACGAAATCAACAAAGCGGTCATCGAGGCGGGCAAGCACATCGTGTCGGAGAAGCCGCTTACGATGAACTCCGACGAGTCCGCCGAGCTGGTCAAGCTGGCCCGCGAAAAGGGGGTCGTTACGGCGATCAATTTCAATTACCGCTTCTACCCCGTCATCCAGCACGCCAGAGGCATGGTGCAGCGGGGCGAGATCGGCCACGTATTCATGGCGCACGGGCATTACATCCAGGACTGGCTCCTGTACGACACGGATTACAACTGGCGAATTGACTCCTCGATCAGCGGCGCTTCGCGGTGCGTCGCCGATATCGGATCGCACTGGTGCGACCTGGTGCAGTTCATCACCGGCCTGAAAATCACCCACGTTTTTGCCGATCTGTACCGGGCGCACGATACGCGCAAGAAACCTCGGAAGCAGTTCGAGAGCTTCAAAGGGAAAGAGGAGCAGTATGAGGGCGAATACGACGAAGTAGAAATCGATACGGAAGACGCGGCTAACGTGATGGTCCGTTTTAACAACGGCGCAAAGGGCGTTTTTACGGTATCACAGATCAGCGCCGGCCGGAAAAACCACGAGTGGTTCGAGATCGACGGCAGCAAAGCCGCCATCGCCTGGAATCAGGAGGAAGCCAACAATCTCTGGATTGGCTACCGCGACAAACCGAACGAGACGATCATCAAGGACCCCGCCCTTCTGGACGAAAACGCCCGGACCTATGCCCATTACCCCGGCGGGCATCCGGAAGGCTACCCCGACGGTCCGAAAAACAACTTCCGCAACGTGTACCGCTACATCCGGGAAGGCCTGAAACCCGGACAGGACCCCGCCGACTTCCCCACCTTCGAAGACGGCCATTTCGAGGTGAAAATGGTCGA
>CBDUBS010000303.1:0-3706 GCA_965365445.1 uncultured bacterium | reverse complement strand
CCGCCGCTGATAGAAGGGTCTGCTTCTGTGGTGAGCCGCACCGACGGCCGGTCGCTGGGCGAGGCGCGATTGCGGCGTCTGGTGGAAGCCGGGGTCCTCGGCATCGTGGACTGGACGACGGACGGCCGCATTACGGACGCCAACGATACGGCGCTCCGGATGCTCGGATACTCCCGAGAGGACCTGGAGTATGGCCGAATCCTCTGGTCGGCGATGACGCCGCCCGAGTTCGAATCGCTGGACCGGCTGGCGCTGGAGGAACTACGCCTCACCGGCGTCGATACGCCCTACGAGAAGGTGTTCATCCGGAAGGACGGCTCCCGGCTGCCCGTGCTGATCGGGGCGGCGATGCTGGATGACCGGTTCGAGAACGGCGTCGCCTTTTTCATAGATCTCACGGCGAAAGAACAGGCCGAGCAAGCCCTTCGCGAAACCTCGAAGTTGTACCGGCTGGCCATGGAGTCCGCTCGTCTCGGTACGTGGGATTACGATCTGGCAACGGGAGGCGTCACCCTGGATCGACGCGCCGGCGAGGTATTCGGGATCAACGAAGGGGTCAGGCCCTCCTACGATTACGTCATGTCGCTGATGCACCCCGACGACCGGGACCGGGTGGCGCGTCTGGTGCGGGCCGCTGTGGCGCCGGAAGGGGCGGGTATGTACGAGGCGGAGTACCGCCTGGTGCAACCGGACGGGTCGAATCGGTGGGTATCCGCAGCCGGTCAGGCATTTTTCGAGGAGACCCACGACGGGCGCCGTGCGGTTCGGTTCACCGGAGTCGTGCAGGACGTTACGGAACGCCGGGAGACGGAAGAGGCGCTTCGCCAGAGCGAGGAAAGGTATCGGCTGGCGGCCCGCGCCGCCAACGACGCCGTCTGGGACTGGGATCTCGTACAGGATGCCGTCCAGTGGAATCCGGCTGTAGATACCCTGTTCGGTTGGAGCGAAGCGCTCCGGGGCACTTCGGGCGACTGGTGGAAAGAGCGCGTGCACCCCGAGGACCGATCTTACGTAGTCGAAACCATCCATAAGGTAATCGACGGGGGAGGGGATCACTGGAAGGTCGAATACCGGTTCCGCTGTCGCGATGGCCGCTACGCGCACGTACTGGACCGGGGATACGTCCTTCGCCGTCCCGACGGCTCGGCGCTGCGCATGGTCGGGGCCATGTTCGACGTCACCCACCTCAAGGAAACCATCGTTGCGCTCGTCGAGAGCGAGCGGCGCTTCCGGGGGATGTTCGAAAATGCCGCCGTGGGCCTGGCGCACATCGGCATGAACGAGAACTGGGTGCGGGTCAACGCCCGGTTTCTTCACCTGACGGGGCTGACCGAGGATGAGCTTCACCTGCGCACCCTGGAACAACTGATCCACCCGGAGGACCAGCAGCATGACCGGGACGCCATGCAACAGTTGCTCTCGGGAGACATCGAGCACTTCACCTCCGAGAAGCGCCTCGTTCGTCCGGACGGTTCGACGGTCTGGGTTAACCTGACCCATTCCGTGGAGCGCCGCCTCGACGGCGAACCGCAGTACCTCATCCTGTTCGTGCAGGACGTGAGCGAGCGCAGGGCCGCCGAAGAAGCCCTGGCTCAGCGCGAGCGCGAGTTTGCCGCGCTGGCTAACGCTATCCCGCAACTCGCCTGGATGGCCCGCCCTGACGGTTCCATTTACTGGTACAACGAGCGCTGGTACGCATTCACCGGAACGGGTCCGGAGGATATGCTGGGGTGGGGATGGCGAGCGGTCCACCATCCGGATCACGTGGAGGGAGTCGAGCAGCGCTTCCGGGAGGCGGTCGGTACGGGCCGGCCCTGGGAGGATACCTTTCCGCTGCGCCGGCACGACGGCGTATTTCGCTGGTTTCTATCCCGCGCCAACCCCATCCGTGACGACGACGGCCGGATCGTCCGCTGGTTCGGCACCAACACCGACATCACCGAACGCCTGGAGATGGAACATCGGCTCCAGGACCTCAACGATACCCTCGAGCAACGCGTGATCGAGCGAACGGCGGAACTGGAGCAGCGCAACCGGGAATTGCAGAGCTTCGCCTTCATCGCCAGCCACGATCTGCAGGAACCGCTCCGGAAAGTGCAGACGTTCGCCACGCTCATCCAGCAGACGCACCGGGACCGGCTGGACGACGAAGGTCGGTTTTTCGTGGACCGTATTGCGGCCGCTGCCGGGCGGCTCTCGGATCTGCTCATCGATATCCTCTCGTTTACGCGGGCCACGAGCGACGTCCAGACCCGCACCTCCATTCCCCTGAGGGCGCTTGTCGAGCGCGTTCTCGTCGATCTGGATCTCGCCATCCAGGATGCCGGAGCCCGTGTCGTAGTGGATGCCGACGTGCAGATCGAGGGCGATGCCGGCTTGCTCCGCCAGGCCCTGAGCCAGATCGTGATGAACGCCGTAAAGTTCAGGAAACCGGGCGCCGGACCCCACATCGGCATTCGGGCGGTAGCGATAACCGGTTCCGACGGTCGGCCGTGGTGCCACCTGACCATCGAGGACGACGGCATCGGGTTCGACGAGAAGTACCTGGACCGCATCTTCGAACCCTTCCAGCGCCTCAACGATACCGACGCCTACCCCGGCACCGGCATGGGCCTTACCATCTGCCGCCACATCATCGAGCGCCACGGGGGGCGCATCCGGGCCGAAAGCCGGACCGGCAGGGGCAGCCGCTTTACGGTCGAACTACCCATCGACCGGCAGGACGCATCCTGACCGGACCGATTCCGTCCGGCTGCGGGCTACCCGTATCGTAGATTGGGGCCATACATATCCCGGTCACCCTTCCCGCCTTCGCAGCGAAATCTCCCCTACCGACATGAAAGAAACCTACACCGACATCAGCGTCGTCCTGGACCGCTCCGGCTCCATGGAATCCATCCGCGAGGACATCATCGGCGGCTTCAACACATTCCTCGCCGACCAGCAAAACCAGCCCGGCGCCTGCACGCTCAGCCTGGTGCAGTTCGACAACCAGTACGAGGTTGTGCACGCGGCCATTCCCATCGCTCAGGCCCCTGCGCTGACCGGGCAAACCTACGTGCCTCGTGGATCCACCGCCCTTCTGGACGCCGTAGGGCGCACCATCAACGAAACCCGGCGGCGCATCGGTGAAGCGCCCGAAGCAAGCCGCCCCGAACGGGTCGTATTCGTCATCATCACCGACGGGTACGAAAACGCTTCCCGCGAATTCACCCGCCCGCAAATCATGGAGATGATCGAGGAGCGAAAGGAGAAAGACGGATGGGAATTCGTTTTCCTCGCCGCCAACCAGGACGCCATCCGGGAAGGCGGCGGCATGGGCATCGGCGCGGGGCACGCCATGACGTTCCATCATTCCGGCGAAGGCTCCAGGGCGGCTTTTGCGGCCGTCTCCAAAAAAATGGCGATGTTACGCATAATGGAGGCAGCAGACATGTCCTTCGAAGAAGAGGACCGGGAAAAGCAGGAAGAGATCTCCCGGCGGGATAAAAAGGCCTGATCCACCCGGGCACTCCGTAATCCGGCCATGAGGGGCGGCGCCGTCAACCGGGCCGCCCCTGTCGTATGAACCCTTCCCCATCCAGTCTGGACAAAACGATTCTCCCCTTTCCGAAGGTAGAGTACCGTAGCCGACATTCCCGCCCGGAGCGGGTGGGGTCGGCTGAGCGGGGAGGGGGTTGCCGCAGCAACGCACTCGACCGATTAA
>CBDUBS010000302.1:0-3710 GCA_965365445.1 uncultured bacterium | reverse complement strand
GCCCTCGGCGCCGAAATTCCCCTCGGCGAGCCGCGCATCTCCGACGGGGGCGACATCCTCTCCGGGATGCTCACGCTGCCCGCTGCTCCCGGCGCCGAAGCGCAACGCATCGACTTCCGGCTGCGCGACGCCTCCGGACGGCTGTGGACCGGCGTACTGGAGTCGGTGCTGCCCCGGCCCCGCCTCGAAAAGGAGGAGAACCGGTTCCGACCGGGCGAGCGCCGCACCCTGTTCTTCCCCTCCGGGTATGGCGGCTACCGCGTGGTCAGCTCCAACCGGTACGTCGATGTAGAAGGCGGGGAGCTCGACGACGGCCAGATCACGATCCGGGTGGGGCCAAACGCCCCCACAGGCGAAACCGTCTCCCTGCCGGTATACCGCAAGGCCCGCCGCATCGATGAAGTCCGGATCGTCGTCGCCCCCTGGGAAACGGTCGATTACCTCGAATGGAACCCGGGCGATCCTCGCCGCGACTGGCGGCCGTTCGTCCCGGGCGATGTCGGTTTCATCGAGGTGGACGGACTACGCGGGCTGCACCTCCGGGCCAACGGCGCCCTGCTCGAAGCCGACCTGCCCCAGCGGATCTACGTCAGCCTCGTAAAGGAAAACGGACAGGTGCTCCTGCCCGAGCAAACCCTGGAGGTGCGCCCGGGCGAACCCTCCCGCCCGATCATCTTTACGCCGGGCAGCACCGGCATGAACGGTGGCGACCGCTTCCTCGTGCGCGTCCGCACCGACGAACGAGCCCTCCCGGATCGCGTAGTAAACGTCCGGCGCAGCTTCGCGGAACGCTGGACATTCTCGGGCGGCCTCTCGGCGCTCCAGTACCCGTTCTCGTCCCGCAGCGAACGCGACGTCCTGTTCGACGGCCTCCAGTTCAGCTTCAATTACTACGCCAACCGGCTCGGCCGTGCCCTCGGCGAGGGCGACAGGATGGCCCTCAGCTTCAACTTCCTCATCTCCCGGGGGTACGAAGGCGGCAAACCCTCCGTCGGCCTCGGCCCGGGCCTGCTCTTTTTCGACAAGCTCATGATCGGCGTCGGGTTCGACCCGCAGAAAGACCTCAACCTCGTCGATACGGCCTACCTGTTCATGGGCACCAACATCCGCCTTACCTCCCTGCGCTAAGCTCCTCATTCCGGGAAATGCAAAAACCCCGACCGGGGCCGGGGTTCTCGTTCACGATGCCGCCTTGATACGCCGCCGGGTTCAGTACCCCGGCCTGTGCTCGATGATGACTTCCATCCCGTTGCCCCGCTGCTCGATGCCGAAGGGCAGCACGGTGCTTCCGATCTGCACGGCCTTCAGGTCGTTCCCGACCTGGCTCACGAACGGAAACGTGAGGTTTTCGCCCGCTCCCTCGAACAGGAAGATATTCCGGTCCCCGATCTGGCGGCCGTTCATCCGGTTCTGATCGCCGCGCAGCCACAGGGCGTAGATGTTGTCGTCGCCGCGCTGCAATACCGACGAGCGGTTCCGGTCGCCGAGTTCGTACAGCACAGCCACGTTTCCTTCTCCCCGCTGCTCGATCTCGGTGCGGCTCCGGTCGCCTACCTGCTGGATGAGCGCCAGGTTGGCGTCGGCCAGGTACGGCCCGATCAGGTAGCGGTTCAGCACCGGCCGGTCGCCGAGTGCGAGCCGCTTCCGGATCTCGATGAACGCCTGCTGCGGCGTGATCGTCTCGGCCGACACGCTCCGGATATCCACCCCGGAGCGGTCCACCGGAACCGTGAACCCGTCTCCGGTAACCTGCCCGAAGGCCGGGGCGGCCCACAGGGCCAGCATCAAGAGCGAACCCAACACGTAGTTTTTCATACCCCTATCTCCGGAAGCCGGAGGCGCCCCGGCACACCCTCATGGCCGGGACGCACTCCTGTCTTCCCGATACTACTCCGTTGCCGGCAATCAGTTGCCCGACTGCGTGACGTTCGCGACATGGTTTGCGCCGGTCTGGACGGTGTTCGACCAGTGGCTGTTGCCCTGCTGCGTCAGGAACGCATCGTGGCCCGTGCCCGTCTGGAGCTGCTGCCCCCAGTTGCCGGTTCCTTCGCCGCCCAGTCCGCTCTGGACGATGGTGGCTTCGAGACCGAGACCATCCTGCACCTGTACCGCATTGCCTTTGTTGCCCGTATCCATCTGGTTGATGGTCGCGGTGCTGCCGCCGACGCCGGACTGCGTCTGGCTGGCAATGTTCTCATCACCACCCTGGACGATCGTCGCCGTGCTGCTCAGGGCGATTTCATTCTGGTAGGCCTTATTATCGTCGCCGGACTGCGTGATATAGGCCTTTCCGTTCGCCGCCAGTTGACCCTGATTCGCCAGGTTCATGTCGCCGCTCTGGAAAATGGACGCCAGGCTGAGCCCGCCTAGCTGGTTCTGGTAGGCCTGATTGTTTTTACCCGACTGGTCGATCAGTGCATCGCTGCCGATGCCGACTTGCGTCTGGTTCGCCAGGTTATCATCACCGCTCTGATTGATGGAGGCATACCCCTCTATCACGCCGCCAAAATTAAGGACCGTCTGGCCCTGATTGGCCGTGTTGCCGTCGCCCCCCTGGTTGATGTACGCCCGTCCGTAGGCGGCAAGCTGGCTCTGGTGCGCCGTGTTTTCGTCGCCCCCCTGGTTGATGTCAGCGATAGACTGCTCGCCGGACTGCTTTTGCTCCGCGTAGTTTCCGTCTCCGGTCTGGGTAATGTACGCCTTGCTGTCGATGGTCGGGTCGGCTTCGCCATCCTGACCGAACAGGTCGAACCAGTTCTGGCTCTGGTACGCTTTGTTGTTTATTCCTGACTGCACGATACCGGCGACGTTACGCTCTCCCGTCTGAAGCTGCATGGCATAATGACCGCTTCCCGTCTGCGAGATGTTCGCAATATTATAGGAATTGGTCAGGGTTGTCGTAACCCACCGTTGCTCTAAAACCGGAAAAATCCATACCCACTTTTTAATATACCACTCCTTGTAATCGTTGGGCACGATTACGTTGCTCTGGCTCTGGTTGGCCGTGTTGTTGGACCCATTCTGTACGATACCGGCCGTGTTGTCGTGGCCGGCCTGAGTCTGGAAAGCCGCATTGGCCGGGAGTGCGCCGGTATTCGTCTGCATCACAGACCCGGTGTTATCCAATCCGGTCTGCGTAACGACGGTCGTGTTTACCTGCGCCAGCGCCGTTCCGGCGCCCAGCAGCAACAGGCCGATGGAAAGAAGAAGTTTTTTATGCATATCAGTTAGCTAATCGATTTCAGATCACCAGCCCGGCAGCCCCCTCCGGTCGTTTCGTCCGGAGGAGCAGTCGGCGATCAGGTGAGGGCCTTCGGCGTCGTCGCCGCCTCGATGCCCGCGAAAGAACACATTACGAATCCACGTCTGTTGCGCCACCAACACTCTCCTTCGGCCTTAAACCTGCCCCCTTGAGGGGGCTCCCCGCAAAGCGGGGTGGGGGTGTATCCACCTACGAACGAATCAGAATAACACTTTCAGGCCGGCGTAATAGACAGGATTACAAAGAACAACAGCCTTCTAGTTCGACGTTTGCACGACGGTAGCCCGGTTCCGGTCGCCCGTCTGGACGATGGAGGACCAGTGGCCCGAGCCGGTTTGCGTTACCGTGGCTTCGTTCCGGTCGCCTGTGGCGTAAATCCTCGCCCAGTGATCGGAGCCGCTTTGCAGCACCGTGACCACGTTCCGGTCGCCCACGAGTCGGATGCCGT
>CBDUBS010000301.1:0-3817 GCA_965365445.1 uncultured bacterium | reverse complement strand
TCGGGTTGTCGGATACGCCGTAGAGGCGGGTGACGTACCCGCCCTCCGCGCCGAGCGGAAGGGTGTGCGCCACGAGATCGTCGTCGAGGTGCACCACTTCGTCGTGGAGGTACCGTACGCCCGAGACGATGCAGCCCTTCCCGCAGGAGAAGGCCGGGCCGAGCGTGCTGTCCTCGATGAGGCACCCCGGCCCGATACGCCGGGCCGGATCGGCGAGGAGGGCCGTCATGGCGACGGTATCGTCGTTCCGATCCACGTCTCCCGTCCGATACGCCTGAACGGTTTTCCGCCAACGCCCGCTGCCGATCTCGTATCGATCCCCCGTGACGGCGGCCCGGTATTCCTGGGTCGTTCCGAGGTGGACGAACCGCGCCGGATGCAGGGATTCGACGAAAAACGGTGTGGGACGGAGGGCATCCCATAGCGCCCGGCGGATGTCCTGAAGGGTTTCCCCGGCTTCGCCGTCGCTCGTATCCCGGAGGTACGCCTCCAGGGTGTGGCCCGGAGCCGCCGCCCCGAGCACGTCGCCGTAGAAGTTGACGGCCGTGGCGGTTTCGATGGCCCGGTCCAGGGCCGATCCGCCTTCCGGCAGGGTGAGCAGGGCCAGCTTACCCGCGACTTCGGGGTCCATCCACACGATGCCTGTGTCTACGTCCACCTTTCCATCCGGGCCGATGGCTCCTTCCGCTTCCATCCGCTGGAGGGACGGCTTATGCAGGAAGTGGTTCACCCGGTTGTCCGTAGAGGCGAACACGCCGTGCCGGAGGCCCGTCCGGGCCGGAGTGCGCATCCCCACCCCGACGATGCCCTGCCGGTTGAACTCCAACTGGAGATGATCGAAAACGAGCAGCACGTCGCCCGAGGCCACCACCACCCCTTCGTAGGCGTGCATCGGCAGGCCCACGAGCGACACCATCAACTCATCGAACAGGGTTGAGGGGCCGCCGTCCGGCAATTCGTGCGGCACGCGGGCAAAGAGTTTTCCGAACGCCGAGTAGTGGGGCAGCCGCTTGCTGTCGCCGCCGGAATGGACGATCAGGACGCGCCTGCCCCGGAACCCTCCGGAAAGCGCCCGAAGCACGTTCAGCGTGGCGCCGCCGCTGCCGACGCGCACCCCGCCCGGGTCCGGCATCACGATCCATTCCGTTCGCGAGGGCAACATCCCCTGCTCCCGGCGGCGCTCGATCTGCATCCGGTAGGCCTGCGCCTGCCGCTCGCTGCCGGCCGTCAGAACGACCTGATCCCACGGGGGAACCGTTGCGCTGCCGCCGAGCGCCTTCTGATAAAGCTTCCAGTTGTCGCGGTATACGTGTAGCAGACGCTTGCTCATGCGGGTAACCGGCCGGGGTTGGGCGCTCAGAGGATAGAGGTTCCCAATATACCCGCCGGAAGGGTGAAAAACCGGCCGGCAACCGGGCGGCTCTCAATCCGGCCCGACCCGAAACACGCGCACTTCGTACGGAGCGAGGGTTACCTCCAGGCGGTCCGCCGCCGGGAGGGGTTTCCAGCCGAACCCGTTCTCGCGGTCCAGGTCGAACACGGCTTCTCGTATATCCGCCGCGCCGGGTGCGGACGGGTCGTGGAGGGCCACGGTAATCTGCGCGTCGTAGGCATTCGAGAGGAACAGGTACGTGCGCCCGCCCGCCTCGTGGAACGACGTGCGCAGCAGCCGGTAGCTTTCCCCGGCGGCGGCGCCCGTATGGGGCTGGCTATCCCGGCGGTTGACCGCCCGGCCGTAGGCGGGCTCCCTCGGGTCGGCGTGTTCGTACCGCCCGAAGTACCACCGCGAGTATCGGTCGCCGCGGGGCAGCGCAATGCGGCAGTCGTCGCACCGGGCGTCGAACGGGGAGACGCCTTCCGGGTGGGCGCTCCTCCCGCTGCGCAAGCGGGTAGGCCCCGGAGCCTGCCGCACGTAGTCGGTCAGCCGGTTCACCCGGACGGAAGCCACCTCCCAGCCGCCGGATGCGGGCGGCTGCAACAGGGCCGCCCCGAGCCCGGAGAGGCCGAGCTGCCGGGAGAACCGATCCATGCGGGCGGCCATTTTCGCCCCTTCGGCATTCGGATCTTTCGGGGTGAAGATGCGCGTCCAGTAGAACAGGCCGCGCGCCCCGTCGATGAGCGGCGTAAGGCCCTGCCACACGATGTCCCGGTCGGTGAGGAGGCGGGTCCGAAGCTGGTCGTTGGGGAACGCCTTCAGGTCGCCGTACCTGCCGAACCCCCTGTGGTCGGGGCGGCCCCGGCTGTCGGTACAGGAGCCGCAGCCGTTATCCGGTAGTTGCCCCTGCCCGAGGTGGACGACGCCCCATATGCGCCGGTTGGCCCGGGCTACGTCGGCGAGCATGGCCGAGCCGGTGTAGCTGATGGTGTTCGGATCGGCATCCCAGCGGGCAGGTCCGCGCAGTCCCGCGGCGCCGTCGGGGGCGGCGCCCGTGTGTAGGATGTTGCCGCTCGCTTCCTGCACGAGTACGTCGGCCGGGATGCGGTACCCGCCTCCGGGCAGTACATCGAACGGGCCGGAGGAGCCTCCGCTGTGGGGGTTGCCGATGGGCCGCCAGTGCCCGAACCGGCCGGCGGTTACGTGAAAGAAGGATTGCGGAGCGCCGATCTCCACGAAGCGGGGGTGGTTCGGCCGGCCCCTTCGGTCGCCCTCCGATTCGAACCGGCCGATCAGGTCGTAGGCGTACCGCAGCAGATCCGGGTTGGGCGGCTGCGGCCCTTCCGCGCGCCCGTTCCACGGGACCATGTCGGCGGACCGTTCCACCCGGCAGTCGCGGGAGGTCGTCGGGTTGCCCCGGCGGTCGGCGCAGAAGAACACGTTGTGCGTGGGGTCCTCGGCCTCGTCGAATACGTACCACCCGAGGAGGCCGGTTTCGTCGCGCAGCGTATGGATTACGTACCGCAGGTTCCATTCCCAGTAGGGCCTGCTTTCACCCGCAAAAGCACGGCAGTCCAGCGGCCGGATGCGGTCCAGGTCGAACCCGTAGGCGGCGTACTTCACCCGGCGGTGTTCCGCTCTTTCCGCCGCGATCAGTCGGTTGAAATCGGCGCACCCGATGCGTTCGTACCCGTGGTACGGTACGTTGCTCGGATAGCGGCGCAGCCCTTCGGGCGAGCCGTCCGCTACGGGCTCTCCGGCCCGGCGCTCCACCTGCCGGGGAAACGGCATGATGAACTTTTGCAGGTTTATGAGCGTGTAGATGCCGCGGGCATGGGCGCTCCGGATGAACCACTTCATGCCCTCCACGTACGCGCCGGGCCGTACATGTCCGTAGGAGGCGTTTTCCCTGTCGAAGCGGGCGTTGGGCAGGTAGTTGCCCACGTAGTTGTACCAGCCGCCGTGCAGGTACTGGGCTATTACCCGGCCGTCGGCCTCCATGCTTTCCATCACGACGGGGTGCACCACGCCGGCGGCGGGGGCGCTGCGGATGCGGTCGAGGTCGGCCTCTACCGAGCGGCGGTTGTTGCGCCCGAGATCCGTACCGGCATCCCCCAGAATGTGCCAGCCGCCGTGCGGCAGAAACGGACGGCCTTCCACGAGGAAGGGACGAAACCACCCCGGCCCCCGCTCGACGCCAGTCTGTGCGCGGGCCGCCGGGACGAAAATGAGGACGAGGAAAAGAAGCCGCTGCGCCGTAACCATATCCGCCGTGGTTTAGATGAGCGTTCCGTAAAGGAACGATTCACGGCCAATTTCGGGCCACCCGGCCTTTTATACCTCCACGCCGCCCGTTTTTTCGTGTTACCCCGGCCCCGCTCCGTCATCCCGGCCCCGCTCCGTCATCCCGGCCCCGCTCCGTCATCCCGGCCCCGCTCCGTC
>CBDUBS010000300.1:0-3828 GCA_965365445.1 uncultured bacterium | reverse complement strand
GGCCCGGCCCACCACGGCCGTTCAACTGCGCCTGGAGCCGGGCATCGAAATCGCCTACGACACCGACCAGTACGTTACCCGCCACACCGATCCGCTGGCCCTGGCTACCTACGGGGCGCGCTACGTATTCGGCGACATCGACCAGGTGACCGTAACGATGGAAAGCCGCCTGAACTGGACGTTCTCGCCCCGCCTGTCGCTCCAGTTTTTCATGCAGCCGCTGATTTCCTCCGGCAATTACCTGAACTACAAAGAGTTGCGCCGGGCCGGCACGTTCGACTTCGATTACTACGGCACGGACCGGGGCACGATCGCTTACGATGGGGCCGCCGGGTTATATACGGTAGACCCCGACGGCGAAGGCCCGGCCCCTTCGTTCCGGTTCGGCAGCCGGTCGTCGCAGAAGGATTTCACGGTGCGTTCCCTGCGCGGCAACGCCGTCCTCCGCTGGGAGTACCGCCCGGGATCGACCCTGTTTTTCGTCTGGCAGCACCTGCGCAGCGACGAAGACGAAGCCTACCGGCTGGCTCTCGGGCGCGACGTGGACCGCCTGTTCGGGGTCGCGCCGGAGAACGTCTTTCAGGTCAAGCTGAGTTACTGGTTCGGCCGGTAGTTCGGTGTATTCCCGGTGAATACGGATCGCCGCCGGGCGCACGCCGTTCAACCAAGCCATACCAGCATACCAGGTAGATATTGTACTTATGCGTATCCCCCTCTCCTTCGGACTGATCCTGCTGCTTGCCGGAACCGCCGCAGGGCAAACCGTCGAAAGCTGCCCGGCGCCGGAAAACCCGTTCAACGACCCGGCGCACATCCGGGCCTCCGACTTGCTCCGGCACATCCGCGTGCTGTCCTCCGACGCGTTCGAGGGCCGGGCCCCCGGCACGAAAGGCGAGGACCTGACCGTCGAATACCTCGTCGGCGAGTTTGAGCGCATCGGGCTGAAACCGGGCAACCCGGACGGCACGTACATCCAGGACGTGCCCCTCGTCGGGATTACCAGCACGCCGACGGCCGCGGTCACCGCAGACGGCCTCACCCTGCCCCTGACCTTCCCCGACGATTACGTCGCCGTCTCGGCGCTTCCGGAAACGGAGGTAAGCGTAGAGAACTCGGACATCGTATTCGTCGGGTACGGCATCGAAGCCCCCGAGTACGGGTGGGACGACTACAAGGGAGTGGACGTGACCGGGAAAACCCTCCTCATGCTGGTCAACGACCCCGCCGCCCCCGACCCCTCCGACGCAAACCGATACGACAGTACGTTTTTCAACGGCCCCGCCATGACGTACTACGGCCGCTGGACGTACAAATACGAAATAGCCCGGCAAAAGGGGGCGGCGGCGGCCGTCATCATCCACGAAACCGGGCCGGCCGGTTACGGCTATCAGGTCGTCCGGACGAGCTGGACGGGCGAAAACCTGACCGTCGGGGAGGAAAACCCCGGACCGCTGGCCATCCAGGCGTGGGTTACGGACGAAAAGGCGAAAGAACTGCTCGCCGAGGCCGGTTTTTCGCTGGCCGAATTGAAAAAGCGGGCCGGGCGCTCCGATTTCCGGCCGGTGCCGCTCGGGGCGGAAGCCACGTTCCACACCCGTAACGAAGTGCGGCAGGTTCGGTCGCGCAACGTAATCGGCCTGCTCGAAGGGGCGGACCCCCGGCTCCGCAACGAGTACGTGCTGCATACGGCGCACTGGGACCACCTGGGCAAAAACCCCGACCTTCCGGGCGACCAGATTTTCAACGGGGCGCTCGACAATGCCACGGGCACGGCGGCGCTCATCGAACTGGCCGAAACATACGCGAACCTGGAAGCGCGTCCCTCCCGTTCCGTGCTCTTTCTCGCCACGACCGCCGAGGAGCAGGGCCTCCTCGGATCGACGTATTACACCCTGCATCCGCTGTACCCGCTCGAAAAAACCCTGGCCGTCATCAACATCGACTCCATGAACCCGTGGGGCATTGCCGAGAATATCGTCGTTACCGGGCTGGGGTACTCCACGCTGGACGACCTGCTGGAAACGGGCGCGGCCCGGCAGAAACGGTACCTGGAGGCCAACCCGAGCACGCACGGCGCGTTTTACCGCTCGGATCACTTCCCGTTTGCCCGGATGGGCGTACCGGCCGTGTACGCAGGTTCGGGAAGCAAGTACGTGCTCCCGGCCGCCCTGGCAAAGCACCAGGAGCGCGTAAAGGCAGGCCGCAGCGACTACCACCAACCCTCGGACGAGGTCAAGCCCGACTGGGACCTCTCGGGCGCCGCCCTGGACCTCGAATTGCTCTTCGGCATCGGGCGCACCCTGACCGAAACACCCACCTGGCCTCACTGGAAGCCGGGAGCCGAATTCAAAGCCCGCCGCGAAGAAGCCTTGCGACGGGCCGGTATCCAATAGCGAACCCCATCCGGCGCGCATCATGAAAACCATCCCTATCCTGCTTGCCGCCCTGTTCCTCGGGACGGCGGCGCTCGCTCAGTCCAGCACCCCCATGCCCGACGCCAATCCGTTTTTCACCGAATGGGATACCCCGTTCGGCGTGCCCCCGTTCGACCGCATCACGACGGCGCATTACGGGCCGGCCTTCGAGGAGGGCATCCGCCGCAAACGCCGGGAGGTAGAGGCCATCGCCGCCAACCCGGAAGCGCCGTCGTTCGCCAACACCATCGAGCCGCTCGACCGGTCGGGGGAGCTGCTGCGCAATGTATCGGGCGTGTTCTACAACCTGAACTCGGCGGAAACCAGCAAAGCCATGCAGGAGATTGCGGCGCAGGCGGCTCCGAAGCTGTCCGCCCTCCGGGACGACATCCTGCTGAACGAGGGGCTGTTCGGGCGCGTGCGCTCGGTATGGGAGCATCGCGAGCAAACCGGCCTCAACGCGGAGCAGCGCCGCCTCGTGGAAGAAACCTACAAGGAGTTCGTACGGGGCGGAGCCAACCTGGACGCCGCCCGGAAAGAGGAGTTGCGCAAGATCAACGAAGAACTATCGGTGCTGGCGCTCGATTTCGGCAATAACGTCCTGGCGGAAACCAACGCCTACCGGCTGGTCATCGAGGACGAAGCCGACCTGGCCGGGTTGCCGCCCGCCGTCGTTCAGGCGGCCGCCGACGCCGCCCGCGAAGCCGGGCTGCCCGACCGGTGGGTGTTTACGCTGCACGCGCCCAGCATCTGGCCGTTCCTCACGTATGCCGAAAACCGGGAGCTGCGGCGGCGCCTGCATACGGCCTACTTCAGCCGGGGCGACAACGGCAACGCCAACGACAACAAAGGCATTATCGTGCGCATCGCGGAGCTGCGCGCCCGGAAAGCCGACCTGCTGGGGTACGCCACCCACGCCGACTTCGTGCTGGAGGAGCGCATGGCCGGCAAGCCCGCCGACGTATACGCCCTGCTGGATCAGATCTGGACGCCTGCCCTGCGCCTGGCCGCCTCGGAAGCCGCCGAGCTGCAAGCCATGATCCAGAAGGAAGGGCACGATTTCAAGCTGGAATCGTGGGACTGGTGGTATTACGCCGAGAAAGTCAAGAAAGAGAAGTACGACCTGGACGAGAACGAAGTCCGGCAGTACTTCACCCTCGACAACGTGCGTGAGGGGGCGTTTTATACGGCCAACCAGCTATACGGAATCACGTTCGAGGAGCGCACCGACCTGCCCCGGTACCACCCCGAAGTACGCGCCTTCGAGGTGAAAGATGCCGACGGCTCGCACCTGGGCCTGTTCTACGTCGATTTCCACCCCCGGCCCGGAAAACGCGGCGGGGCGTGGTCGAGCACGTTCCGGAGCCAGTACATCCAGGACGGGAAGGACGTTCGGCCCGTGGTGGTCAACGTA
>CBDUBS010000299.1:0-3852 GCA_965365445.1 uncultured bacterium | reverse complement strand
GTTGGACGTGGCTTTTTCGCGCCGGATGTGCTGCTCCCGGGTTTGCAGGGCCATACGGAGGGCCGGGTGTCCGGCGGCATCGACCGATACGCCGATGATGCGTCCGGGAACGTGCCGTTTGAACTCTTCCCGGGTGGCGAAATAGGCCGCGTGAGGCCCGCCGTACCCGAGCGGGACGCCGAACCGCTGGGTGCTTCCGACGGCTACGTCGGCGCCGAACTCGCCCGGGGGGGTCAGCAGCGCCAGGCTGAGCAGGTCGGCGGCCGCGACGACGTACACGCCGGCATCGTGGGCGGACTCGCAAAAGGAGGTGTAGTCGTACACGGCTCCATCGGAAGCGGGGTACTGAATGAGCGCCCCGAACAGCTCATCCGAGAACGTCAGCGCACGGTGGTCGCCCACGACGACCTCGACCTCCATCGGGAGGGCGCGCGCCCGCACCACCTCGATGGTTTGCGGGTGGCACTCCTCCGAGATGAAAAACGTGTTCCGTTCCGGTCGCGGGGCGATGCGCCGCAGCATCATCATGGCCTCGGCCGCCGCCGTACCTTCATCCAGCAGGGATGCATTGGCGATCTCCATGCCGGTCAGGTCGATCACCATGGTCTGGAAGTTGAGCAGCGCTTCGAGACGGCCCTGAGCGATTTCGGCCTGGTACGGCGTGTACTGGGTATACCAGCCGGGGTTTTCGAGTACGTTGCGCTGGATGACCGGCGGCGTGATGGTATCGTAGTACCCCATGCCGATGAAGGAGCGGTACAGGGTGTTCTTCCGGGCGAGCGCCCGCGCCCGTTCCAGCAGCTCGAACTCCGAGAGCGGAGCGGGAAGGTCCAGCGCCGCCGGGGTTCGGATGGGAGCGGGCACGGTTTGCTCGACGAGCGCTTCCAGGGAAGGCACGCCCAGCCGTTCGAGCATGGCGCTTACATCCTCGTCGGAGGGTCCGATATGACGCGATGCAAAGGAATCACAAAACGATAAATCGATTGACATAAGGATACATTTTTCAGCGTGTCGTCGAGGGCTGGTGCGTCAACCCATGCAGCCCTGCGTGCGTTCCGCCAGGAGCGCAAGAGGCCGCGGTTGTTCATATTGCCGGGCTCCCCCCGGATTCGGCTCCGAAACGTTGCAACGCGCTGGCGGCCGCTATTTGCTCGGCGCGTTTCTTACTGGAGGCCCGTCCTTCTCCGTATACCTTCTGCTGGACGAGCACCTGCACGGTGAACGTTTTGTCGTGGCTCGGTCCTTCTTCGGATACGACGCGGTACTCGGGTTGGGACCAACCGCGGGCCTGTGCGTATTCGAGGAGAAGGCTTTTGTAATTGTCGTGTTGTTCGGCGAGCCGGGAGAGGTCCGCCCCGTCGAACATGGTCCGTCGGATGAAGGCGCGGGCGGCATCGAGCCCGGAATCCAGGAAGACGGCTCCGATGACGGCCTCGAAAGCGTCGGCCAGGATGGTCGGGTTGTCGCGCCCTCCGGCTTCGGCCATGTCGTCGCTGAGTAGAATGAGGGTGCCCAACTGGATGCTTCGCGCGTAGCGGGCGAGCGCCTGCCCATTGACGAGTTTGGCCCGCAGCCGCGTCAGATACCCTTCATCCTTCGTGGGAAACGCGTGATGCAAGTGTTCGGCCGTAATGAACCCCAACGCCGCATCGCCGAGAAACTCCAGCCGCTCGTTGGAAACCAGGTGGGTGTCGGCCATCCCACGCAGGCTCGACCGATGCGTGAGCGCCCGCTCGAACAAGGCGGGGTCGGACACGGGCCCCCCGATGAGGGCGGCCAGCCGTTCCGGGGCGATCAGACCGGTTCCCGCAGGGGTTTCAGAGGTCGGGGGCGGCGGGGGTTGCGGCCCCCGGAGGGCGCGTCTGCGCTTGCGTAACAGCGCCTTCACCAGCGATTTGAACAAGGAAGGAGACGTTGCCGGCCGAAGCCGAATACCGGAGAGACATTCGTTACGGCAAAAATACAACGCGCGCCGCCCCGGCACGTTAAATATTTGGGTGATTTCGAGCACACAATCGGATAGAACATGCCTGCCGTCAGCATCAACCCGGCCACCGGTGAAGAGATTCATCGGTATGATGAGATGAACTCCGCCGAGATAGACCGCGTGCTGGAGCGCTCGGAAAAGGCGTACCGCCGGTACCGGCATACGCCCTTCCCGGAACGAGCCCGGCGGCTTCAGACCGCAGCGCGTTTCCTGGAGGAAGAAGCTCGCCCGCTGGCAGAGATCATCACCCGGGAGATGGGGAAGCCGATCCGGCAGGCCGAGGCCGAAGTGCGCAAGTGCGCCCGGGTTTGCCGGTTCTATGCGGAGGAGGGTGAAGCCTTTCTGCGGCACGAGCCGGTGGTGACCGAAGCGCGAACGAGCTACGTCGCCTTTCAGCCGCTCGGCCCGATCCTGGCGGTGATGCCGTGGAACTTCCCGTTCTGGCAGGTTTTCCGGATCGTGGCGCCGGCCCTGGCGGCGGGCAACACGGTGCTGCTCAAACACGCCTCCAACGTAACCGGATGCTCGCTGGCCATCGAGAACGTGCTGCTTCAGGCCGGTTTCGAGGCGGGGGAGATGCAGTCCCTGATCGCCGGTTCGGAGGAGGTAGCCCCGATCCTGGCCGACCGGCGGGTACGGGCGGCGACGCTTACCGGCAGCGAGGGGGCGGGACGCGCGGTCGGCGCCGGGGCCGGGAAGCATCTGAAACCGTCCGTGCTCGAACTGGGCGGTTCCGATCCGTTCATCGTGCTGGCGGACGCCGATCTGGACCGGGCGGCGGCAACGGCCGTAACAAGCCGGATGCAAAACAACGGGCAGAGCTGTATCGCCGCCAAACGGTTCATCGTGGAGGGGGCGGTGTACGACCCTTTTCTGGAGCGCTTCATCGAACGGACTGCATCGCTGAAGGTGGGGGACCCGATGCACGACGACACCGATATCGGGCCGCTGGGGAGCGCAGGAGGCCGGAACGACCTCCACGAGCAGATCCGGAGATCGGTAGCGGCGGGGGCGGAGGCGCGTATGGGCGGCATGGCGCTGGACCGGCCGGGCTTTTTCTATCTCCCCACGGTACTCGTCGGCGTGCAGCAGGGCATGGCCGCGTTTGACGAAGAAGTGTTCGGGCCGGCGGCGGCGGTGATCCGCGCCCGCGACCGGGCGGAAGCCATCCAACTGGCCAACGCGTCCTCGTTTGGCCTGGGCGCAGCGGTGTTTACAGAGAACCGGGAGGAGGGTGAACGCGTGGCGCTGGAGCTGGAAGCGGGCTGCGTATTCGTAAACGAGATGGTAAAGAGTGACCCGAGGCTGCCGTTCGGAGGCATCAAAAACAGCGGGTACGGGCGGGAGCTTTCGCACTTCGGCATCCGGGAATTCGTCAACGTCAAGAGCGTGTGGATAGATTGAGCCGGGGGGCGTGGATAGAGCGGTTTATGGCAGGGTATTGCGGTTTTTTGCGGTCCATCATGCCGGGCAAATGCGTTTTTTAACGCCTTATGAGCCGTTTTGCGGTTTTTGCGGGGTACGGTAAAACTATCGAGCGCAAGGGCGCTCGGGAGCTGATTCATGGCATACCTCCCGGGAGGCCTATCACGAAGGGAGAACGCGGCGCAATGCAAGCCCATCCGGTCATCAGGGATCGCGGGTTGGAGTAACGGGATGGGCCGGGCAGGGAACGCCCCGGCTTTCCCCAGCGGTAAGGTACCGCAGTGCGGCCGGGAGAAGAAGGTTATTCCGATAACCCGCGAGGGTCCGGAGCAGCGCCGGGGGCGCCTCCGACGGGGCGGGGATGCCAGGCGGTTCAGACGAGGCGGTACATCTTCCCGGAGAGGGGGCGGCCGAGGAACTGTGCGATGCGGCTGGAGCAG
>CBDUBS010000298.1:0-3871 GCA_965365445.1 uncultured bacterium | reverse complement strand
ACTCGGCGCTCATCAGCCATTCCTCGATGGTGGCCGAGAGGCCGCGCTTGAGGAACACCGGCTTCGGCTGCCGGCCGAGTTCTTTCAGCAGCGAAAAGTTCTGCATGTTGCGGGCGCCCACCTGGAAGATGTCGGTGTAGCGGCCGATGACCTCGATCTGGGCGCTCTCCATCACTTCGGTGATGACCTTCAGGCCGTAGCGGTCGGCGGATTCACGCATCATGCGCAGACCTTCTTCCCCGAGGCCCTGGAAGGAATACGGCGAGGAGCGCGGTTTGAATGCTCCCCCCCGGAGCACCGTCGCCCCCTGGGAAGCCACCATCCGGGCGGTGCGGTCCATCTGGTCCTCGTCCTCGATGGAGCACGGCCCGGCCATCATGACGATCTCCGGCCCGCCGATGAGCACCCCGCCTACGTCGATGATGGTGTCCTCCTTCTTCCACGAGCGGCTGGCGAACTTGTACGGCTCCGTGACGCGGTACACATCCGATACCCCTTCGAGCACCTTGATGTGGCGCGTATCGAAGTCGGGCTGCACGCCGATGGCGCCGAGCACGGTCTGGTGGACGCCGCTCGAGCGGTGTACGTCGAAACCGAACGCGTTCAGCCGCTCGATGACGGCTTCGATCTGGGCTTCTTCGGCCCCGGGTTGCATCACTACGACCATCGCAAAAATACTCGGTTAAGGTTCCGTCCCCGGATAGGATAGGGACGGTAAAGGTATACTTTCGGCCCAATATAGGGCGGTCAGCGGTAGCGCTCCAGCGTAAACTTCTGTCCGAGGTACCGTTCGCGTACTTCCTCGTCGTCGGCGAGGGCTTCGGAGGTGCCCTGCTTCAGGATGCGGCCTTCGTAGAGCAGGTACGCCCGGTCGGTTATGGCGAGCGTTTCGTGTACGTTGTGGTCGGTGATGAGCACCCCGATGCCGCGCGACTTCAACCCGGCGACGATGGCCTGGATATCCTCCACGGCGATGGGGTCCACCCCGGCGAACGGTTCGTCCAGCAGGAAGTACCGGGGACGGGTGGCCAGCGCCCGGGCGATCTCGGTGCGCCGCCGCTCGCCGCCGGAGAGCATATAGCCTTTGGACTTCCGCACGCGCTCCAGGCCGAACTCCCGCAGGAGCGTTTCGACGCGCTCCCGGCGCTCGGTGCGGCTCATGTGCTGGTATTGCAATACGGCGTGCAGGTTCTCCTCGACGGTCAGCCGGGTAAACACGGAGGCTTCCTGCGCCAGGTACCCGATGCCCCGGCGGGCCCGTTTGTACATCGGCAGCCGGGTGATGTCGGTGTCGCCGAGGCGGATGCGGCCCCCCTCCGGGCGCACCATCCCGACGATCATGTAGAACGTGGTGGTTTTACCGGCGCCGTTCGGCCCCAGCAGCCCGACGATCTCGCCGGGATGCACATACAGGCTCACGTCCTGTACGACGGGGCGCTTCTTGTACCGCTTGATCAGGTTATCGGCCCGGAGGGTCTGCGAGAGATCCACCGGAACCGGCTCGGGGTGGTTCATGGTCATCCCGGTTCGTCGGGTGGATTGCCGGAGGCCACGGGCGGCTCCTCCGCGTTCAACCGACGCAGCAACGTTTCGTTTTCGGTAAGCGCCGAGCGCGTTGGGCGGCGGTCCGGCTCCCAGCGGTAGCCCGGCAGCTCGAAGCTCTCCGGTATCTTTCCTTCCGGATAGTAGGTGGCCTGCACGCCGGTTTCGATGGTCACCCGGTCCAGCCGGTCGGAGCGGAAGCGGAATACGCCCCGGTCGCCCGCGGAGCGGACGGCCCCGTTGGGCGTACCGTCGTCCTCGGCCATGTAGTGGATCAGTTCCACATCGGGTTCCACGATGAGCGTGCGCAGCGAGTCCTGCTCGAACAGCCCTACCATGCCCGCCCCTGCAAGTTGCCGGATGCGGCCCGTTCCGATTTTCGGATCGATCAGCGCCGTATCCTGCTGCGCTACGAACGCATTACCGGATACCAGCAGCGAATCGATGCGGCCTTCCCGGAGCGTAACGCGCACCGTGTCGCCCGTAACCTGCGAGTCGCGGTGCCACAGGCTCGGGTTCCGGAACAGCCGGATCTCCTCCCGGTCCACTTCGTCGTTCAGCGTGATGCGGTCGTACACGAGCGAGTCGGAGAGGCTCGCCATGTCGCCCTTCCAGATCCGCACCGAGTCGGTCGCGACGAGGCGTTGCAGCGAGTCCTGCTTGCTGGACTCGAGGGTTACCGACCGTACCAGCAGCGTGTCGGTGGCTCCGGTGGAGTCGGTTTCGACGCGGACGAGCAAGGGCCGCTCCTCGACCTTGCTGTACCGGGCCCGGTTATCGTTGTACGCCTTCCCGCCGAAGAGCATCGTCACTCGGGAAGAATCCGGGTCGCCCTCGTCGTCGTCCCCGATGCGCTCGATGAAGACGTTTCCCCGGGCCAGCGAGACTTCCGTTTCGCGGAAGTAGGTTACGGAGTCGGCTTCCAGCCGGGTGCGGTCCTGATCGAGCCGCACGTCCCCCTCGAACTCGGCTCGCTTTTCCTCGCTCCAGTATTCGCCCTGCCGGCTTACGACGGTGGTGGCGCTATCGACCAGCGTAAGGCCCTCCTCGAAACGGCCTCGCTTTTCGTCCACGAAGTACCGGCCCGAGGGGGCAAACACTATCACGTCGCCGTCGGAGAGGCGCACCTGCCCCTCCGCCTTGCCGGTTTTGGTCCGGGTGTCGTAGAAAACGTGCCGGGCCGAGAGCGAATCCCCCCGGTCGATGATCTGCACCGAGCCGTCGAAGACGATCTCGTTGCGGTCCACGTACTGCACCGCCCGGTCGGCGGAAAGCAGCGTCGAGTCCTGCCGGAGCCGCACGTTGCCGATGAGGTTGCGAACGGCCTCGCCGTTGACGACCTCTCCGGAGCCGGAGTCCGCCCGGATGATGTCTACCTGCCGGACGGTGCGCTCCTGCCCGTAGGCCGTGTGCAGCCCCGGCATCAGCAGCAGGAGGATATGGATGAGGGGGCGGTTCATCCTTCCTCGATGGTAACCTGCCCGGTGATCCGGGCGAGGGTGTACGTTTCCAGGTCCTCGTCCGCGACGAGGTTATACCCCTGAATGCGCTCGCGGGGTGTCGTGATGCGCACGAACCCGAGCGTCCGCACCTTCCGGTCGCGCTGTTGCCAGGTAACGTGCTCTCCTTCGAGCCGCCTTCCTTCCGGGGTAGTAATCACCACCCCGCCCCGGGCCTCATACCGCCCGTCGGCCTTGTAGTAAATCAGCTCCCGGGCGGTCAGGGTAGCCGAGTAATTCCCTTCCTCGTCGTAAATCTGCGCCGTCACGACCTTCTTGCCGGAGTCCGGCAGGGCCTCCATGCGGGTGAACGTGCTCTCCGGAACCTCGAATTGCGCCAGGTACGGCGCGTCGATCTCCACGCGGGGCTTTCCGGCATCGGTTATGTAATAGCGGGCGTCCCAGACTTCGTGCTCCGGCGCCGGCTCTGCCTCCAGGTCGGCCATGGTCGGAGGGGGGGCCGTCCGGTGGGTGCATCCCGCCAGGATGAATGCCGTCAGTAAAGCCGCTCCGATCCGCATGACCAGGTTTCCCGGTAGGATAGATGCTTCTCTTACCCCCGGCCGTTCCGTTTTATCCGGCTGCTCCGTTTTTTCTTTCCGGCCGCAGACGCCGGAGGGCGGGATGACGCGCAAAAGGCCCCGGAGCGACGTCAAAGATGACGGGAGAGCCGCCCCGGAAGGGTTCACCCCAGCGCTACGTCCAGGATCATCATCACCACGAAGCCGCCCAGAGCGCCCATCGTGGCGATGTCCTCGTGACCGTTCTGCTGCGACTCCGGGATGAGCTCCTCCACCACGACGTAAATCATCGCTCCGGCGGCGAAGGCC
>CBDUBS010000297.1:0-3875 GCA_965365445.1 uncultured bacterium | reverse complement strand
GCTGCGCCCCGCCGCCACGTAGGCAATCCCTCCGACGACCAGCCCCACCGCGACCGCCGTGACGAGCACCCAGAGCAGCGTCTCGAACAGGATAGCCCGCACCGAGGTGATGGGCATGTCGGCGCCGTACACGATGACCTTTCCCTCCGGTGTACGCGCCGGGACGTACACCGTACGGTACGAGCCCCATGTATCGGTATACTCCTCGAACGTGGTTTTGCCCGTCTCGAATGCCTTTATAAGGTTGTCGGAGGGGTCCGGGTAATACTCCAGCCATTCGGCGGGGTCGCCTTCGGCCACGTCGTCCTCGGTTTCGTTTTCCACGACGAAAACGACCGAGTCCCCCCGGAGGCGCATCGAGTAAACGTACTCGATGCCCACGGCGCGGACGAACGTACCTAGGCGCCGGACGGAGGTCTGGTAGGCTTCCTCCGAGATCGTATCCGGCTCCAGGTGGAGGTCGTGCCACGCCGGATCGTAGAGGGCCGCCGCCGCGTGCGCCGCCGACAGCAACTGCGCGTCGATCCGGGCGATTTCGGCATTACGGCGGTTGTTGTACGTGCTGGTGGCAAACAGCAGGGTGGAGAGGGCCACCAGCAGCACCGAGAGGGCGATGAACCGGCGGCGGATGCTGCAACTGGAAAGCAGCCTGGCTATCCACCGGGGTGTCTGGATTCGGAAGAGAGGCATGATACCTGCGCGTCGCCGATGCACGCCGCACACTCCGGGTCTCTGCAACTGCGGCGCCTGTACCGTCAAGATATCGTCCGAACCTGGATGTAGTTAAACGTTTCGGCGGAGGTTTCTGCGGTTAAATGGAATAACACCGTCCACGGTGCCGCCGTGGACGGTTTGCAAGCGGCGCTTGCATCGGGTCACGCCCGCTCGATGAGGCGGACTACCCGGGCTCGGGGCGTTTGATGCCCGACCATACGGGCGCGGCCATGCGCATATCGACTATCCGTTCCGCCTGCGCCGGCAGGATACAACCGATGGAGAGCTTGCCGTTACAATCGAGCTACGTTTACACACTATCGATCATTCGCTACTGCTCAGTATGGTGAATGGCATTCACGATTCTCGTGGTCCACCACTTTCGCATTCTTGCATTCCTGACCGAATGCTCCCAGATTCTGAAAACCCGCCATCCTTTTTTCTTCAGCGCCGCCGTCACTGTGCGGTCGCGCTTTTGGTTGCGGCGAATTTTTCTGGTCCAGTATGCTGTATTCGACGCAGGGCGGCGGAGGTGGAGTGGGCACCCGTGCCAGAAGCAACTATCAATGAAAACCGCTATCTTGGTAGACTCATGCGCGATGTCAGGCTTGCCCGGCAGGTCGGTCCGATTGTATTCCAGCCCTGTGAGACCCCGGTCCTCGAGCGCCCGGCGCATGATGCGTTCCAGAGCCGAGCCTGTAGCTCTAACGGCAGCCATTGCCTTATAACGGTCTTCCGGCGTTAAGTTATCCATGTCGCAGGACGCTTATCATAGTGACTCGCAGCTACAATCCGGTCGGTCATATACTGTCGGTCCAATGCACGATGCTGCATCAATGGTTACGGATACGATCTCCCCGCCTGGTTTTAACCCTGCAATGCATGAAACGAAGCAGGAATTGCCGAAGACGGCGGCTGATTTCTTCGCAGGCATTGGACTCGTGACGATGGGGCTGAAACGGCAACAATGGGAGGTTGTTTACGCGGTAGACTACGATGAGACGAAGCGCACCCTGTACGAAGGGCATTTCGGGAAAGGGCACTATCATGTAAAGGATGTGCTTCATGTGAGCGGCGACGAGGCGCCCACCGTGACGCTTGCTCATGCATCGTTTCCATGCACCGATTTTTCTCTGGCCGGGTCGCGCAACGGTCTCGACGGCAAAGAATCACCCAGCGTGAACAGCTTTCTTCGCATTCTCCAGGAGATGGGCGGGCGGCGTCCTCCGCTGGTGATGCTGGAGAATGTGGAAGGCTTTCTTACTTCCGATGGAGGGCATGATCTTGCTTTTGCGCTCAGTGAGCTTGGCAGGCTCGGATACGGGGTTGATGCGCTCCTCATTAATGCGGCGCATTTTGTACCGCAAAGCCGTGTGAGGCTCTTTATTATCGGAGCGCTGGGCGGCCAACCTCAGGATTTCCTGACGATTGAAAGCATTCTTGACCGGAAACACGCCGCCCGACCTCCGAAGGTGGTGGAATTCATCAAAAGGCGCCCGGACCTGCGGTGGCGGCTGCGCATCCTCCCCGATCTGCCGCGCCTCGAAAGACGAATCGAGACGATTGTCGAGGATGATTCCGCATGGTGGCCCAACGAGCGAACGGATTATCTACTCGATCAGATGTTCGAGCGCCATCGCCGCTGGATCACCGAACACATCAATTCCTCCGATTTCCATTACGCCACGGCATTTCGACGCATGCGCCTCCGCGACGGTGAAAAACGTTCGACGGCGGAATTGAGAACGGACGGCATAGCGGGGTGCCTGCGTACCCCGAAAGGCGGAAGCGCCCGGCAGATCGTCGTGCGGGTGGGCAAGGGCCGCGTGGATGCCCGGCTGCTCAATGGCCGGGAATGCGCGGCGCTCATGGGGGCGGACGATTTTACACTAGATCCCTCGATGTCCCTCAACGATGTGCTCTTCGGTTTCGGTGACGCCGTAGCCGTGCCTGTCGTTGAATGGATCGCGCGCGTTTATCTCGATCCTTTGTGTCGGGAACTAGCAACCTGGACTCCTATGAACGAAAACGGGCATTATTCAGATGACCCTGTGACAATACCAAGTGTGCCTGGAGATAACGAACACCCGATTTGGGCGGCTTTCGAGCAGTGGTGCTCAGCTGCCGCCGAGGGGAGCGATTTGCCGCTGCGCGGGCGGACTTACGCCGCGCTCGTCTGCCTAGATCGGCTGACGACTACGTTCAATCTGGATCCTTCCTTCCACAAGACGGCAAACGGTTCTTCCGTAAAGCAACTTACGGCTCCCAATATACGGCGCATTTTGAGCCGGTTCGGTGAGACGCGGCCTGTACCCACAGAGGCAGGCCGAACAAGCCGTGGGACTCTGCATTTCGCGGAGGATTTGCTCAGCCGCCTGAAAACCGCCGGTTTTGATATGATCGGCCTGAATGAGCGTAATGAATTGCTGGAGGCTATGATCTCGCGCCTCGTATGGGTGGCCGGTCAATATCATGAGCGATCCCGTATCACTTTTGAATATAATCCTACTCCATACAGCGGTGAAGGTTATTACGACGATCCTTGAAGCGGCTGCGGAAAACAACAAGGCCGGCCCTGTGGCGCAACATCTCGTCGGAGCCAAGCTGCAAATTCGATTACCGGAGGAGGAGATCGCGAATCATAATGTCGCTACAAAGGATGACGCGCTCGGGCGGCGCGGTGACTTCGAGATCGGCAATACGGTTTTCCATGTCACCATGCATGCGATGGAGAGCCACTACAGCAAATGCTTGAAGGACGTAAAGGCGGGGTGCGCAGTATACCTGCTCGTCCCTCAGGACATTGTTTATGCCGAGCAGAAGACTGTTCGGGCTAAATACTCGGACAGAATTCAGGTGCGTTCCATAGAGGAGTTCATCGCGCAGAACATCGATGAAATGGGCCGGTTCGACAACCTACTGGTTCGTCATAAGCTTCATGAACTCATCACCGTTTACAACAAACGTGTCAGTGAAGCCGAATCGGACATGTCCCTTCTCATCGAGCCGCCAGATAATCTTTCTTTATAGAGGCAGGAATGGACCACTGAACCCTGTCCGAATGATTTACGCCCGCTCGAGCAGCGCCCGCACCTCGTGCGGGTCGAACACGCCCCGGTCGATGAGGCGGGCGTAGAAATCGGCATCGGCGCGAACGTCGG
>CBDUBS010000296.1:0-3910 GCA_965365445.1 uncultured bacterium | reverse complement strand
TAGTTGAACAGCCGGGCCGCCGTATCCGGGTAGTTGAACGTCGGGATGCCCGCCTGGCTGAGGATGGTGTCTCCGGCGGCAACTTCCGAACCGCCCATCCAGCTGGCGAGCACCGGCTTATTGCCCATATGCGCGAGCGACTTCAACTGCTCGGCGATTTGCGTCGGGCGGGTCATGGCCTGCGGTGTAAGGATGACGAGCAGGCCATCGCTGTTTTCATCCCGGGCGGCAATCTCCAGCGATTTCGCGTAGCGCTCGGGGCTGGCGTCCCCCAGGATATCCACCGGATTACCGTGGCTCCACTGTTCCGGTAAAACCTCATTGAACGACTGAATCGCTTCTTCGGAAATCTCCGTCAGGCGGCCGCCGCCGCTTATGAGGGCATCGGTTGCGAGAACGCCCGGCCCGCCGGCGTTGGTCAGGATCGTAAGGCGCGGTCCTTTGGGTCGGGGCTGCTTGGCCAGCACCTCGGCGACGTAGAACAGGTCGGAAATCGAGTCCACCCGCAACACCCCCGTACGGCGGAAGGCGGCGGTCAGCACCTCGTCGGAGCCGGCCAGGGTGCCCGTATGCGACGCGGCGGCTTTGGCCGCCTGAGCAGTGCGCCCGGCCTTGATGACGATGATGGGCTTCCGCATGGCTACTTCGCGAGCGGCCGAGAGGAAGGATCGGGCATCCCCGATCGACTCCATGTAAATCAGGATGCTTTTCGTTTTGGGATCGTTGCCGAGGTAGTGGATGAGGTCGCCCCACGAGACGTCGAGCATGGAGCCTACGGATACGAAGGCGCTGAAACCCACATTCTCCTGAAAGGACCAGTCCAGGATGGCCGTCAACAGAGCGCCGCTCTGACTTATGAGAGCGACGTTTCCGGGACGGGCCATCGCACCGGCGAAGGTGGCGTTCAGGCCGAAAAAAGGCCGCATCACGCCCAGGCAGTTGGGCCCGATGATGCGCATTCGCCCCTTACGAGCTTCTTCCAGGATTTCCTGTTCGAGTCGTACTCCGGCCTCCCCTACCTCCTTGAACCCGGCGGAGATAATGACGGCTCCCTTGACGCCCATCTTCACGCAATCCCGGATGAGGCCCGGCACGGTTTCGGCAGGCGTCACGATGACGGCTAGATCGACCTGCTCGGGAATGGCTTCGATGGAGGGATACGCCTTGATTCCGAGTATGCTCGACCGGACCGGGTTGACCGGATACACGGTGCCGCCGAACGGGTTGCTGATGAGGTTCCAGAGTATGGTGCGGCCCACGCTTCCGGGGCGCTCGGATGCGCCGATCACCGCCACGACGCGGGGCTCGAATATGGCGTCCAGCGGCTGGCGTCGCGGGCGGAAAAGGTCGTAGGAGGGGTCGTCCTGAGAAGGAACCGACACTTCGGGATGGTCTGACATGGTCGAAAGGGCTCTATGTTAAACGACATGCGTTGTCGGCTCCGGTGCGGGGCTAACCAACGAAACGGCCGCGACGCGGCCTACCGTAAGGTACGGCACGGGGCGTCGAAACGCTCCGCGATCCCGGCGGCGAAGGGCGCTCACGCATCATCGACACAGAGATGCTATATGCCGTGTATTCAAGGGTTAACCGGCCCGTGCCCTACCCGTGAACGAACGGCCCTGTACGGTGGCGGGATGTGTTTAACGGTAAATTTACAGTAACCCTGCCCCGATCAGCGAAGCCTGACGGCCTGGATATTGCGGTATAAAGCCGCCTCGATGGGGCGGGTATCGGAGAAGTCGAGCGGAAGAGCCCGGCGGACCGGCGCTTCGGTAGGAATAGCCAGAAGGCGCCTGCGCCGACGCCGAATGATGCGTGTGACGAGGGAAACGATTACGGATGAATGTCGGCGTGCCTGACGGGGATTTTTCATAATGGCGTCTCCTGCATTCTCCACCCCTGCCCTGTTCTTTCGGAAGCTACAACGGACAGGGTAGGGAATCAAGGGATTTCGGCCGGTACACTCGGAGAAAGAAAGCCCTTTTCCCGTTACGCTTTCCGGCCTCTACGCTCGCGCTTACCGGCGCGGGGCAGAGGCGCCTTATCCCCTTTTCACCAGCCGATTAGCCGCCCTCCAGGGGCACGTTTCAGGGGTCATGCGGACGAACCCTTGATTTCCGCCATGAACCGTTCGGCCAGGGCCGCGGCTTCCGGCTCGGTACGCGCCTCGGTGTATATCCGAAGGATCGGTTCGGTGTTCGACTTCCGAAGGTGCGCCCATCCGTCGTCGAAGTCGATTTTCAGCCCGTCGCGGGTATCGATGCGTTCGCCTGCGTATCGGTCGGCCAGACGGGCAAGGGCCTCATCCGGGTCGGCTCCGTCGAGAGGAATCTTGTTTTTCGTTATGACGTAGCGCGGCAACGACTCCCGAATTTCGCTCAAGGTGGCCCTTTCGTTCGCGAGCAATTGAAGCACCATCGCCGCCCCCACCAGCGCATCCCGGCCGTAGTGCAGATCGGGAAGAATGACGCCGCCGTTGCCCTCTCCGCCGAGTACGGCCTCTACTTCCATCATCGTGCGAACCACGTTGATCTCTCCGACGGCAGAGCGATGGACCGTAGCGCCATACCGGGCGGCTACCTCCTCGATGGCCCGCGACGAAGAAAGGTTCGTAACGAACGGGCCGGACCGGATACGCCAGAGGAAATCGGCGGCGATGACCTGCGTGAGTTCCTCGCTGACGTACACGCCCCCTTTCTCGATGAGCGCCAGCCGGTCGGCATCGGGGTCCACCACGAGGCCCAGATCGGCGCCGGACTCCCGCACCTGCCGCAGGGTATCGGTAAGGTTCTCCGGCAGAGGTTCCGCCGGGTGTGCGAACCGGCCGGTCGGCTCGGCATTGATCCGGATGATCTGCTCGGGACGAACGCCTAGGCGTTCCAGCAGAGCAGGCAGGGCAAAACCCCCGACCGAGTTCACCCCGTCTACCAGCACCCGGAAGTCACGCCGGCGGATGATCTCCGGACGGATGAATTCGAGGTCGAGAATGCGATCGATGTGCCGATCGAGGTAATCGTCGGTAGACAGGGTACCGATGCGGTCGTATGGAACGAAATCGAAGTCGCCGGCCTCCGCGATGTCGATCACTTCCCGGCCTTCTTCGGGGTACAGGAATCGGCCCTGCTTCCCGAGGAGCTTGAGCGCGTTCCACTCGGCCGGATTGTGCGAGGCGGAGAGAATGATGCCTCCCGCCGCCTCCTCTATCAGAACGGCCATCTCTACCGTAGGGGTAGCGGCAAGCCCGGCGTCTATGACGTCGCAGCCGGTGCTTTGCAACGCGGCCCCAACGACGGCCGAACACATCTCGCCGGTGGTGCGGGCATCACGCCCGATGACCACGAGCGGGCGCTCGGGAGCGTTTCGGCGCACCCACGTGCCATACGCTGCGGCGTAGCGCCCGATGACCAGCGGATCCAGTCCGGCGCCGATGATGCCTCGGATGCCGGAGATAGAGACCATGAGAGTGCCTTTCATATCATTCTGTGCTGATGGCTGTTCGCGCCAGCCCAAGATAAGAGATAGCGGGCAGGATAGAAGAAGGAGTGAAGGGTACGTTTCCGTGAAAAGCACGGGCCGGCCGGCGAATGATACGAGCAGGGGCAAAAAACGCGGGGATGCGGATTGCTCCGCACCCCCACGGTGAAACACGGCATGGATCAGGGAGCAGCGAAGTCAGACCGTCGCGAGTCCCGCGTGCTCCCGTTCCTCCTCCAGTTCTTTTTCCCGTTCTCTGGTCAGGAATCGGTGCTTGACCCACTGTCCGAACCCGTCCAGATACGTATAGGCGACGGGCACCACGATCAGCGTGAGCAGCGTAGACGTAATCAGGCCGCCGATGACCGCGCGAGCCATGGGCGCCCGGAACCCGCCCCCCTCTCCAATGGCCAGCGCCACCGGCAACATGCCG
>CBDUBS010000295.1:0-3968 GCA_965365445.1 uncultured bacterium | reverse complement strand
GGGCTCCCCGCGAAGCGGGGTGGGGGTGTCTGCCGCAACCTGCCGGTCGTCCTCCAACCTGTTCGCAAAGACTGAGCGTTTACACCCTCCGGCCCTGCGGGCCACCTCCCTCGAGGGAGGGGTTGGTTCATCCGTCCGTATGCTTTAACCGCCCCCTTGCCGTCGGAACGACGGCGGGAGGGATGCTCCAGGGGCTACACGGCCACCGGCAGCGGCTCCCGGACGCTGAGGGTCAGGACGTCCTTCGGGTTGTTCCGCTCGTCCACCAGGACCACGCGGGGCCGGTGCGCGAGCGCCTCCTCATGCGACATCTGGGCGTAGGCCATCACGATGACCTCGTCGCCTCTGGCCGCGAGCCGGGCGCACGGCCCGTTGAGGCACACGATCCGGCTGCCGGGTTCGCCCGGAATGGTGTACGTCTCGAAGCGGGAGCCGTTGTTGACGTTGACGACCTGCACCTGTTCGTAAGGAAGGATGCCGGAGGCTTCCAGCAACTCCGTATCGAGCGTGATCGATCCTTCGTAATACAGGTCGGCTTCGGTTACCCGAAGGCGGTGCAGCTTGGCCCTGAACATCGTAATCGTCATGTCGTACTCCCGTTAGGCGTTATGAACGCGTTGTCGATGAGGCGCGTATCCCCGAAGTACACCGCCACGGCGGCCAGCACCTCGGACCGGATGGTTTCCACCGGCTTCAGCGTCTCTGCATCGACCAGCTCGGCGTACTGGACGCGGGCGTCCGGGGCCTTTGCCAGTTCACCGAGCATGGTTTCAACAACGGCATCCGGGCGCTGTTCCCCCTCTCCTACCACGCGGCGGGCCGCGCCGACGGCCCGCGAAAGCACAACGGCCTGCCGGCGCTGTTCGGCGGTGAGGTAGCGGTTGCGGGAGGAAAGCGCCAGGCCGTCCGCCTCCCGGACCGTCTCCACGCCGATCATCCGGACCGGGTAGAGCATATCCGCCGCCATGCGCCGCAGGATGACGAACTGCTGCGCGTCCTTGAGGCCGAATACGGCTACGTCGGGGGTGCAGGCGTTCAGCAGCCGGGCTACTACGGTGGTTACGCCCCGGAAGTGCCCCGAGCGGTGACGGCCGCACAGCCCTTCATCCAGCCCTTCGACGTCCACCCACGTCTGGTTGGGCAGCCCCCCCCTGTACATTTCGCCGACCGACGGGGCGAACACCGCCTCTACGCCCTTCAGCGCGCCCGTATCCTGCGAGAGGGTGCGCGGGTAGCGGTCGAAGTCCTCGTTCGGGCCGAACTGGGTCGGGTTGACGAAGATGGAAACCACGACGGCCTCCGCGTGCCGGGCGGCCTCCTCTACGAGGCGCAGGTGCCCCCTGTGCAGGGCGCCCATGGTGGGGACGAGCGCGAGGCGGCCTCCCGCCCGGCGAACCGAAGCGGCAAACCGCTGCATTTCCGCAACCGTATGAATCAGGACCATAGCGACCGAAGGATGGACGGCGTGAATGAACCGGAAGCGGCAGAGAATACTGCGTTCGCGGCAGGAAATCCGGTCGTTAACCCGGAATTCTTGACCGCTCCGCAGGGTGAGAGGAAGGGGTTTGCCCTATATTGTAACGATTTCAGTCTTTCACCCCTAGCCTACCAGATCAACATGGCAGACTACCGTATCGAAAAAGATTCCATGGGCGAGGTGCAGGTTCCCGCCGACGCCCTTTACGGAGCGCAAACGCAGCGCGCCCGTGATAATTTCCCGATTTCCGACCTCCGGTTCTCCCGACGCTTCATCGAAGCGCTCGGGATCATCAAGCAGGCGTGCGCCCTCGCCAACCGGGACCTCGGGTTGCTCGACGCCGACAAAGCCGACGTGATCGCCCGCGCGACGCAGCCCATCATCGAAGGGGAGCTGGACGACCAGTTCGTGCTGGATATTTTCCAGACGGGCAGCGCCACCTCCACCAACATGAACGCCAACGAAATTATCGCCAACCTGGCCGGCAAGGAGATGGGCGGCGAGATGGGCAGCAAGAAGGTGCACCCGAACGACGACGTGAACATGTCGCAGTCGTCGAACGACGTCATCCCGACGGCGATGCACGTAGCCGCACGGGTGGGCATCGAGCGCGAGCTGCTGCCGGCCCTGGCCCGCTTCCAGGAAGCCCTGGACGCCAAGGCGCGGGAGTTCGACGACGTGATCAAAAGCGGCCGGACGCACCTGATGGACGCCACCCCGGTGCGGCTCGGGCAGGAGTTCGCCGGGTATTCCGCGCAGATCCGCGCCGACATCCGGCGGATCCGGAACGCCTCGCACGAGCTATCGGAGCTGGCGCTCGGCGGCACGGCTACCGGCACGGGCATCAACTGCCCCCCGGCCTTCCCGGCAAAGGCCATCGAGTACATCTCCGAAGCCACGAAAATCGGCTTCCGGGAAGCGGACAACCACTTCGAGGCGCAGGCGGCCAAAGACGCTTACGTCATGGTAGCCGGCGCCTTGAACACGCTGGCCGTCTCGCTGTTCAAGATCGTCAACGACATCCGGCACCTCTCCAGCGGCCCCACGAGCGGGCTGGCGGAAATCCGGCTGCCGTCGCTCCAGCCGGGCTCCTCGATCATGCCGGGCAAGGTGAACCCCGTAATGAGCGAAGCCGTCATGATGGTATGCGCCCGCGTGATGGGCAACCACCTCACCATCACGCTCGGCGGGCAGCACGGCAACTTCGAGCTCAATGTGATGATGCCCGTCATGACGCACGCCATGCTGGAAAGCATCTCGATCCTCGCCAACGCGATGGATGCGTTCCGGGAGAAGGCCCTCGACGGCATCGAGGCCAACCGCGAGCGCTGCCGCGAGCTGCTGGAGCTCAACCCCTCCATCGCCACCGCCCTGAACAGCGTGATCGGGTACGACAAGGCGGCCCAGGTCGCCAAGAAGTCCGGTACGGAAGGCAAATCGGTGCGGGATGTCGTCAAGGAAATGGGCCTGCTGGACGATGCGCAGCTGGACCAGTACCTGAACGTCCGCGAAATGACCGAGCCGGGCATTCCCGGAAAGTAACTTTCCGGACAGAGTAGAAACGCAATCCGCTCTCGGTTATTAGAAGCAGGGAGAGGATGCAGCCGGCAAACGCGCGTGGGATTTTCCTCTCACGCGCGTTTTTTGTTTACCGAACCGTTCACTTACCGGGCCGTTGTTATGATCGCCGGGGGGGGTACGGGACAATAAAACTTCTCCCACCGGCGTTCGTTAGGAGGCATCGGAAGGGCGAACCTTCGCGGTGCATTCCGTTCCGTTTTTTACCGTACAGCTACATCGCACAGCACTATGAGCAAGAAAGGCAGGACATCCGTTGCCGTCATCGTCATCGTCGCGTTCGTCTCCGGCATTCTGTTCTCCACCCTGGGGGCCAACCTGTTCGGCCTGGGCGATTTTATCGGCACAGCCACGAGCGCGCGCGATACACAGGTGCCGCTCAACCAGAGCGCCGTGGACATCGAGCAGGCTTACGTCAATGTGGCCGAATCCGTCAACCCGGCGGTCGTGCAGATCGTAACCGAAAAAGCGGCCCGCAGGGCGCCGCGCCAGAACAACCCGTTCGAGGGCACTCCGTTCGAGGACTTCTTCGGCCCCTTCGGCGGCGGCCGGGGCGACGGCCAGGGCATCCCCTCCCAGGGGCTGGGCTCCGGCGTCATCATCCGCGAGAACGGGTACATCCTGACCAACAACCACGTCGTGGATGAGGCCGACGAATTGCGCATCCGGCTTCTCGACGGAGCCGAGTACGACGCCGAGGTAATCGGGACCGACCCCTACAGCGATATCGCCGTCATCAAGATCCCGGCGGACAACCTGCCGTTCATCGCAATGGGGAATTCCGAAAACCTGCGCCCCGGGATGGTGGTCATGGCCTTCGGAAGCCCGCTTTCGCCGGAACTCAGCAACACGGTCACCAGCGGCATCATCAGCGCCGTGGGCCGCTTGCAGAGCTTCGGGGGGGATGGGGTGC
>CBDUBS010000294.1:0-3982 GCA_965365445.1 uncultured bacterium | reverse complement strand
TCATCGTCATTGAGGCGGTGCGCCCGATACACTCCGTCTACCGAGTCGGACTGAAAAGCAAACGAACCGATTCCGAGCACATCGAAGCCGCCGACGAAAGCGGCAGGCTGCGTGGCCGTTAACACGGTTTGGGCGTTCCGCAACCGTTCCCCCAGCCGCCGAGCTTCTGCCTGCTCCCGACTGATGAACCGGTCGGGGTCGTCCTCCGGAACGAGTTGGCGTTGCTTGAGCGCCACTGCTATACCCTCGGTGGTGCACAGATAGCGCCCGGTAGCGTCGCACGTCACGACGCGGCCGGCCGGACCATATGGTTCAAAAAAGCTTGCATCCAATAAAGACTCGAACTTTCGGCGTTTCGAGCGCTCTACTTCGCTTCGAGCCTGATCCCACTTGGCCGCCATGCCGGTGGTTTTGCTCGCCAGAAAGTCGCTTCCGCACAGCGAGGTTTCACCAAAAGCCACACCCAGCTCGCCTTGGTATGCGTTCAGCAACTGCTCTTCGATGATACTCCGGGATTCCCTCCAAACTGATTGAATACGCTCGGTCAGTGGAGCCAGCACATAAAAATTCCCGCCCCCGTTGAAGAGTAAGTTGGCCGGTGGCAGGTCAAAACGGTCGAGTAGCCATGATGCTACTCCGTCCAGTAATTGTTGCAGAAAAAACGACCGCCCTTTGAGCGATCGGGCGGCGCCTTTATACGAAACGTTGTAAATGTAATCCTGAATACCCGTCAGGTCGGCGGCGAGCAGCAGGAACCGGGACTCGGAACGGTCTTCGAGGGGGGCCTTAGGCTTGGATTGCAAGAAGTCATAGAGACAAAGGGCAATGGCCGCGCTAATGCGGTTGAGTTCGTACCGGGATACGTCCGGCTGCCGTTGCGAGGCCGGAATGCACCAGTACAATTTGCGAATCAGGCTAAGGAGGGTGCCATCATTGAGAGGCCCCATATCCCGAGCTGCAGTCCGTAGTAGTTCTCCCGGCGACGCCTGCTTCGGCTCGGCGCCGAGTCCGCTGACGCCAATCGGAAAGGTATATGCCGCGGGGGTTAAAGGACAGACCTTTTGTAGCAGAATGCCTTCCGGCCTTTCCGGCGTGCCAACCAGAGAGAAAATGCTCTCAAGCAAACCCTTGGCGGGCGTTGCTGTAGTAAAACCTCCACTCGCCAGGAATGCAGATTCCTCCAGCAGACTCGGTAGCATGTTGTTTAATACAGCTGTCACCCCTGTGTCGGTGTCGTTCGACCGAAAGGTCTCCATTTCGGTGATCAAAAAGGCCCGATCGTCCGGACGCAACTCGGTAGATAGAGCTTTCCAATACAATTTGCGGTGTTCGTTATCCATACTTACGATGAGATGATTACCGATAGAAGCGTAAAGACGAAAGGCAGGCAGACACACTCCATAGCGTTCCACCTGTTAGAGTGTAACGGATAGCGTTCAATCAGGAAAGGGGTAGATAAAAAAAGGTGCCGACCAATGGCCGACCCCTTTTTTATTTATTTGACGGACGTTCTTTTAGAATTCCATGCCCCCCGGAGGCATCGCCGGAGCTTTCTCCTGCTCGGGCTTGTCGGCCACAACGGCCTCGGTCTTCAACAGCAGGCTCGCCATAGACGACGCATTTTCCAGCGCCGTGTGCGTGACCTTCGTCGGATCGATCACACCCTGGCTGATCAGGTTGCCGTACTGCTCGATCTGCGCGTTGAAGCCGAAATCGTCCGAACCCTCACGCACCCGCTGCACGACGTTCGACTCTTACACACCGTCATTGACCACGAGTCGAAAGATTCCGTCATTCATCGGGGTCCCTGTAACTCAGGGTTCATTTTCAGAAGGGGTAGCCGACGATCCGGCGCCCTCCGGAACGAGTGCGTCGCCGAGAGCATCCGCTACGACGGTGACGACTTTGGATACCGTATCCCGACTTTTCGCATTCGAGACGACAGCGGTTACGGTATAGTCGCCCGGCTTATCAAAAACGTGTGACGTCGAAAACCCGACGGCCGTGTGACCGTCGCCGAAATCCCATCGGCATTGCATAGGCAATGTGGCCGTTTCGACGTTCGCCACTACGGTGAAGGCGCTGCGTTGCCCGATCCCGACGACGTTCGGGCCATCGATCATACGAACGTTGACAGGCACGAAGTTTCTGGCTACGAGCGCTCGTATCCCACTGATGCCTTTATACGGATTGGGGGTATATGGACTCGGTGGCGTGACGTTCTGGCCCCGGGCAATGGCTGCCGTACCCAGCAGGGCAATCAAGCACACAACGAGTCGATGAAAAGATCTCAACATGGCTCGTCACCTCATCCTTTCGGGTTGGGCGGCCGGTATCCGGCCGCCGGTTCTTTCAAACCAGGTAGTAATGTGCAACGGGGGTTGACACGGCCCGGTGCCTGACGGTGACCTCTTTTCCCTCTCGTACCAACTCCCAGGGTTGGTCGGATCTCGAATACACCCGCTGCCCTCCTTCGCCCTGTGTATCTGTGAAGTGGCTTACCAGAGCAGCGAACTGTTTCTCGCTCATGGGCCTTACCTCCCTGTCCGGGGGAAGCAAAATCACGGGCCGCATCCCGGGCTCCCCGGCGGATTCCGTTGCCACGCGTAACTCCATAGCCAACATGTCAATGGACTATTCCGTTCAACAGCTCCAGCACGCTTACTATCGACGGGTCAGGCCGGTGCGCGCCCGTCTCGGTTGGCCATTTTTCAAACAGCGTACCAGATCCGTCTGCACATGCCACGAGCGTCGGAAGTGGCAGACGACTGAGCGGAGCCTCAACCTATCTGAAAATCTGACAGCCGCCGCACTGACGAGATGGATCGCGGGGCTTTCATTTGTTACACGAGAGGGGCGGGTCAGAGCGGGCGCAGGAAGCCCCGTGGTCCTCGTCGTCGGTGCAAAAAAACTCCATTCCCCTTCTACCGGGCGAACGGTGAGACTTTCGATTTTCAGGCCATTATAGACGCCAGAGCAAGCCGGTTGGGGGTGATGACGAGGGTGGAAACCAGCCGAAAAAGCCGAAACCGAATCGACCGGGGTGAAAGGTATACTTCGGACTGCCCCGATGGAGCACGGGCCCAGATTGAGGGAAGCCCATTGCAACAGCCCGGAGGCTTTCCGACCCGTCCTGTATATATCCGCGTGAAAACCAGACGTCCGGGCGGGTTCGTTACGATCCGGACAGGCCATGACCATTATTTTTCCGCCGATTGCTTGTATGTGCCGTGTCCCCTGTCGTTGAACCTGTCGTCACGGAATGAATCTGATCCTGCTAGGGGTGCTGGGGTATGTCGTCGTTCAACTCGGGATCGGCCTCGTCATTTCGCGGCGCATCCATTCGGAAGAGGATTACCTCATTGCGGGACGCAGCCTGGGTTACCCGCTGGCTACCTTTACCATTTTTGCGACGTGGTTTGGTGCGGAAACCTGCATAGGAGCGGCCGGATCGATCTACGAGAGCGGCCTGGCGGGCGGTTCATCCGATCCGTTCGGATACGGCCTCTGCCTGTTGCTGATGGGGCTGTTCTTCGCCGTACCGCTTTGGAAACGAAAGATTACGACCCTGGCCGACGTATTCCGTCAGCGGTACTCCGTTGGCGTCGAGCGGATCGCGGCCGTTTTGATGATACCTACATCGGTTATCTGGGGAGCGGCGCAGATACGGGCATTCGGACAAGTGCTGTCGGCCTCCTCCGAACTGGACGTGACGGTGACGATTACGATTGCGGCCGCCGTCGTCATCGTCTACACCATTTCGGGAGGGCTGCTGGCCGATGCATGGACCGATCTGTTGCAGGGGGTGGCCCTTATCGGAGGGCTGGTCATCCTGGCGATGGTCGTGTTTGCGAACGGCGGCGCCCAACGTCTGGCAGAAGTGCCGGCCGGCCGGCTACAGGTGCTTGGTGGAGGTGAACTACCGGTACTGGCCCTGCTGGAGGAGTGGGCCATACCCGTATGCGGTTCGGTGCTGGCCGCC
>CBDUBS010000293.1:0-4028 GCA_965365445.1 uncultured bacterium | reverse complement strand
GAGCGTTCCCTCCAGGGCGAGGTTGTCGGCCTCGGCGCCCCCCGACGTAAACACGATCTCGGCCGGCGATGCCCCGAGCAGGCGGGCTACCCGCTCCCGGGCTGTTTCGACGGCGTGCCGTGCCCGCCGGCCAAACGTATGGACGGACGACGCATTGCCGTACTCGTGCGTAAGGTACGGCATCATCGCGTCGAGGACCCTGGCATCGAGCGGGGCGCCGGCGGCATTATCGAGGTATCGTCGGACCATCGGGTATTGCAGGTTGAGACGGCTCATCCCCTAACGCGCAAAGCGCCGGGACGTTTTGTAAAAAATCGGCGGGTAGGGGACCGTATGTTCCTCGAAGGTGTTTATCCGTTTTTGTACTGAAACAATAGCCCTGCGTCCGATGGATAAACTCGTTATCAAAGGCAAACGCCCGTTGCGCGGCTCCCTGCCGGTAAGCGGCTCAAAAAATACGGCTCTGCCGCTCATGGCGGGGGCGTTGCTCGGAGGCGGCCCCACGCGCCTGCTCAACATCCCGAACTTGCAGGATGTTACCACGTTCGCCAACGTGCTGCGCATCACCGGGGCGCACGTCGATTACGATGCGGCCCGGCACGAGATGACCATCGACGCGAGCCGGATCGGGTTTCCCGAAGCGCCGTACGAGCTGGTCAAGAAAATGCGCGCCTCATTCTATATGCTCGGGGCGCTGCTCGGGCGGTGCGGAACCGCGAGGGTTTCGCTGCCCGGCGGGTGCGCCTGGGGGCCGCGCCCCGTGAACCTGCATATGGAAGGAATGAAGGCGCTTGGAGCCCGGATCGGACTGGAGGAAGGGTACGTTGTCGCTACGGCTCCGGGAGGACGTCTGGAGGGGGGTGTTTTTCGCATGGAACCTTCCAGTGTCGGCGCGACGATCAATCTGCTGCTGGCCGCTTCGACCGCCCGGGGATCCACCCGCCTCGAAAACAGCGCCCGCGAACCCGACGTGGTGGTGTTCGGGGAGGCGCTGAAAGCCATGGGCGCTCAAATCGAAGGGCTGGGCACGCCCGTCATCGAGGTGGAAGGAGTGGATGCGCTGCACCCAACGACGTTCAGCAACTGTCCGGACCGGATCGAACTGGGAACGTTCATGATACTGGCGGCCATTGCCGGCGCCCCCGGCGAACCCGTCCGGATCAGCCACGCCCGACCGGATCATCTGGGCGATGCATTCATCGATGCCTTCCGGGCTACGGGTATTTCCTTCCAGATCGGCCCCGACCGAGTGGACGTTACGCCCACGCCGGAGATCCGGCCCGTATCCATCGAAACCGACGTATACCCCGGCTTTCCTACCGACCTGCAAGCGCAGTGGACCGTCCTGATGACCCGGGCGCAGGGCGAATCGCGTATCACGGACCGGATCTATACGGACCGCTTCGCCCACATCCCGGAGCTGCACCGCATGGGCGTGCAAGCCGTCGTCCAGGGAAGTCAGGTGGTCGTTACAGGAGGTGTTCCCATCTCGGGCACCCACGTGATGAGCACGGACCTCCGGGGCAGCGTCTCGCTGGTCATGGCCGGGCTGGCCGCCGAAGGAACCACCCATGTGCTGCGCATATACCACCTGGACCGCGGCTACGAGAACCTGGAAGGCAAGCTGGCGGCGGCAGGGGCCGATGTCCGGCGCGAACGCTACGATGAATTTGCCGACGTCCCTGCTCAGGAAATGGAAAGCTGAATCACCACCCCCGACTCCCGGACGCAACCCGCCGTGTTGACGGCAAGGATGAAATAGAACGGGATCAGCGCACGCGCACCATCCAGGCGTTATCCACCCGTTCGAACCCCAGCCGTTCGTAGAAACCCGTCGAGAGATCGGAGTCACGAAGGATCAGATCGGCGCCCCGGCACCGGGACCGGACTTCCTCGATCAGCCGTTTACCGACGCCGAGCCGCTGCACGTCCGGTTCCACGGCGAGGTCGCACAGGTAGGCAACCAGCACCCCGTCGGTAAGCACCCGGGCGATCCCGGCGAGGTGGTTGCGCCGCCAGGCCGAAAGCACCAGCGACGAGCCCTCGAACATCCGCCACATGTCCGCGGCGGTTTCGATCCGGCGACGCAGCGGGGCGCGGCGGTACAGGGTCATGATTAGCGGGGGAGTCAGCCCTTCCAGCCCCTCGCGAATTTCCAGGTCGTCCAGTTGCTCTCGGCTCGGGGCGTCGGGTAGTGCATGCATGGCAATTCCGGTTTTGCGTGGACTACGCACCGCCCTGCGGAAGGTTTTCACGGTCGGGTTACTTCTGGCGTTGCATTCCTGATCTCGCCGCTTCGCCGTATCATGCCGAAAACCGATCGGCTGCTCCATGCCCACTCCTGTTACCTGCCTGCTCGATGCGCCCCCCGGCTACATGCCAAAGGCCAGGTACGGACTTGCGGCGCTCCTGCGACCGATCGGACTCGACCCGGTGTGGCTGGATGGGCCGCACGATGCGCCGGATGTGTACTACGGGCCGACGCCCCCTGCCCGGGCCGCTATCGCGCTCCCGTACGACCCCGACGCGCCGGGATATTTCGCATCCGGCGCGCCGTACCCGCCTTCCGGCCTTTCCTGGTTCGGAACCGGAAGCGAGCGGATGCCCGTCCTGTTTCGTGATCCCGAAGGACGGCCGGACTGGATCGCAGGCGCTTTCTTCTGGCTCTCGGGGTGGCAGGAAGTCACCACGCGCACACGAGACCGGTACGGGCGGTTTCCGCTGGCCGCCTCGTTGCAGTACCGGCGCGGGTTCGTTACGCGCCCGGTGGTGGACGAGTACCGCGAGCACCTCTCCGGGATGCTGGCGGCGGCCGGGTTCCGGATTCGCCGCCGTAAGTGGGGCGAATCCGACTGGGCGTTCTGCCCCACCCACGACATCGACTATATCCGCAAGTGGCGGGCAGGAATCCTGTACCGCGAAATGGTCGGGTATGCCCTGCTGAACGGGAGACGGGTTGCCCTTGCCGAGCGTATGCGCCGCCTGGGGGAATCCCTCGCCGACGCCGTTCGCCCCGGCGACCCCTTTCGGCGGGCGCTCGTCCGCATACAGGCCGAGGAGGAAAGCCGGAAGGCCGGGGCGACGTTCTTCTTCAAGGCCGGAGCGCACGGTCCGCACGACGTCCCGTACCGCCTCGGTTCGGGCTTCGTGCGCCGACGGATTCGGTCCTTGCAGCGGTCCGGTTTCGAGATCGGCCTGCACCCCGGGTTCCACGCCCACGACCATTCCGGGTACCTCCTGGAGGAACGGGATCGCCTCGCCCGCTTCGCCGGGCCGCTCGTATCGGTGCGCAGCCACTACCTCCGGTTCGATCCCCGGACCACGGGCGCTTTACAGGCCGCCGCGGGCTTCCGGATCGACTCCTCGCTCGGCTGGGCCGAGCACGAGGGTTTTCGCCGGGGTACGTGCCTGCCTTTTCCGCTGTTCGACCCGCCCGGTAATGCGGAGCTGGATCTGTGGGAAATGCCCCTTGCCTTTATGGAGGCCGTTTTGTTCAACCGGCGTTATCTTTCGCCGGAGGAGGCCATTGAAGCCTCGGTGGGGCTCCTGAATACGTGCCGCCGCTTCGGGGGGGCGTGTGTCGGGTTGTGGCACAATACCCTGTGGGACGAAACCGACTACGGGGGCTGGGGCCTCCATTTTCTGAACACCCTGGATGCCGCCCTGGATAGCGGCGCGGCCGTACTGTCGCTTCGGGAAGCGCTCGCCGGATGGGTTTAACGCCCCCGGCCGATCTTCCCACAAAGGGCTCTACGGCCCGCCCGGGCGCAACCGGGGATGCGTTCCGTCAGAAATCTAGTAACATTCAATCCATGAAAATCACACTCGAACGGGTCAATCAGGCGTTTGAATTCAACGCCTCCAACGAAACCGGCCAGTCCATCACCATCGATGCTTCCCGCAAGGCCGGCGGCGGGGAAGCCGGACCTCGCCCCATGGAGCTCGTGCTCATGGCAATGGCCGGGTGCAGCGGCATCGACGTGCTTTCCATCCTGAACAAACAGCGGCTGGAAGTGCAGTCCTTCGGG